>NZ_JBVVOZ010000009.1:0-217500 GCF_055807395.1 Bradyrhizobium sp. Kon10 | reverse complement strand
GGCTTCGATCCCGCGTCCAAGAAATATGTCGGCAGCGAAGCGGTGCTCAAAAGCCAGATCGCACAAGTCCAGGCCGACAAGAAGATGCCGGCCAAGGACAAGAAGGAAGCGCTCGACGAGCTCAACGAAGCGCTGAAGACGCCGGCGCCTGCGGTCGAGAACAAGGGCAATATCGATCTCGTCGGCAAGTATTACGACAAGCTGGTCGCAGCCCTCGGCGACGACCAGAACTGAGAGTGTTCTTGCGTCGCGCCGCCCCGCGTATTGCTCACAACGGTGTCGTCCTGGCGAAAGCCAGGACCCATCACCCAGGAAGCAATGGTGACGCAAAGCGCGCAAGCGGGAGAACTAAGAAAGTCACGGCGAGAGCTTCTCTGAACAGGAACCTCGCAGCTTGCCGCGTGTTGCCGACCCATCGCCGTGACAGACCTCAGGCCGTTGCCGGTGACAGAGAGACGCAACTGCGCTCCCGCCTTAGATCGGAGCGCCACATGCCGCGTTACCATTTCCATATTCTGGACGGAACTGCCGTGACCGATGAAACCGGGGTGGAGCTACCCGGCATCGCGGAGGCGCGGATCGAGGCCATTCAGCTGGCGGGCGGCGTGTTGCGCGAGGGCATGGCCGGGCACTTCTGGCACGCCCAGCCGTGGCAGCTTTTGGTCAGCGATAGCCCTTCACCAACTGCCGCCCGGGCGTATTTTGTCCTGAACTTTTCAATGGTCCCATCGTCTCAATCGCGCGAGAGCGCGATCACCGCCGGCTATCAAGCTCTGGCGCACGTCTTGGACGTCCCCCCGAAAAGATAAAGTAAGGCGACCTCTCTCATTGAGAATGATGAGTAGACTATCCCTAGTGCGGCTGCCGGCATCATCGCCCCGCGTGGTCGCGCCAGCCCATGACTGACGCATCAGAATATCTTTTCCGCACGACCATAATTGATGTAGCCTAACAACCAGCCGCCAGCGGGTCATGCCGAACGCCCGTCCAGTCTGAGCGGTATATTGCCCACGGCAGGGCCTATGGTCTTTCGCTCAACACGGCTTTAGCCGCCTGTTTTTGTTGAGCCCGAAGCAAATCTTACGTCTCAATTTTCGAACATTCCCCGATAGGAGGAAGTCACCATGCATTTCTGTATGACAGGGCAATACACACCAAGATCTCTCAACAGCATCATGGAAAATCCCAAAACCAATCGGTACGAAGCGGCCAAGAACCTGATCGAAGCCGCCGGCGGAAAACTGATATCGATGTATAGCACCGCTGCTGAAGGCCCGGGCGTCCTGGTCATCTTCGATGTCCCTGACCCCAGTGCAGCACCGGCGATTTCTGGCACGGTGGTCGCCTCCGGCGCCATTCATAATGTCAGCCTCATCAGGCTTTGGACACAGGACGAGATCGGCAAGGTCCGACAAACTGCAAGCCAGCTTCGGGGAAAGTACTCCCCGCCCGGCAGTTGAGACGGACGGTCGACGGCGCGACCTGACGTCGACGAGTTGAATTCAAGGTTGGCGGCAGTCTGATCGGCCTGCCGCCAGCTGATGCCCCGCGGCGTGCAGCCAAGGAGCGCAACGCAACTCCGGCAAGCTGTTTCATTTTTGAAAGGGAGATTTTCGTGAGGTACATGATTGAATATACAATCCGCACCGCCGGGCTCACTCATGCCGAAAACTTTGCCGGCGCTGGCGCTCTATTGGCCGCCTTCAGCAAATGGAAGCCGGAGGATGGTTTGACGGTCCACGCCTTCCTGTCGAACCTCGCTGGCAATGGAGGTTACGTTTTTGTCGAGACCAGCGATCCCAAGGTGATCGTCTCGTTCGTCTCGAAGTACAATTTCTGGAACGAGGTCAACGTCGTCCCGGTGATAGAAGTCAGCGACGCGGTGCCGCTGACTGCGGCATCTCTGGCGTGGGCACAGAGCGCTTCGAAGAGCTGATCGTCACACCCGGCCGCCGCAACGTCGAGGTCCCATGGCCGTGCCGCCGGCTCTCGTGCCCTGGCGCGTGAGCGGTGTATTCCTATGACCCCTACCCGACCTTCACCGCAAGCTGTCCCTTCGGTATAAAGCGGCATGTCCCGGATGAGGGGTTTCGACTGTGCCAAATCGTCGCCAGATACTTTCAGGACTCGGAGGAGCAGCTCTGGGCTTGCCGATCATGCCGGCTCCGGGGCAGCAACAGGCTACGTTTGCTTCCGACAGATTCGCCGCCGAGGTGAGCCGAAGGCTCGATCAAGCCATTGCCGAGCGGCGTCTGTGGAATATCCACGGTCTTGTTGTGCTCCAGAACGGAAAGCTGATCATCGAGCGCTATTTCGAAGGTCAAGATCGGCAGAGAGGCGTCGGCGATCTCGGGATGGTCAAGTTTGCGGCGGAGACGATGCATGATCTGCGATCCTGCTCGAAAAGCATCGTGGCCTTGCTGTATGGGATCGCTCTCCAGCAAGGCAAGGTCCCCGCGCCCGAGGCGAGCTTGCTTTCCGGATTCCCGCTCTCCATGACCCTGGGATCGGATTGGGATGAGACCAGCTTGTCGTATGCCGATCCTCGCAATAGCGAAATCGCCATGGACAACGCTCCCGACCGCTATCGCTACATATTGGAGCGGCCGATGCTCGACGCGCCCGGTACCCACTGGGTCTATTGTGGCGGAGCGACCGCCTTGCTGGCCCGCTTGATCGCAAAGGGTTCGGGCAAGTCACTGCATGAATTTGCACGTGAGTCACTTTTCGATCCGCTCGGCATGGGGCCGACCGAATGGGCCTCCGGGCCTGATGGCGAACCGTTCGCTGCGTCAGGCGCGCGAATGTCGGTGCGCGATCTCTCACGGATCGGCACGTTGATGCTCGCCGGAGGGCAGCTCGATGGCCGGCAGATCGTTCCGTCGGAATGGATCAAGCGTTGCACGACACCGGTCGTCAGTTGCGACGAGCTTCGCCGTTACGGCTACCAATGGTTTCTTCTCGATATAGCTTTCGGCAAGCCGAAGGGATGGGCGCCCGGCCGGCTCGAGCGCATGTGGATGGCGCAGGGGGAAGGCGGCCAGCGGCTATACATTATTCCGGCGTTGCAGCTCGTCATCGCTTTGACGGCCGGAAATTACGACGCCGAAGATCAGTCGATTCCGCCGACGCGCGTGCTGCGCGAAATCGTTTTGGCGAGCATATCGTAGGCTTCCACATGCCGGCGCACGGCCGCGGCCATAGCCGTCCTGCGCTCGACCACCGCTTGTCATCCATCGCTGACGGTCAGAGAACTGCGCGCAAACCCGGTGTTCGCTGGGCCACAAATCCGACAATGAGAAAGCTTGCCAGGATGCCGCCCAGGCTGGCGAGCGCGAATTTGAGGCCAGTGGAAGCAGGTAAAAAATGCAGCAGACGCGTAATCGCGACCAGGATCGGCGCGTGCAAGACGTAGACGCCGAACGCATTGCGCGTGAGGAAGCGAGCGACGGGTCCTTGGCGGTCAAAGCGGTCTCTGTAGAGGACGATTGCCCCCAACGAGAGAGCAAGACAGGTGAATGAGCGCCAGGCGTCCATGCCGGCAGCCTGCCAGTGCCAACCGCCGCCATAGGACGAGACGTCGCCGCTCATGGCTCCGCCTGCAGCGACCAGCACGATCCACAGCGCAGCCCCGACCCAAAGCCCGCTCCACAACCAACGTCGTCCGGCAGATGATGGGATCTGGCGCAGCCAGTCACCTTTCCATGCTGCAATTCCGGCCACATACATCAGCGGGTATTGCGGAAAGTCGTGGACATCGACGTTGAGAACAGTCCTCGCGTTCGGAAAAATCGCGCCGACGACGAAGGTCACGATGGCAATCAAGGCCGCGTAACCCAACACAGCCCCTGCCGAAGGAGGATGGCGCGGAGCGAACTGTAGCGGGCGCGCCCGGCACACCACGGCGTAGGCGGCCGAGAACAGGAGAAGCACAAGGCAGAACCAGAGGGGACCCGAGCCGTCGAATAGCTCCCCTGAACGGAGGTGCAGCCACCAGTCCTCGACGAACGTGCGCGGCGGGTTCGATCGCCACGACCCTGCGACGAAATGTTCGGTCAGCGGACCAATCACGGTCAGATAGAGCAGCAAGGGCAGGCCAAGTCTCCGCAGCCGCTCGCGGATGAAGCTGCCCACGCCATTGCGTGCAACGGCGCCGGCCGAAAAGAAGCCTGCTATGCCGAAGAGCAAACCCATTGCCACCGCGTGCTGGAAGGATTGATAGGCAGCGAAGGCAATCTTCACTCCGATACTCAGTTCGGGATGCTCGCGGTAGTACCACTCGCCAAAAGGCGAGTAGGTCACGGCGGCGTGCATGACGATCACCATGCTGATCGCCGACCAACGCAGGTTGTCGATATATAAAAGCCGATGACTCGGCCTCTCTCCAGGCATGACCTGTCCTCCGGCTTGCGCCTGGATCAGGCCTCATGCCGAGGTCGGGGTCTTGCCGGAAGTCGCGTCCGGCCTGGCTGAATCCGGCAAAACATGGCCGATTGCGAAATCGGCCAGTGTGCGACGGCGAAATTCGGTGGGCGTTTGGCCAGTTTGCCTCTTGAACGCGCGATTGAACGGACCGATCGATCCCCAGCCGGCGTCCAGGGCGATGGTGAGGACCGGGACGCGCGATTGCGCAGGGTCGGACAACGCCTCCCGCGCCTCTTTCAACCTGTGCTCGTTGATGAAATCAGTGAAGTTCCGATAGCCGAGGCGCTGGTTGATCGTCCTCCGAAGGCGATATTCAGGGACTCCCAATTGCTCGGCCAGTCGATCCACCGAGAGCTCTGGGTCGCGGTAGGTGCGATCCTGCTCCATCGCCCGCCGTAGCCGCTCCGTCAATTGGCGCTCCTCGGCGCTCATGTCCGTTGCCGCGACGGCGATGGTAAGGCCCTCTTGCGCGCCCGGCGCCGGTTCGAGCGTTGGCTCAGGCATGACAGCACGCAGACGCATCAACGCGGCGACCATCGCCAAGCCCAGCACGGCCGAAAGACCGGGCAGCCAGCGAACGCCGGCTGCATCGAGCATTGTTGTTGCCAGGATGACCAGACCCACAGCGCAGGCGAAAATGATCCGAAAGCGGCGTCGCCCCTCCACCAGGTCTGCTTTGCGTCCTGCAAGCACCCGGCCGGTTTCGACCACGGCCACGATGAGCGTCGCGGCATGCGTCGCATCCCACGCCAAGCTCGAGCCGGACAAGGTTGCCACGCCTGCGAGCGGCAGGAGAGCAGCGAAGACCGCCCACCTCCATCGCGTCGACTGAGAAGCGTCCCCGAATACTGTCTCGGCCCACGCAACGAAAACGCCTGCGATTGAGTTGCTGAGAATCCGCAGTGGAATGACCCACCAGACGAGATCCTCGTGCAGTCCGGGAGCCGTTTCGATGAGGAACGCTATGACGCAGAGGTCGAATAGCAGCGTGGCGCGACCGATCGGCGATCGGAGCGTGCCAGGAAGACCAATGATCGCAAGCAGGCCAAGCAGCGCCAATGCGCCACCTCGGACCCCGGTTTCGAGCAGCATTGGCGAACCTCCAATGCTTTTCTGGCTCGAACGATAGCTGGATGCAAGGCCTCGAGGTCCTGCGAGAAGATCCGGATAGGCGCTTCTCGTCCGCAGCCGATCGGCGCATCGATGTGCTTCTGATCGTCCGGTTGCAAATGCTACCTGTCGGCCCTAAGCGGCATTCCGCATGGCTCGAAGCTTTCGAGCCATGCTATCCGTGTTCAGGACATAGCCGTCGGGACGCGTGGATCAGCGGCGGCCCGATTGCCTGGCGTCGGCGACCTGCTTTTCGCCGGGCAACTTGCCACCAGCCAGCAGGCTGGTGCAAAGCCATCGAGTTTCTCTAGGGGTCGCGCCAAGCAAACTCTTGGTCTCTACGCACTGCGCGTAGGTGTTGTAGCTGAGTGTATCTCGGCACGTCGGCGAGACACTATGGGTAAAAGGCTCCCCGCCACTATAGCTACATCCGACCCAGGGAGCGTTGCCGACCCTGTAACTCGTTTCGCAACCACCGTTGCAGCTGCTGGCGGATTTCTCCAGCCTGGCAATCCTGCCCAACACCGTGTTCGGTGCGAACACCGGGTTTTGAGCGGCTGACAAACCGGTTGCCCGATGAGATGCCCGATGAGATGTCACGGTCGTTGGCCCCTGCCTCGGCACTACCGTAGCTCTTTCCTTCGGCGCTTCGACCGAGACGGCGGGAAGTGACGAGTTTGGTGTGGGTTGTGACATTGCCGCGCTGCTGCACAGCAAGGCGGTTGACAAGGTCACGACGACTGACGGCACGGCGAAGCCTAACGAGAATCTCATAAGGTACCTCCCCAGATCCGGGACGGAACAGCCGCCCCGACAGCCAAGGGTTGTATCACAACATTCCCGTACCGGCAATTTGGAAGAGGCAAAGCTATCTGAGGGTGAGTCGCGATCGAGATGATCGCGCAACGGATGTCGGGGTGAGCGATGGGAATTTGAGTGCCGGGGTGCGCTCCGTGTGATTGGGGTCGAGCCGATCCAGCAAGCCGATGACAATGAAGTGGTTGATGGAGGAGCGCTTGTGACCCGAAGCAGAGCCCGCCGTGCCGTTGTTGACAAGAGTTTGGCGGCTGCGCATATTTTCGCTGGGTGGATACGACCTGCCGCTTGCACCTTTCGGGGTATGGTGAACGTATCGCAGCATCGTGCGGCGCCCTTTGCCGAGCAACGGGCCAGCAACGCAAGCACTGGCATCTCCCGTTGCGTCGAAGCAAAGGAATAGCCATGCGCGATTATCGTGATGCCAAAGTTATGGCACATACACTGCGTGCCTCGCTCGCCTCCAGGGGCACGAACGTCACCCTCGGCCAAAGCCTTGAACTCATTGCACAGATATTCGGGTTGCCGGATTGGAATAGGCTTGCTGCCGCAATTCGGGGAGCACCTGCCACCAATACAAGGCCGGCTGAGAGGCAGCCTGCGAATGTCACGTGGCCCTCGGGCTTTACGTCCGAACTTAACCTGACGTTGAAGAGGGCTCTTGCCCACGCGGAGCAGCGAAACCACGAATACGCGACTCTTGAACATCTGCTGCTCGCACTGCTCGATGATCCCGATGCTTCGGTCGCGATCAAGGCAGCCGAGGTCGATCTTGCAGAGCTCAGGCAGGCCGCAACGACTTACATCGACGAGAAGCTAAAGACCTGGGTGATGAGTGGCGACGAAGGCCGGACCACTCCGACTGTCGCATTCCGGCGCGTTGTTCACCTTGCGGCTGTCCGTAGCCTGAAACGCGAGACCAACGGCGTGGATCTGCTGGCTGCGATGTTCCGGGAAACAGAAAGTCCCGCGGTCTGGCTCCTGAGCGAGCATGGGATGTTGAGGGAAAAAATCCAGATAACCGGGCCATTGACACCGCGCGAAGAGCGCGTGCTCCGCATGCGGTTCGGGATCGGCGCCACCGAGCACACGTCGGACGAAATCGGCCGGGAGATCTCGGTAACCCCCGAGCGCATCCGGCAAATCGAGGCCAAGGCCCTGCGCAAGTTGAAACGGCATCCACCACGGCAGAGCAAGCCGGCTAAAAAAACCCGTCGCGCCCCGCCAAAATGAGGGTTGCCTTTTGACAGGGCCGACGAAGTGATCGAATTAACCGACGATTTCCGCGGTTGACCCAACTCGGACGTGGCACCGTCGTCTGACAGTAGCCACGGCAGTGTCGGCGCACTAGGATCCGGCTTTGGCACGAGCCGGTGAGGGGCACGATGTTTGAGGTCGTGGAATTTCCTTCCCAAGGCGCGACATTGCGCGGGCGCTTCTACCGCCCTGCGCAGGCGGCGGCGCCTTGGTCCACCGTAGTGATGACGCATGGCACCACAGCGACCATCACCATGTGCCTCGATCGCTATGCCGAGGTGTTCTGTCGCGCCGGCCTCGCTGTGCTGCTCTACGATCATCGCAATTTCGGGCTGAGCGGCGGCGAGCCGCGTCAGCTGATCAACCCGTGGCTCCAGGCGCGCGGCTATCGCGACGCCATGAATTATCTGCTCACGCGCGCCGACGTCCACAGCGAGAGGATCGCCGCCTGGGACGATAGTTGTTCTGGCATGATTGCGCTGGCGGTCGGCGCGCTCGACCCGAGGTATGCGGCGGTCGCCGTGCAATGTCCGGCCTGCGGCATGGAAATGCCCAAGCTTCCGCCGGACGAGTGGCATTTCCAGACCATGCAAACGATCTTTGACGGCGGCGACATCACCGGCACGCCTGAAACCACGACCGGACCACTACCGGTCGTGTCAGCCGATCAAATCGGCGCGCCCTCCCTGCTGAAGCCGATCCAGGCCTACCGCTGGTTCATCGACTATGGCGGCCGGCATGGCACATTGTGGGAGAACCGTGTCATTCGCGTCATTCCACCGACGGTGGTGCCGTTCAGCGCCTATCTGGCGGCGCCGTTCATTCGCGGGCCGACCCTGCTCATGGCCGGTCGCGACGACGAGATGATTCACTGCAATCCCGACGTAACGAGGGCCGTCTTTGGGCTGATGCGCTGCCGTAAGCAGTGGGCTGATATCGATGGCGGTCATTTCGGCTTGCTGTACCATCCAAGCGAGATTTTCGAGGAAGCGAGCGCGGGGCAGTGCGCCTTCCTGACCGAAGCGTTGGGCGTGCAAATCACGCGACGATCACAGACAACCTGACACTTCGACTTTGGCACTAAGTCAATGCATGAGTCCGGAAGTGAGCCCTTGGCCGAAGCTCGCTCGAACCCCTGCCATGTCGGCTCGCTGGGGCAAACCGGGTATGGGCTGAGCCAAGGCCTACCGCTGGTTTTGACTCCAAGCGGACATCCGATGCTTGGTCGCTCGGCACGACATCGCGTACGCTCGGCGGCGGGATATGGAGGGTGCGAGCGATGAGAAGTCCTTCAAAGTCCGATACCGGCGCCGGGAAAGCACTCTCGCGACGCTCTGTCTTGACCGGACTTGTGGCAACCTGCGTTGCGGCATCGGCGAAATGGAGTTGGGCTGCGGAATTCGGTGGCGGTCCGTCCTTTTTCGCTGATGGCCCGGACGCCGAACTTTACGGCGCGGGCGAGAACTACCCGATCAAGGACCGGTGGCGGATCTACCAGCCCGGCAATCCGGCCTCGCCAAAATACCGCGTCGGCGCATTCAGTCACTATGATGAGATATTCCCGACCCGTCGCGTCGATCGCGCGGCCACGGCCTGGCCATTCAAGCGAACGCCGGCGGATGTCAGCTACCAGTACAAGGGAAACCGTGCTTCGCTTGCGGATTATCTGGCGCGCAATCCGGTGACGGGCCTGTTGATCGCCAAGGACGACCGGATTCTGGTTGAGCGCTATCAGTACGGCCGCAGCGATCGAGACCGGCTGATGTCGCAGTCGATGGCAAAATCGATCACCGGCATGCTGATAGGGATCGCGACCGCGGAAGGCGCGATCAAGTCGATCGACGATGCTGCGGGGACCTATGTTCCCGGCTTGAAAGGCACGGAATACGGTGCAACGCCGATCCGCGCGCTGCTGCACATGTCGTCTGGCGTGAAATTCGGTGAAGAGAACGACGAAGCGAAAGGCAGCGGAGACGACCTCGATCGCCTGTGGGGCGACATGGTGCGCAAGCACTGGTTTTCCCAAAGAGGCACCGTCGCGAGTATCGCGCAATTCAACCAACGGATCGCGCCGCCGGGGACGCGGTTCCATTACGCCAGCATCGAAACGGATGTGCTTGGTCTCGTGCTGCGTTACGCGACCGGTCAATCAATGTGTGGCTATCTCCAGGAAAAAGTCTGGCAGCCGATCGGCACGGAAGCGGACGCCAAATGGCTGATTGATGCGGAAGGCGGTGAGGTAGCGCACGGGTTCTTCAATGCGGTACTGCGCGACTACGCGCGACTCGCCCGTCTGCTGGCCCACGACGGAGAGTGGGAGGGCAAACAGATCATACCTGCACAGTGGGTGATTGATGCGACCACGGTGCGCGCCTCGGAGACGTATCTGGCAAAGGCCGAGGGAGGGTTCGGCTACGGCTATCAGGTCTACCTGTTTCCCGGCAGCAGACGGCAATTCGCACTGTTGGGTTACCTCGGGCAGCGCATCCTCGTTGATCCGCCCTCCAAGCTGGTCATGGTGCAGACCGCCGTCGATGAAAAGTCTCCCGAAATCTGGCATCTGTGGTCGGCCGTGGTCGCGCAGTTCGGGTGACGCCACCAAAAGCCAAATGAGCTGCGAGGTCTGCTTCCGGCACCAACCGGAAGCTGCTCCAAGCGCGTATGGGGCATTCGCTTTGCTGTCACTCAACGGGAGAATTGAGCAGAGAGGAAACTCTGCGTCTCCATGATTGCCTTCCTGGCCGCTTCCGCATCGTACTTGAGCCAGTGCCCGTACATTTCCCTGCCGTCGGCGAAAGCCGGAACGCTAAAGGCGTGATAGGCACCGGGATAGACGACCAGCTTAACCGGCGCGCCCCTGTCGGCTCGCCGCTTCATCCAAAGTTCGCAGTCCCTCGCAGGCAACCAGTCGTCGAGTTCGCCGATCAGGATTAAAGTGGGAACGATGAGTTCCTCGGAAGCAAAGCCGCACCCCGGAAAATAGGCCACCGCGGCCTTGAACTTCAGATCCCGAGGAGCGTCGAATGTTTCCACGTGGTGGGACGACGCTAATTCCAGCGCAACCGTTCCACCCATCGATCCTCCAAGGACAGCGATACGTTGAGGATCGACAAAAGGAAGTTTGGAAAGATAGGATAGAGCGCCTAAGGCATCAGCTTGGCGGGCAAGCATCAGGGCAGGCATCGGTTTGGTGCAGGCGTCCTTGATGCCACGGGTCGCAAAGCTATCGACTGCAAGTGACACATACCCCAAACCGGTCACGGATTGAGCGATGGACTTTCGGTCATCTCTCGAAAGTCCATCGCATCCATGGAGAGACACAATGGCGGCGAATGGGCCGTCGCCCTCAGGCTTCGCGAGGTAGCCCTCGATCGTCTCCGCCGCCTTCGGGGCTTCGCCACGCTCGCGCGCCAAGCGCTGCTGGAGCTGGCCAAGGCGGACTGGAGCACTGTCGAACCTGACCAACTCTTGTGCCATCGTGACGGCGTTCGTGCAAACGCACGTAACCAATACGGCTAACCCAAGACATGCTCCGGCTCGTGTGCCCATTTTACCTCGCCTCGTCTTCGCAACAGGGCTAATGTAGCAGGTTGTGTCAGTCTATCCGCAGCGTAAGTTCAGGACTGCAGACATCCCTCGCTTGACCCATTGTTAAGCTGGTACCGCGAACTCCGTTTGGCCCATCTCGGACCTCCCGACCGGCGTGGGTGATGTCTACTGCCGGTGCTCAACGGTAAGTGAGCGCCATGCGGAAAGGTCGCTTCTGACCCGGAACGAACCTCATCAGGCGAACGCGCCCGTTGCAGACGATCTGCACAACGCGTACCGTCGCCGAGGCTGATGTTAGGAACTCCAATGACTGATCGAGAAAAGATTCTAATTGCGCTTCGCGAAAAGCCTCTGAAGGCTTTCGAAATCATGAAGCGCGTGAACATAAAGAATCAGGACGACTGCCAATCGCTCCTGCTGAAGATGCGTGACGACGGCGTCGTGAAGTTCGATATTCACAAGGGACATTGGCTCGCTGCGTGACAACGTTCTTGGTCACGGGCGGCTAGAGTTGCCTCCAAGTTCCTTGGATCGGAGAGAATAGCCGCCTTTGGGCGGCTGTTGTCTTTGCGCCGTGGCTGTCCGCCGATGCTGACGATGTCCGCTCATCGAGGAGGCCCGGAACTGCGCGGCTGATCGCCGAAACTGAGACGATTGACCCAAAGCGGTTCGTTCTTCTGAAAACTCTGTTGCGTCCCATGTTACGACCTGTCCCCATTGTTTTGGCAACTGGCCAAGCGCAAAGCCGACGCCGCGATCCCAATGCAGCCGGTGGCAGAGGTGGAGAGCAAGGGACAGGGAACGTGATCGTGATTTTTAGCGCAGCAGCGAAGGTGATGGGTGTCGCGCAGGGCTCAACCGTTCGTGCGCGCTGGGTAACCTTGATTGTTCTTTTTTGCATGATCGCGCCGCGTGAAAGGGCTTATGCGATGAACGATCTTTCGAGCTCTTCTCAACCAGAATTTTGGCAAGAGGTTCATCCCCACTGGTGGTCGCCGACCGCCCCGGAGGGCGACGAGTTTGAATTGCCTTCGGGCGCAAAGACCTGATCACGGCTCAAAGTGCGTGGTTTGTCGAATGGGCAATGAGCCAAAATGCACAGGCCCCCTCAAGGTTCGCGTTCCCAAGCGAGAGTGCCGACGACTTTCTTACCCTGATAGATGCCCACGGAGCTGACTTGTTCAGCGGTTCGGATGCTCAGCCGGTCACCGTCTAGCTTGAAAAATCTCACCTGATCCTGCCCGCTGAGGAGCTCGTTGCCCGAAATGTCGACTTTGGTCGTGAACTTGTCTCCGTCGATGGTGAATTTTCCGGTGTAGACATTCAACGACTTGAGGAGCGCCGCCGTCTCGTCGTTGTTTGTTGCAGGCTTGCGATTTGCCCCCACAATGATGAAGGCCGCATATCCGTCAGGCGTGAAAAGCGCTCTACCTTTCGGGTTGGGACCAAATGGTTCGCTGGCGTCGCCGCCGACAATTTGAATGGTCCATGAGGTCAATTTCCAACTCCCGACCAGCTGCTTCGATGCGTCGTCCGCAAACACAGGTCCAGACGGAAAATAGCAATAGAGAGCAACCAATAAGGCAACGAGACGCGCCATGCTGTTCTCCCATGAATGGCAAGTCGGGCTTTGACAATGATCAGGATAGCTTGAGCGATCAAAACTTACGAGCCTTCGGACGGCAGGCTCCTCGCCAGCCTGTCGGGTGCTGGCCCATCGCAATCGCCCGGGCGGTGCCCGGTCATGTCCGAAGTTGAGGGTAGACCGGCCCTGACTGCCCACGGCCGAAACCGCCGCTGTTGACCCAAAGCCGACCTTGTGCAGTGCACATCCCCCTTGATATGCTCGATCCATTCAGTCAGCGGGGAGTCCCGAACGATGTCCGATATCTCGCATCGGGACCCGGCACTTGGCGCAGCCGGTGCTTACGCCGCGTTTGGACTCGACAGGCCGGTCACGTTTGTCGACGCAGCTCACGCTCAACAGTCCGTCACTCAACCTTTCCGCAAATACAAGGTCGGCGACATTGAAATCTTCTCTTTGATTGATGGCATGCGTGACGTTCCGCTGCGGGAGGGCATGGTCAGGAATGTCAGCGTCGAACAGGTCAAGACCGTGTTGCGCGGTGCCGGTTTTCCCGATAATCAGGCGCCCCTGCGGTTTATCGTCATGGCGCTCAAGCTGCGCGATCAAGTGGTCCTGATCGACTCGGGTACGGGCGGTCACCCGATTTATGGTGAGGGGAACGGTCGGTTATTCGAGAGCATGGCGGCGGCGGGCCTTGACCCCAAGGCAGTCAAGACGATCCTCATCTCCCATCTCCACGGCGACCACATTTATGGCCTCATGAACAATGAGAGCGATGCGCAGGTCTTCCCGGATGCCGACATCGTGGTGCCCGCCGCGGAATTGAAGTGGTGGACGCGCCCGGGGGTCGAGTCGATCGATCTCGGACCGACACGCAAAGGCCTCGCCCAGCGAATTCAGGCCACGGTGGCGACTTGGAAAAACGTCAGGACCTTTGAGGGAGAACCAGAACTCCTGCCCGGCGTGCACGCCATTCAGGCGCCTGGCCATAGCCCGGGAATGGTCGCGCATCTGGTCACCTCCGGCGGCGAACAGTTCCTGATCAGCGCTGACGTGGTCAATCTTGCACCACACATTTCGACAAATCCCCAGTGGCAGCTCTCTATCGACCAGGATCCGCAAATGGCTGTCGAAACGCGAAGGAAGATCTTCGATCGCGTGGTCGCCGACAAGCTCACCATTTCGGGTACTCACTGGTTGATGCCGAACGTTGGCACGCTGGCCAAGGATGGCAACAGCTACGTATTCGCAGCCGAGGGGTAGTATCCTCGCGACACTACCCGTCGGCGATTGAACGATGACTGCTGCCCGTAGCGGAGACCCGGTCGGCATCTGAGTCAGCTTTTGGCCCCAAAGCTGACCTGCCGCGCGCAGCCAGTGCGATCACAGCTTGTGCCCGAAGCGCGTAATCTGCATCTGCTTCAAGAACTGTGAACCAATTGGTCGAGGGTAGATATGTCTTCCAACTTCATTTAAGGGCGCAGACGGATACGACCAGTATATGGGCAGATGGAGCAGGCGTCTGGCTCCGTTATTTCTAGATTTCGCCGGTGCTGCGGATGGAGAGCGCATCATAGATGTTGGCTGTGGGACAGGCAGCCTAACGTTTCTAATCCCTGATCGAGCGAACATCTCAAGCATCGAGGCCATTGATTACGAAGAACAATTCGTTGAGGCGCTGACGCAGCGGAACACCGACCGTCGGATAGCCGCACGGCGCGGCGATGCGTGCGCATTACCGTTTCGCGAAAACCAGTTTGATCGCGCTCTCTCTATGCTGGTCCTGCATTTTGTCTCGAACGCACGGCAGGCGGTTGCTGAGATGTTTCGTGTCGTACGGCCAGGTGGTGTTGTTGCTGCCACAGTCTGGGACACCTTTGGAGGAATGCCCAGCCAGCGCATCTTCTGGGATACCATTGCGGCAATCGAGCCCAACTCCATCGCCCGGCGTTGCGCCGCTCTAGTCAGGCCGATGACATTTCCCAACGAGATGACGGGCGCATTTGCCGATGCTGGACTTCAAGACGTTACTGAAGCGACACTCGCAATCCGAATGGAATTCGCCGAATTCGATGATTATTGGCTGCCACTTATCAATGGCCAAGGCACGTTGGCTGCATTCTTAGCGACACTCACCAAGAGCATCTCGGAGCAAGTGAAGGCCAGTGTTCGTGAAGCCTATCTGTGTGGTCAACCAGATGGTCCGCGAAGCTTTGCGAGTGTGGCTTGGGCGGTCAAGGGAACTGTGCCGACGGGATAGTGGAACGGGCCTGCCCACAATCATGGGGAGGTCCGTTATTGGCCCCTAAGCCGAAGAGCGCCTCAGCCGCCGTGATGTCGGCTGTCGCCGGTAAACCGGACGCCGAGCTGAGCTTGCCTCCACCGCAGCTTTTGGACTCGGAGCGGACATGTTCCTCAAAGCCCGCCCGACCTGAACAGCGCCGACGTGCCTGCAACAATTGGCGGGCGTCGCTCAGGGGCGAACGCGGACGATCGTATTCCCCTTGCGTCGCTCGGTCGGATTCAAGGCGGCGACGGCGTCGTCAAGGCTCGAGATCTTGCCGATGTTCGTCCGCAGTCGTCCATCCCGCACCCGCTGGACGATCTCACTCAGTTGGGCGCGATCGGACTCGACGACGAAGTCGACTGCCAGGCCGTTGGCGGGCCGCGCTTCGGCCGGCCCGACGATCGTCACCAATGTTCCTCCGGCTCGAATCAGTCCTGCGGACCGCTTCTGGATGTCACCGCCGATCACGTCGAACACCAGATCGACTTGGCCGACGTCTTCGAGGGCGTCGTTGTCGAGGTCGACGAACTCCTTCGCGCCGAACTCGAGCACCGCCTGACGGTCGGCCGCGCGTCCGGTGCCGATGACATAGGCGCCGGCCTCTCGCGCGAGTTGCGTCACCATCGATCCGACTGCGCCGGCAGCGCCGTGCGCGAGCACGCTCTGCCCCGCCTGAAGGCGGCCGTGTTGAAACAGCCCTTGCCATGCGGTCAGGCCCGAAACCGGCAGGCTCGCGCCCACCGTGTAGTCGACGTCGCCCGGCAGCGGCGCCAGGTTGCGCGCCTCCATGGCGACATACTCCGCCAGCGTGCCGTCGCGATACCAGTCGGCAAGGCCGAACACGCGCTGCCCCACCGACAGCCCGGTCGTGCCGTAGCCGAGAGCGGTGACCACTCCGGCCAGCTCGTGCCCGGGGATCGACGGCGTTCGACCACGGCCGAGACGATCGGTCCAGGTCGAGGGCCACTCCAGCTCAGTCGGGACAAATCCCGACGCCTGAACCTGAACGATGACGTCGTTGATCGCCGCCTGCGGTTCCGGCCGCTCCACCAGCTTCATCCCGGCCTTTCCCGCGGCCTTGTCCGTTACAACGATCGCCTTCATGGGAATATCTCCTCGTCATTTGTCTCTCGGGAGATGTTTGCATTCAGCCGGGGGCCCGCAAGGCATGGGATAGCGGACATGCCCAACTCGCGCCAATCAGTCTCGGCTACGAGGACACCAACTGGCCCTGGTTCGCAAACGCCGCTTCCATCGCTTTCCGCGTTCTGATCGTCTCGTTGTTGGCATCGAAATCGACATCGCTCCAGCGCACGATCTCGCCATGGGCGACGTCGTGCTTCAGCTTCAGCCGATGCGCCAGCCCAATCGGCAGTGCGCTCGCTTTCAGGCTCGCAGCTGCCGGCACCAGTCTGCCCCACACCGTGTAGCCGCCTTCGCCGTCCAGCATTTCGCCGGCGCGCAAATCGCGTTTTGCCACAGAGGCGACATCGCCGCGGAAGCCGTAAGGCTGTCCGGTCGGCTCGCCCCGCAACGCCGCCGACAGCACCGAGATGTTCAGCTCGAGCCCGATCAGATGATAGGGCTTGTACATCGCCGCATATCGTCCGCTGGCGTCGGTCTTCAGGCCGTATTGCCTGAAGCAATCGGCGGCGTAGTCGTTCGGCGCCTCGAGCACAACATAGACGCCCCAGCGCAGATCACGAAACACCGGCCGTCCGTCGCGCTCGAGCGAGGAGACCACTTCCACCACGCCTGAGCGTTCCAGCACACCGCCCTTGTCGCGGGGACGCATGATGTGCGGCAGGTCGTCGACGCCGCAGGGCGGAAACAGCAGACCGTCCGCGGGCACGTCGAGCCCGCACGCGTTCGCAATCGCCGCCATCTCGATCGCCGACTTGGTGCCGTCGAGGAAGGAGTTGAACATTTGCGGGTTCATGCCGGCCGACTGCGCTTCGCCCGCGGTGAGACCGTAATGCTGCCAGACGCTATCCGGCGTCACGTCGTGATAGGCCGGCAGATATTTCGTGCCCTTGCCGGCGGCGACGACGCGAAAGCCGGTGGCGCGCGCCCAGTCGACCATCTCCGCTGTCAGCGCCGGCTGGTCGCCATAGGCGAGCGAATAGACCACGCCGGCCTTGCGCGCTTCCTCGGCGAGCAAGGGGCCGGCCAGCGCGTCGGCCTCGACATTGACCATCACGATATGCTTGCCCGCCGCGATCGCCGCCCGCGCATGACTGATGCCGACGGCCGGATTGCCGGTCGCCTCCACCACCACATCCATCGCGCCGCCGGCAATCGCACGTGCGCCGTCATCGGTGAAGACGGTCGCGGCGATGCGATCTGCGTCCCAGCCGACGGTGCGGCAGGCTTCGCGCGCGCGGTCGCGGTCGATGTCGACGATAACAGGCACCTGAAGCCCCGGCGTGTGCGGCACCTGCGCCAGAAACATCGAGCCGAATTTCCCGGCGCCGATCAGGGCGACGCGGACAGGCTTGCCGGCGGCGGCGCGGACCTGGAGGAGGCGGAAGAGGTTCATGGGGGATGTCCAGTGAGCGCAAATATCAAAGCTCGTCATTCCGGGGCGCGACGAAGTCGCGAGCCCGGAATCCATTCATCCACCGACTCTGCAGCCCGATGGATTCCGGGCTCGACGCTCCCGGGCCGCGCTTTGCGCGGTCCCGTCGCGTCGCCCCGGAATGACAGATTACTCCGCCGCCTGCCTTGGCGCACGTGCAAGCCGCAGCAGCGCGTCGTCGTCCACCGTCTTGATCGGGGTGAAGTCCCGATGCGCGATGTACTCCGGGCGCGTGGGGGTACGGATGTAGTTCGAGACCGCGTTCAGCGTCAGGTACACGATCTTGCGCGGATAGGGCGTGATGTTGCCGCTAGAGCCGTGCACCAGGTTGCTGTGGAACATCAGCATGCCACCGCCTTTGCCGGTCGGCGCCACGATGCCGCCTTGCGCGACCAGCCGCGTCACCGTCGCCTCGTCCAGCGTCCACAGCGGATACGACGTGGTGGCGAGATCATGAGCGGCTTCGAGATCGCCGGCGTTCTGGCTGCGCGGCACCAGCATCAACGGCCCGTTGATCGGCATCACCTCGTCGAGGAAGATCGCGATGTTCATCGCGCGCGGCTCCGGCATGCCGTCGTCGCGCTTCCAGGTGCCGTAATCCTGGTGCCATTGCCAGACGTCGCCGGTGAAGGCCGATTTCGCGTTGATCTTGAACTGGTGCATGTAGACCTGTTCGCCGAACAGCTGCACGACGGGATCGATCATGCGCGGATGCGCGCCCAGGATGCGGAACGCCTCGTTGTAGAGATGCGCGGCAAAGGCCGTGCGCGGCGCGCCGCTCTTCTCGCGCCAGACTTCGGGCCGGTTGGTGTCATAGATCCCGACCGCCTCGCGCGCGAGCAAGTCGACCTCCTCCTGGCTGAACAGTTCGGGCAGAAACAGCCAGCCCTCGCGATGGAAGAACTCCAGTTGCGCTTCGGACAATTTCATCGGGCGTCCTCCTGTTTTCTTGTCATTCCGGGGCACGCGAAGCGTGAACCCGGAATCCATTGACCCGCAATCTCTGTCGCGGTGGAAATCGACATCGAGACTGATGAGCCCGGTCAGGAGCGTCAAGCTCTACTATGATACCGTTATTGGCGTTATGTCCGGATCCCCTAAGCCATTGATATTGCTTGGCTCGGCTACTGTGCATGGGGTTGTTTTCGCGAGAAATTGCTCTCTAGCTGGTCGTGGACTCCGCCAGAAACGCGGTGACCGTCTCGCCATATTCCAGCGGCGCCTGCTCGAACATCCAGTGCCCGGCATTGGCAATCACCGCCGTCCTGGCGCCCGCGATATGTTCGGCGAGCACGCGCCAGATCATCGACAGGCTGCCGGTGGTCGCGCCGCCGCCGATCAGCAGCGTCGGCGTCCTGATCGCCTGCGCGTCGGCGAGCGTGTAGGGCCTGCGCTGCTCGTTGATTTGGCCGAGGAATGTCAGCGCGTTGTCGCGCAATTGCTGCTTTGCCGCCGCCGGCACGCGCCGCCACGAGCCGTCGCCTTCAATACCTTCGTAGAAGTTCTGCAGCGCGCCCTCGATGTCGCCGGCGCGGATCATCTCGACCGAACGCGCGGTGCGCGCGGCGAGCGGCGGATACGCCGGCGTGCCCTCGGGCAACGGCAGGCTGGCGTCCAGATCGCCGCCCGGCTCGGCCAGCACCAGCCTGCGCAGCAGATCCGGCCGCGCCTGCGCCACGCGAAACGCGATGTGCCCGCCGCGCGAATGCCCCATCAGATCGACCGGCCGGGGCCTGACCTGCTCGATGAAGGCAATTACGTCCGCTGTGTGCTGCGCCATTCTGTAGTCGTCGCCGACGGCGTCCCAATGCTCGGGAAAGAAATGGCGCAGGCTCACCGAGATCACCCGATGCGATTGCGACAGTGGACCAAGCACCGAATACCAGGTGCGGAAATCCCCGAGCGTGCCGTGCACGCAGACCAGCGGCGGGCCCTCTCCGATTTCGAGATAGGCCATGTCGTAACCGTTGATGCGAAATGTCTGCATGATCAGCCCGCCAGAAAATCGAGAACCACTTCGGAATATTTTTGCGGCGCCTGCTCGAACATCGGATGCGTCGCGTTCGGGATGACCGCCGTCTTCGAGTACGGCACATGCGCCGCGAGCGCATGCAGCACCTTCGGCAGCAGCCCCTTGGTCCGCGCCCCCAGGATGAACAGCGTCGGCATCTTGATCGACGCAGCATCCACCTTCGAGAACGGCGGGCGATTGTCGCGGACCTGGCCGATCAGCGTCATGGCGTTGTCGCGCAGGTTCTGCTTCACCATGGCCGGCAGCCGTGGCCAGGTGCCGACGCCCTCCAGCGTGTCGACGAAGACGGCAAGACCGCCGTCGACGTCGCCGGCCGCGATCTTCTCGGCCGAGGCCGTGAAGCGCGCCAGGAGCGGCGAGGGGCCGCCGGCATAGTCGGGATCGAGGCTCGCATCGAGCTCGCCGCCGGGTTCGGCCAGGATCAGCCGCCGCAGCAGCTCCGGCCGGCGTTGCGCGACGCGGAAGCAGATGTGTCCGCCACGGGAATGGCCCATCAGGTCGACCGGACCAACATCGAGCTTCTCGATGAACGCGATGACGTCGTCGACATGCTGGGCGATCGAATAGGTGTCGCCGACCCCATCCCACCGCTCGGGGAAGAAATGCCTCAGGCTGACGGCGATGACTCGGCGCCGCTGTGTCAGCGGTCCGAGCACGCAGCCCCACACGCGGAAATCGTTGAGCGAGCCATGCACGCAGACCAGCGGCGGCCCGCCCCTGTCCTCGCCCACGTCGAGATAGGGCATATCGTAACCGTTGACGTGGAGGCTTTGCATTCTGGGGCTCGCGAGCGGGAAGCGGAACTCCTGTGCAAGATTCCCGGAAACCGGGTGGATCGCAACTATTTCCAAGCCTAGATTTGGCTTCAGATCACACTGGGCGCTAGCGACGAGGACGCAAGCCAGGAACCAAGCCATGACCGACCGGCATTTCACCCTGTTCGAGACCAGGATCGGCCTCTGCGCCATCGCCTGGGGGCCTCGCGGCATCAACGGCGTGCAACTGCCGATGGGCGGCGAGCAGAAGATCCGCACGCGCATCAGCCAGCGCCATGCCGATGCCAGCGAGGCGGAGCCGACGGCCGAGGTGCGAGAGGCGATCGACCGCATGGTGAAGATGCTCGCGGGCGAGCCGGACGATCTCGCCGACATCCCGCTCGATCTCGACGGCGTGCCCGAGTTCAATCGCGGCGTCTACGAGATCGCCCGCACGATCCCGCCCGGCAAGACCATGACCTATGGCGACATCGCCAAGCGCCTCGGCGGCGTCCAGCTGTCGCGCGATGTCGGCCAGGCGCTCGGGCACAACCCGTGCCCGATCGTGGTGCCCTGCCACCGTGTGCTCGCGGCCGGCAACAAGCCCGGCGGATTCTCCGCGAACGGCGGCGTGGTGACGAAATTGAAGATGCTCGAGATCGAAGGGGCGCTGGTGAACCACACGCCGAGCCTGTTCGATTGAGGTTGCCGCACTAAATCTTCGCCGCCGCCTTCGGCCAGTAACGGTCGCGCAGATGGCGCTTCACCAGCTTGCCGGTGGGCGTGCGCGGCAGCTCGGCTTCGAAGTCGACCGAGCGTGGGCATTTGATCGCGGAGAGGCGGCCCTTGCAGAAGGCGATCAGCTCGGCCTCGAGCTCCTTGCCGGCGCGCTTCGGATCGTGCGGCTGCACCACCGCCTTCACCTCCTCACCCATCTCCTCGTTCGGCACGCCGAACACGGCGACGTCGGCCACTTCGGGGTGGGCGATGAGCACGTCCTCGGTTTCCTGCGGGTAGATGTTCACTCCGCCCGAGATGATCATGTAGGACTTGCGGTCGGTGAGATACAGGTAGCCGTCCTTGTCGAGATAGCCGACGTCGCCGAGCGTCGACCAGCCTTTTGCGTTGTAGGCCTTCTTCGTCTTCTCAGGATCGTTGTGATAGGTGAAAACAGGTGCGTCGGCGAAATAGACCGTGCCGATCTCGGCTATCGGCTGCTCCTCGTCGTTCTCGTCGAGAATCTTGATCTTGCCGACCACGGCGCGGCCGACGCTGCCGCGATGCTCCAGCCATTGCTGCGAATTGCAGACCGTGACGCCGTTGCCTTCCGAGCCTGCATAATACTCGATCAGGATCGGCCCCCACCATTCGATCATTTTTGCTTTCACGTCGACCGGGCAGGGGGCAGCGGCGTGGATCGCACCCTTCAGCGTCGAGACGTCGTAGCGGTTGCGCACGTCAGCCGGCAGCTTCAGCATGCGCACGAACATGGTCGGCACCAGCTGCGACTGCGTCACCTTGTATGTCTCGACCAGCTTCAGGAAATCTTCGGCGTCAAAATGCTCCATGATGATGGAGGTGCCGCCGAGCGCGATCGCCATCATGTTGAAGCGCAGGGGCGCGGCATGATAGAGCGGCGCCGGCGACAGATAGATGCTGTCGGAATTCATGCCGCACATGTTCGCGCAGAGCACGCGCAAAAAGGCGTTCGGCTCGTCGATCGGCTTGCCCTCGAATGCCTTCTTGATGCCCTTGGGCCGGCCGGTCGTGCCCGAGGAATACAGCATGTCGTAGCCGGCGACCTCGTCCGCGACCGGCGTCGTCGGCTGCGCAGCGGCCTCCTTGTCGTAGGAGCGAAAGCCGGGCAGCGGCTCGTCCATCATGTAGAAGATTGGTTCGCCGGCGGCGCCCCTGATCAGTCCCTTGATCTGGTCGGCGCATTTCGGCGTCGTGATCACGACCTTGGCGCCGCAATCGGCGATGATGTAGTCGATCTCGTCCTGCTTCAGGTAACGGCTGATCGCGGTGTAATAGAGCCCGCTGCGTTGTGCCGCCCAGCAGATCTCCATGAAGGCAAGGCGGTTCTCCATCAATAGCGCGATGTGGTCGCCGGCCTTCAGGCCGAGCGAACGAAACACGTTCGCGCCCTGGTTCGAGAGCTCGTCCAGCTCGCGATAGGTGATGGCCTTGCCGGTGGAGGCCATCTGGTAGGCGATCTTGTCGGGCGTGGTGCGGGCGTGGATGGAGGGGTGAGTCATAAGCGCGGTCCCAAGGCACACGAGATGTCGTCCCGGGCTAGTGCGCAATTGCGCACGGGGGGGCGGGACCCATAACCACGAATTTCGGTAATTTAAGTTACATGTGGCCCCAGCTCGCCCTAACCACAGGCTGCTGTGATTATGGGTCCCGGCCTTCGCCGGGACGACATCATTGGTGTGAAGACGTCTCGGCCTACAGCCGCTCCACGATCGTCACGTTCGCCATGCCGCCGCCTTCGCACATGGTCTGGAGGCCGTAGCGCTTGCCGCGCTGATGCAGTGCGTGGACCAGCGTCGTCATCAATTTGGTGCCGGAGCCGCCGAGGGGGTGGCCGAGCGCGATGGCGCCGCCGTTGACATTGAGATGCTCCGGATCGGCGCCGGTGGTCTTCAGCCACGCGGTCGGCACCGAGGCAAAGGCCTCGTTGACCTCGAACAGGTCGATGTCGTCGATCTTCATGCCGGCCTTCTCCAGTGCGCGCTGGGTGGCGTGCAGCGGTGCGTCGAGCATGATCACGGGATCGCCGCCCATCATCGTCATGTGATGGACGCGCGCCAGCGGCTTCACGCCGAGCTGCTTCAGGCCGCGCTCATTCACCACCATCACGCCCGAGGCGCCATCGCAGATCTGGCTGGCGCTGGCGGCGGAGAGCTTGCCGTTCTCGGCGATCAGCTTGACGGCCTTGATGCCGTCGAGCGTGGCGTCGAAGCGGATACCCTCGTCGATGTGGTGGGTGTCCTTGGAGCCGTCGGCGCGGGTGATCTCCAGCGGCACGATCTCGGTCTTGAAGTGGCCGGCTTGCGTTGCTGCGATCGCGCGCTGGTGGCTGTTGTAGGAGTACTCGTCGAGCTCGTTCTTCGACAGGCCATACTTCTCGGCCATCATCTCCGCGCCGGTGAACTGGCTGAACACGATGTTGGGATAGCGCTGCTCGATGCCCGGGCTCTTGTAATTGCCGAAGCCGTTCTTGGCCGGAAGCTGCGAGGACAAGCCCATCGGCACCCGCGTCATCGATTCCACGCCGGCCGCGATCACCACGTCCATCGCGCCCGACATCACGGCCTGCGCGGCAAAGTGCAGCGCCTGCTGCGAGGAGCCGCACTGGCGGTCGATCGAGGTGCCCGGCACGCTCTCCGGCAGCTTCGAGGCCATGATCGCGTTGCGCGCCACGTTGTTGGACTGTTCGCCAACCTGCATCACGCAGCCCATGATCACATCCTCGACCAGAGCCGGATCGACCTTGGTGCGGTCGACCAGTTCGTCCAGCACCTTGGCGGCGAGATCGGCCGGATGCCAGCCGGCGAGGCGGCCCCCCTTGCGCCCGCCGGCGGTACGCGCAGCGGCGACGATGAATGCCTCGGCCATTTCGGTCTCTCCCTGGATTGTTCTGTATCGAATTGGGTTGTCGGGACGGATTTAAGGGGTGCGAGACCGTTTAGTCAATCGATCAATTAACTCTTGTGGGGAGGCGCTGCTTGGGCTTATCTGCGCCCCGCTCATACGGCGAGAACAGGGATCTCCGTGACCACCAGCGTACCGAACAGGCTCCCGAGCGGAAAGAATTCCACGGCAGAGAAATTGCTCGTGGCCGCGAGCGAGCTAATGATCGAGCGCTCGTCGATCGAGATTTCGCTGAGCGACATCGCCCAGAAGTCCGGCGCCAACGCCGCGCTGGTCAAATATCATTTCGGCAACAAGGACGGCCTGCTGCTGGCGCTGCTCGAGCGGGACGCGGGGACGGAGCTCTCCCACCTCGAATATCTGCTGGCGCAGCCGATCACGCCAACCGCGAAGCTGAAGCTGCATATCGGTGGCATCATCCGCGCCTATCACCGCTTTCCCTACATGAACCGGCTGATCCATTATCTGCTGCACGAAAGCGTTGCGGGCTCTGCCGACGAAGTCTCCAAGTTCTTCGTGGCGCCGCTGCTGGATTTTCATCGCCGCCTTCTCGCCGAAGGCGTCAGCCGCGGCGAGTTTCGCCAAACCGATCCGGTGCTATTCTACACCAGCCTGATCGGCGCCTGCGATCATCTGTTCTTCGGCCGGCACGCGATGTCTCGCGCGACCGGCGTCGGCCCGGTCACCGACGACGTCTGCCGGCAATATATCAAGCACATGGAAACGCTGATCTGCGGCGGCATCCTCACGCAAGGTGAGGAAGCTGCCGCGGCCGGATGATCCGGCCAGAACTCAGAAGTCTAGAGAAGAAACGCCCAAGGAAAGGTAGCTTGCGATGCAGTTGAAAGACGTTGCCGTTCTCATCACCGGCGGTGGGTCGGGCCTTGGTGCCGCGACCGCCCGGGCCATGGCCGCCAAGGGCGCCAGGATCGGCGTGATCGATCAGAACAAGGAAAACGCCGAGAAGGTTGCCGTCGAAGTGAAGGGCGTCGCTCTTCATGCCGATGTCACCGACGAGGACGGCATCAAGGGCGCGATCGCCAAGGCGGAAGCCGCCCACGGCGTCGCGCGCGTGCTGATGAACTGCGCCGGCATCGGCGGCTCGCAGCGCATCGTCGGTAAGGACGGCGTCTATCCGCTGGCCAAGTTCGCCCGCATCATCAACGTCAATTTGATCGGGACGTTCAACTGCCTGCGGCTGTTCGCGGAGCGCCTGGTCACGGCCGAGCCGATCGGCGAGGAGCGCGGCGTCATCATCAACACGGCCTCGGTCGCCGCTTACGAAGGCCAGATCGGCCAGATCGCCTATTCGGCCTCGAAAGGCGGCGTCGTCGGTTTGACCCTCCCGGCAGCCCGCGATCTCGCCAGCCAGAAAATCCGCGTCAACACGATCGCACCCGGCCTGTTTCTGACGCCATTGCTGATGGGCCTGAACGAAGAGGCTCGCAAGAGCCTAGGCGCCCAGGTACCGCATCCCACGCGCCTTGGCGATGCGAGTGAATACGGCTCGCTCGCCGTGCACATCGTGGAGAATCCGATGCTCAACGGCGAAACCATCCGTCTCGACGGCGCGATTCGTATGGCGCCGAGGTAGCTCCGCCCCTTTCCTTCTCCCCTTGTGGGAGAAGGTGGCGCGAAGCGCCGGATGAGGGGTTTGCACCCGCGGAGACAGACCCCTCACCCAAGCGAAGTCCGGGCTCACAGCGTACATGCCCTCTCCCACAAGGGGAGAGGGCGCAGCAATCGGCACCGCGAATGGCGGCAAGCACGAGGCGCCTCATGTC
Organism: Bradyrhizobium sp. Kon10; assembly: GCF_055807395.1. Classification (NCBI taxonomy): domain Bacteria; kingdom Pseudomonadati; phylum Pseudomonadota; class Alphaproteobacteria; order Hyphomicrobiales; family Nitrobacteraceae; genus Bradyrhizobium; species Bradyrhizobium sp. Kon10. The sequence goes on along the minus strand of NZ_JBVVOZ010000009.1, from coordinate 191,659 downwards.
CCAACCGCTGCTGATCGAGCACAACGACGGCGTTGACACCGTGACGCTCAATCGTCCGGAGCACCTCAACGCACTCGATCCCGCGCTGATCGATGCGCTCAATACCTATTTCCAGGGCCTCCAGCGCAACCGTGACACGCGCGTCGTGGTGCTGAAGGGCGCCGGCAGGAATTTTTGCGCGGGGCTTGATCTCAAAGCCGCCATGGCGCGCCGCGCCGGACAGCAGGAGCCGCCTGGCGTCACCGAGTCACTGGACTCGCAGCGGCGCATCGCCGACATCGTGATGCTGATGCGGCGCTGTCCGCAGCCGATCGTGGCGCTGGTGCAGGGCGCGGCCGCTGGCGGCGGCTTTGCGCTGGCGCTTGCCTCCGACATCCGCATCGCCACGAAATCGGCGCGGATGAACTGCGCCTTCATCAAGCTCGGCCTCGGTGGCTGCGATATCGGCACCAGCTATTTTTTGCCGCGCCTGGTTGGCCTCTCTGTCGCGTCCGAGCTGATCCTCACCGGGCGCTTCATCGGCGCTGAGCGCGCGCTTGCGGTGGGGCTCGTCTCGGAAGTCGTGGACGAGGACAATCTCGATGACGCCGCCGAGCCCTATATCGACGCGATGATCGCGGCTTCATCTGTCGGCCTGCGACTGTCGAAAGAATGTCTCAACATGAGCATCGATGCCGGATCGCTGGAAGCTGTCATCGCGATGGAGGACCGCAATCAGGTCCTGTGCAGCCGCTCCGAGGAATTCTCGGAAGGCATCAGGGCCTTCCTTGAGAAGCGAAAGCCTGTCTATATCAGGCGCTGACAACGAAGATCCGCAAAGGACGAAAAATTCCGGGAGACGCAAAATGAGTGGGAGCGCGGCGGCGGTGATGACGAAGCCCGCCTTTCGCAAGGTCGAGTGGCTGGCGCGCGACATCGAGGTCGAGCGCCGCGACGATGGCACGGTGGTGCTGAAGTCGCGCATTCCGCTGCAGGCTTACGAGAAGCACCTTCCGGCTTCCCTGGCCAAATGGGCGAAGGACGCGCCTGAGCGCATCTGGCTTGCGCAGCGCGGCGGCCCCAATCGCGAATGGCGAAAACTCTCCTACGGCGAAGCCAAGCGCATCGTGGATGCGCTGACGCAGGCGCTGCTGAATCTCGGGCTCGACGGCCGCCCGGTCGCGATCCTCTCCGGCAACTCGATCGAACATGCGTTGATGACGCAGGCCGCGATGCAGGCGCGCTCGCCGGCCGCGCCGGTGTCGCCGGCCTACTCCCTGATGAGCCACGACCACGCCAAGCTGAAATATCTGTTCGACCTGATCAAGCCGGCCGTCGTGGTGGTGCAGGACGGCCCCACCTTCGAAAAGGCGCTGAAGGCGCTGGATCTCACCGGTGTCACTGTCGTTCACGTCGTGCGACCCTGCGACGGCGTCAACAGCGTCAGCTTTGCCGAGCTCGCGGCAACGCCCGTCACCGCCGATGTCGACGCGTCGATCGCGAAGATCACGGCCGACACGGTCGGCAAGCTGCTTTTCACCTCCGGTTCGACCGGCATGCCGAAGGCCGTCATCAACACGCAACGCATGATGTGTGCCAATGCGGTGATGATGATGCAGGTGCGACCGCGCGCGCCCGGCGGCCCGCTGGCGACCGTGCTCGACTGGATGCCCTGGAACCACACCATGGGTGGCAACGCCGCGTTCCATCCGGTGCTGGTCGAGGGCGGCACGCTCTACATCGACGACGGCCGGCCGATGCCGGGCCAACTCGAGGAGACCATCAGGAATCTCCGCGAGATTTCGCCGACCTATTACGCCAACGTGCCCGCCGGCTACGCCGCGCTCGCGGCGGCGATGGAGAAGGACGATGTGCTCTGCCGCTCCTTCTTCAAGAACCTCTCGATCATGGCCTATGGCGGCGCGCGGCTGCCGGACGATCTGTACGACCGCATGCAGGCGCTGGCCGTGAAGACCACCGGCGAGCGCATCGTGTTCTACACCGGCTGGGGCTCGACCGAGACTGCGCCGACCTCGACCGGTACCTATTGGGATACCGAGCGCGTCGGCCTGATCGGCCTGCCGTTCCCCGGCGTCGAATTGAAGATGGTGCCCTGCGGCGCGAAATACGAGTTGCGGCTGCGCGGCGTCAACGTCACGCCCGGCTATTTCGGCCAGCCCGACCTGACCAAGAAGATGTTCGACGAGGAGGGTTTTTACTGCATCGGGGATGCCGGAATCTTCGTCGACGATTCCGATCCGGTGCAGGGCATCATCTTTGCGGGACGCGTGGTTGAGGACTTTAAGCTGACCACCGGCACCTTCGTCCATGTCGGCTCGCTGCGCACCGATGCGATCGCGGCCGCAACGCCGGTCGTGCATGATGCGCTGGTCGCGGGGCAGGATCGGGCGTTCATCGGCCTGCTCGCCTGGCCAAACCTGCATGCCTGCCGTCAACTCGTCGGCAATCCCGATCTGAGCTTCGCCGACGCCGTGAAGCATCCTGAGGTGATCGCCTGCTTCAGGCGCGGGCTGGAAACCCACAACAGCGAATGTGAAGGCGCCAGCAGCCGTATCATCGCGCGCGCGATGCTGATGGCCGAACCGCCCTCGATCGACGGCAACGAGCTTACCGACAAGGGCTACATCAACCAGCGCGCCGGGCTCGAGCGGCGCGCCGCGCTGGTTGAGCGGCTCTATGCCGACAAGCCGGATCAGGATGTGATCGTGCTGAAATGAAGCACTTCTCTTCACTTGTCATCCCGCGGCGCGCGCAGCGCGAATCCGGAATCCATTGGGCCGCATACCGCGCGGCGATATGGATTCCGGGCTCGCCGCTTACGCGACGCCCCGGAATGACGGCATCAATTCAAGCGACACAATAAAAAGGTCATTCGCCATGAACTTCGATTTCTCCGACGACCAGAAGCAGCTCCGCGATCAGGCGCGCAAATTCCTTGCTGAAAAATGTTCGCCCAAGGCGGTGCGCGTGGTGCTCGACGGCAAGGCGCCCTATGACAAGGAGCTTTGGAAGGGCCTCGCCGAGATGGGCTTTCTCGGCGTCGCGATTCCCGAGGAGTTCGGCGGCGCGGGTGCCGGCCATCTCGAACTCTGCGTGATCGCCGAAGAGATGGGCCGGGCGAATGCACCGGTGCCGTTCTCCTCGACGGTCTATCTCGCCGGCGAAGCGCTGCTGATCGCGGGTAGCGACGCGCAGAAGAAAAAATGGCTGCCGGCGATTGCCTCGGGCGAGGCGATCGGCACGCTGGCGCTGTTCGAGGGCAAGGGCAATCCTTCGCCCAAGAACGTCAAGCTCACAGCGTCAAACGGCGTGCTCAATGGCGTCAAGAAGCCGGTCGCCGACGGCGCGATCGCCAATTTCGCCGTCGTCGCCGCGCGGACGGGCACGGGCGGTCGCGAGAGTGACATCTCGCTGTTCCTGGTCGATCTCAAAGCCGGCGGGGTCGAGGTGAAAAGCCTCGCCAATCTCGATCCGACCCGCGGGCAGGCCGAGATCACCTTCAAGGACTGCAAAGCCGAGCCGCTGGGCGCCGCCGGCGAGGGCTGGAGCATCCTCACCCAGGTGCTCGACCGCGCCGCAGTGCTGTCCGCATTCGAGCAGGTCGGCGGCGCCGACCGCGCGCTGGAGATGGGTCGTGATTACGCGCTCGACCGCATCGCCTTCGGCCGTCAGATCGGCTCGTTCCAGGCGGTCAAGCACATGCTCGCCGACATGTACGTCTCGGCGACGCTGGCGCGGTCCAACAGCTATTACGGCGCCTGGGCGCTTTCGACCAACGCATCCGAACTGCCGGAAGCGGCTGCCGCCGCGCGCATCAGCGCGACGCAGGCGTTCCAGCACTGTGCCAAGAACAACATCCAGGTCCACGGCGGCATGGGTTTCACCTGGGAGTTCGACTGCCACATGTACTATCGCCGCGCCAATGCCATGGCGCTCGGACTCGGCAGCCTGTCCTATTGGGAAGACCAGTTGATCGACCGCATGCGCAAGAAGAACGCGGCGTGATGTCATTCCGGGGCGCCGCAACGCGGCGAACCCGGAATCTCGAAATGATTCGATAACCTCTGGATTCCGGGTTCGATGCTTCGCATCGCCTCGAAATGACGGAAGAAGAGAGACACCATGAACTTCGATGACACCCCGCAGGAAGCCGAATTCCGCGCCACTGCCCGCGCCTGGATCGCGGCGAATGCGCCGAAGCAATATGAAGAGGAGCTGCACAAATCCTCGCTCGGCCGCACGCAATTGAAGAACGCCAACATTCTGGACGTCGCGAAAGCGTGGCAGAAGAAAAAGGCCGATGCCGGCTGGGCCTGCCTGCACTGGCCGAAGGATTATGGCGGCCGCGGTTCTTCGCCGATCGAGCGCGTGATCTGGCAGCAGGAAGAGGGTCCGTTCGGCAAGCTCTCCGGCATGTTCATCATCGGCCACGGCATGTGCGGGCCGACCATGATGGCGTTCGCGCGCGAGGAGCATAAGCGCAGCTATCTGCCGCCGCTCGCCTCTGGCGAAAAGGTCTGGTGCCAGCTGTTCTCGGAGCCCGCCGGCGGCTCCGATGTCGCAGGCTTGCGCACGCGCGCCGAGAAGGACGGCGACGAGTGGATCATCAACGGCCAGAAGATCTGGACCTCGGGCGCGCATTATTCCGACTACGGCATCCTGTTGACCCGCACGGATCCCAATGTGCCGAAGCACAAGGGCCTCACCATGTTCTTCCTGGACATGAAGAGCCCCGGCGTCGAGGTGCGGCCGATCAAGCAGGCGAGCGGCGCCTCCGACTTCAACGAGGTCTATTTCACCGATGTCCGCATTCCCGATCACCAGCGCCTCGGCGAGGTCAATGACGGCTGGAACGTCTCGCTGACCACGCTGATGAACGAGCGTAGCGCGATTGGCGCGGGCGTCTCGACCGGCTTTCCCGAGCTGTTCGACTATTGCTCGAGCCTGATGCTCGACGACCGCCCCGCGATCGAGAACCGCGCGGTGCGCTCGAAGCTGGCGAATTGGGCGGTGAAGGCGAGCGGGCTGCGCTACACCAGCATGCGTGCGATCTCGGCGCTGTCGAAGGGCGAGCGGCCGGGGCCGGAAAACTCCATCGGCAAGCTGGTAGCGGGATCGATGATTCAGGACGTCGCGACCTATACGCTCGATCTTCAGGGGGCAGCCGGCGTGGTCAGCGGAGCGGACGACGCCGAAGTCGCCGGCCGCTTCCAGGCGATGCTGCTGCGCGCACCGGGGACGCGCGTCGAAGGCGGCACCGACGAGATCATGCGCAACATCATCGCCGAGCGGGTGCTGGGCCTGCCCGGCGACATCCGTGTCGACAAGGACGTGCCGTTCAACAAGATCCCGACAAAGGGAAGGAATTAGCCGTCAATCCGGGGCGGCTCGAAGAGCCGAACCCGGAATCTCGAGACGTGTAGGTAACCTCTGGATTGCGGGTTCGCGCGTTGCGCGCCCCGGAATGACAATAAAAGGGAAGCGCCATGAATTTCGACGATACGCCGCAGGAAGCCGCATTCCGCGAGACCGCGCGTAAATGGGTCGCCGCCAACGCGCCGAAACAGTTCGAGCAGGAGCTGTCGAAATCCTCGCTCGGCCGGATCCGGCTCGCTCATCACGACATCGTCGATGTCGGCAAGGCCTGGCAAAAGAAGAAGGCTGAAGCTGGTTGGGCCTGCCTGCACTGGCCCAGGGAATATGGCGGCCGTGGCGCCACGCCGATCGAGCGTGTGATCTGGCAACAGGAAGAGGGCGTCTACGGCAAGCTGACGCAGCCGTTCCAGATCGGCGAGGGCATGTGCGGTCCGACCGTGATGGCCTGGGGCAGCGAGGACGCAAAACGCCGGCATTTGCCGAAGCTCGCCTCCGGCGAGGAGATCTGGTGCCAGCTGTTCTCCGAACCGTCCGCGGGCTCGGACGTCGCAGGCCTGCGCACGCGGGCCGAGAAGAAGGGTGACAGCTGGATCGTCAACGGCCAGAAGATCTGGACCTCGGGCGCGCATTATTCCGACTTCGGCCTCCTGATCGCGCGCACCGATCCCAACGTGCCCAAGCACAAGGGGCTCACCATGTTCTTTCTGGACATGAAGAGCCCGGGCGTCGAGGTCCGGCCGATCAAGCAGGCCAACGGCATGCAGGAGTTCAACGAGGTCTATTTCACCGACGTGGTGATCCCGGACAGCCAGCGCCTCGGTGCCGTCGGCGAGGGCTGGAGCGTCTCGCTGACCACCCTGATGAACGAACGCATGTCGATCGGATCGCGGCTCGCGACCGGCGTCCCCGAGATGTTCGAGTTCTGCTCCAACCTGATGCTGGAGGACGGGCTCGCCATCGACGATCCCGCCGTGCGCTCGAAACTTGCGAGCTGGGCCGTGAAGTCGAGCGGATTGAAGTACACCAGCTACCGCGCGATCTCGTCGCTGTCCAAGGGCGAGCAGCCGGGCCCGGAAAACTCCATCGGCAAGCTGGTGTCGGGCATGATGCTCCAGGACATCGCCGCCTACGCCATGGACCTCCAGGGCGCGGCCGGCGTTCTCACCGGCACCGACGAGGAGACCGCGCACGGCCAGTTCCAGCAGATGCTGCTGTCCTCGCCCTCGATGCGCATCGCCGGCGGCACCGACGAGATTTTGCGTAACATCATCGCCGAGCGGGTGCTGGGATTGCCGGGCGACATCCGTGTCGACAAGGACGTGCCGTACAACAAGATCCCGACCAAGGGGCGTTAGACGTAACTTGTAGGGTGGGTTAGCCCAGCGGATTGCGCGAAGCGCAAACCGCTAGGCGTAACCCACCGCGTCTGTCGACGCGGAAACAGAAGCTGGTGGGTTACGCCTAGCGGTTAACCCACCCTACGAAGAGAAGAGCGCGAGCTGATCCATGGACGCACCAGTGAAACAAGACGATCGCATCCGCGTGCTCGAAGAGCTCCTCAACGAGCGCTACTCCGTGCGCGCTTTCCTGCCGCAAGCGGTCGACCGCGCCATCATCGAGCATGTGCTGACGACGGCGCAGCGGACGGCGTCCTGGTGCAACAGTCAGCCCTGGCAGGTCGTCATCGCCAGCGGCGAGGCCAAGGAGCGTTTCCGTCAGCTGATCTACAAGGAGGCCTCCAGCGGCCTAGGCGACGATTATGATTTCACCCCGCCGCGCGAATATGTCGGCGTCTATCTCGATCGGCGCCGCGAGAGCGGTTTTCAGCTCTACAACACGCTCGGAATCGCCCGCGGCGACAGAAGCGCCTACGCCAGGCAGGCGCTGGAGAACTACAATTTCTTCGGCGCCCCGCACGTCGCGATCATTCACACCAGCGAGCCGCTCGGCATCTACGGCGCGATCGATTGCGGCGCCTATGTCTCGAATTTCATGCTCGCCGCACAGGCGCTTGGGCTCGGCACAATTCCGCAGGCGGCATTGGCGCGTCACTCGGGCCTGATCCGCCGTCATTTCAGTCTGGCCGACGACCGCCGCGTCGTCTGCGGCATCTCGTTCGGTTATGCCGACCACGCCCACAAGGTCAACAGCTACCGGACCTCGCGCGCGAGCGTCGCCGACACCGTCACGTTCGTCGAGGAGTGAGCGACGCGCGCGCCAAGACGGCCGCGCGAACGGCCGCCTTCGCAGTGCCGTTTTGGTCGATTGACGCCGGCCGCTATCCGCCGCTGCCGCCGATCACGGCGCGCACGGTCTCGTCGGGCCCGAAATCCTCGGCACCGTCGACATAGAGCAGCGCCGCGAGCTTGGAGCGCGCGCGGTTGACGCGGCTCTTGATGGTGCCGACTGCACAGCCGCAGATCGAGGCCGCATCCTCGTAGGAGAAGCCGGAGGCGCCGACCAGGATGAGCGCTTCGCGCTGGTCCTGCGGAAGCTTCTCGAGCGCGACGCGAAACTCCTCGAACTCGAGATGCGCGTTCTGCGAGGGCTGCGTCTTCAGCGTCTTGGCGTAGTTGCCCTCGGCATCCTCGACTTCCCGCCGCCGCTTGCGATAGTCCGAGCGGAACAGGTTGCGCAGGATCGTGAACAGCCACGCCGGCAGGTTCGAGCCGGGCTGGAACGAGTCGATGTTGGCAAGCGCGCGCAACAGCGTCTCCTGCACCAAATCGTCGGCGCGGTCCGCATTGCCGCTGAGCGAGATCGCGAACGCGCGTAAACTCGGCACGGCCGCGAGGATGTCGTCACGCAGGGAGTTCGTGAGAGGCATTAGTCCCTCCCATGGTTGTCGTTGGAGCCCCCAGCACCATTCTCATCCTGAGGTCCGCCTCCCGGCGCATCAAGCTTCTTGATGAGCTCCGCGAACCGGTCGGGAACCCCTTGCCGGACGACGTCGTCGTACATGGCGCGCAGTTGGTGCCCGATCCGGGATTGGATCTCCGGAGTGAGGCCTCCCTTGCCGGGGGTCGTGCTTTTGCTGGCTTGAGACTTGAGATCTTTCATGACCTGTTCCACGTTTCCCCGAGTTAAGTGACTGCAAAATAGAGAGGTTTTCTCAACCGGGAGCCGTTCCCTGGATAGGCTCAATGCGAGGTTCGACAAAAAGTTCCCGGTTCGGGGGAACTTTTCTTATCCTGAAACGTAATCAGTCGCAGGAGGGGAACCCGGGCCTCCCCTCACAGTTCCCTGTTTCCAAGTTTTTGGTCCGAAATGAATGGAGTGGGGATGTCCCGTTCGCAGCTTGTTGCTGAGCACTTGCCGTTGTTGCGCCGGTATGCGCGCGCCCTGACGGGCAGCCAGGCCTCCGGTGACGCCTATGTCGCAGCCATGTTGGAAGCCATGCTCGGAGATCCGTCCGTGCTTGACGAGAGCCATGGGCCGCGCGCGGGCCTGTTCCGGCTGTTCACCCAGATCTGGAATTCGGTGTCCGTCAACGACGATTCCGAGGTGGCGACGCTGCCGATGCCGCCGGAGCGACGGCTGTCGAATATCACGCCGCTGCCGCGGCAGGCGTTCCTGCTGCTCTCGCTGGAGGGATTTTCGGAAGAGGAAGTCGGCTACATCCTCGGCACCGACGTCGCCGAGACGCGTCGGTTTGCCGACGCCGCCGGACGCGAGATGGCAGCCGAGATCGCCACCGACGTGCTGATCATCGAAGACGAGACCTTCATCGCGATGGACCTCGAGAGCCTGGTGAAGAATTTAGGTCACAATGTCGTCGGCGTCGCGCGCACTCACGCCGACGCGGTGGCGCTCGCCAAGAACAAGCGGCCCGGCCTGATCCTCGCCGACATCCAGCTCGCCGACGGCTCGTCGGGCCTCGATGCCGTCAACGAGTTGCTGCGCACCTTCGAGGTGCCGGTGGTGTTCATCACCGCCTATCCGGAGCGCTTCCTCACCGGCGAACGCCCCGAGCCGGCGTTCCTGATCTCCAAGCCGTTCCAACCGGCGATGGTGTCGGCGGTCGCGAGCCAGGCGCTGTTCTTCCAGCGCAACTCGCGCAACCGCGCGCCCAAGGCGCCGGCGGCGTAGGGAAGCTCCTAAAGGAGCGAATGGATTTGATCCGGCGTACCGCAAGGTGCGCCGGATTTTTCTCGTCGTCTGCCGCGCTTGACGGACGTCGAATTCGCCGCTCATACCTCCAGCAGCGGCCGCCTTGCAGCCGCAGTGCCATCGGAGACGTGTTCATGGACCAACAACTGCTCGATCGCCTCGCCATCCGCGACCTCGTCGAGAACTGGGCGGTCTGGCGCGACGCCGGCGACTGGGAGCGGTTTGCGACCGTCTGGCACGAGGAAGGCTGGATGTCGGCCACCTGGTTTCAGGGGCCGGCGCGGGATTTCATCCGGGTCAGCCAGGAGGGGTTCGCCAGGGGCGTACGCATCCTGCATTTCCTCGGCGGCACCGGCATTGATCTTCAGGGCGAGCGCGCCCTCGCGCAGACCAAGATGACGATCTCGCAGCGCGCGCCGGTGCAAGACGTGCTCTGCGACGTCGTCTGCACCGGCCGCTTCTATGATTTTCTGGAGAAGCGGCAAGGCAAATGGGGCATCGTTCGCCGCCAGCCGATCTACGAGAAGGACCGGATCGACCCGGTCGATCCCGCGGCGACCCTCCGCCTCGACCAGCAGGCACTGGCGGCGCTGCCCGAAGGCTACCGCCACCTCGCCTACATGCAGGAGCTGATCGGCTACAAGGTCAAGCGCGACATGCCTGGCCTGACCGGGCCTGAAGTCGAGCAGCTCTATGGCGAGGGGCGGGACTGGCTGGCGGGGAAGGCCAAATAGTCCGCAAACAAAAGTGAGCTCCAGACAAAAGTAAGGCGCGACTGGCATCACCACAGTCGCGCCCTACGTCACCGGCTTATGGGGCAGGGGGGAATAGCCGGCTGTTGTGACGACTCCCGGCCCCCGAAGTCGTTCCAGGCCGGTGCAAACTTTTTTGATCGCCCGCGACGATTCTCGCACACGGTTAAGTGATCTTAACGATTGAGAACTGCCGGCCGGCTCATTGCGTTGTTCCCGCGATCGCCATGGGGCGAGGGACCGACATTCATGTCACAGATTCATAAAGCATTTTTGGGCGCCGCGATCGCAGCCACTCTTGCCACTAGTCTGAGTGCCGCCCAGCTGGCCTTCGGCCACGATCTCGCCGGCCGCTGGCAGGCGGTGACCGACAAGCCGGGCGATACTGTCAATCGTGCCACCAAGGCCGACCGGATCGCCGACCTCAAGCCAGCGGCGGCTCCGACCCGCACCGTGTCGATGCGGCTGAACGACCTCGCCGACACGTCCGTGCTGCTGCGGGTCCCCGCTATCATCGAAACCGGCAATGCCAAGCCGCCGCTCGTGCTCCAGAATCAGCAGAAGCAGGGTCGCAACAGGCCGACGATCGCCTGCGAGCCCATGGTCAGCTCCCTGACGGAAGTCGCAAAACTGCTCCAGCCGGGTCGCTGCCTGACCTGATCCGCAACGGCTCTGGATACATCGCCTTTCCGCCAGGAGGCGATCTCTGATGTGCACTTGATCCCCTGTCCCCTCGCGTTATATCCCGGGTTTCTTCCCTTTGATTCTGACCGGGTAAACGCATGACGACGTCAGATACGGCTGCCCATACGCAGCCCTTCCAGGCCGAGGTTTCCGAACTGCTGCACCTGATGGTGCACTCCGTCTATTCGGAGACCGACATCTTCCTGCGGGAGCTGATCTCCAACGCCTCGGATGCCTGCGACAAGCTGCGTTACGAGGCGATCGCCAATCCGGCGCTGCTGGGCGAGGGCGACGCGCTCAAGATCCGCATCATCCCGAACAAGACCGCCACGACGCTCACGATCGCCGACAACGGCATCGGGATGGAGCGGCAGGAGCTGATCGACCACCTCGGCACCATCGCCCGTTCCGGCACCAAGGCGTTCGTGTCGAAGCTGAAGGAAGCCAAGGACGGCCTCGGCCTGATCGGCCAGTTCGGCGTCGGTTTCTATTCAGCTTTCATGGTCGCCGACAAGATCGTCGTCATCAGCCGCCGCGCCGGCGAGAGCGACGTCTGGACCTGGAGCTCCGAAGGCGGCTCCGGCTTCGAGATCGCGCGCGCGAGCGACGAGGAGGCGGCGCGCGTGGCGCGCGGCACCGAGATCGTCCTGCACCTGAAGGACGATGCGAAGAAATATCTGGAGACCTACGAGATCGAGCGCGTCATCGGCGCCTATTCCGACAACATTCTCTTTCCCATCGAACTCGTGCCCGAACAGGGCGATCCGCGCCAGATCAACTCGGCGAGCGCGCTGTGGCAGCGCTCGAAATCGGAGCTGACCGCGGAGGACTACAAGAAGGCCTATCAGCAGATCGCTTCGGCCTTCGATGATCCCGCCATGACGCTGCACTATCGTGCCGAAGGCCGCTACTCCTACGCCGTGCTGCTGTTCGCGCCGTCGACAAAGCCGTTCGACCTGTTCGAGCCCTCGCGCAAGGGCCGCGTCAAGCTCTATGTCCGGCGCGTCTTCATCACCGATGATGCCGATCTGTTGCCGGGCTATCTGCGCTTCGTCCGCGGCGTCGTCGACAGCGAGGATCTTCCGCTCAACATTTCGCGCGAGATGCTCCAGAACAATCCGCAGCTGGCGCAGATCCGCAAAGCGGTGGCCACCCGCGTGGTCAACGAGCTCGAAAGCCTCGCCGAGAAGGACGCGGAGAACTTTGCAAAAATCTGGGACGCCTTCGGCGCAGTGCTGAAAGAAGGCATTTACGAGGATTTCGAGCGCCGCGAAAAGCTGCTCGCGTTGTCGCGCTTTACCACCACATCGGGTGAGAAACGGTCGCTCAAGGACGTCATCGCCGATTTCAAGCCGAACCAGACCGAGATCTATTATCTGGTCGGCGAGAGCATCGAGCGGCTGAAGTCCAGTCCGCGCCTCGAGGCGGCAACTGCGCGTGGCATCGAGGTGCTGCTGCTGTCCGACCCCGTCGACGCGTTCTGGACCTCGATGCCGACGGAGTTCGAGGGCAAGCCGCTGAAGTCGTTGAGCCAGGGCGATCTCAATCTCGACCTGATCCCGCGCGTCGACGAGACCGACGAGGCAAAAAAGGACGAGCCGGCCGCCGACGAGGCCGCCACCATCGCAGTGATCAAGGCGGCGCTCGGCGAGCGCGTCAGCGACGTCAGGGCCTCGACCCGCCTCACCAGCTCCGCGTCCTGCCTTGTCGCTGACAGCCAGGGGCCGAGCCGCGAGCTCGAGCGCATCCTGGCGCAGCAGAACCGCGGCATGCGCACCAAACCGATCCTCGAGATCAATCTGCGCCATCCGCTGGTCACGGCGATCACCAGGGCCCAGGCCGGCTCGAAGGTGGTCGATGATCTCAGCCTGCTCCTGCTCGAACAGGCGCAGATTCTGGACGGCGAGCTGCCGGAGGACCCGGCGGCGTTTGCGGCGCGGCTGAACCGCCTCGTCTTGCCGGGGCTGGGCGGGTAATCCCAATCCGGGCGATATGCCTGGCTGCGCTCATTCCGCCGCGCGATCGGTCTGCTCGTCGCGCGCGGGATCGGCCTGCGGCTTCTTCTCCATCCAGCGTGAGAGCCGGTCGGAGAAGCGGTCGAGGTAGAGATAGACGACTGGGGTGGTGAACAGAGTCAACGCCTGGCTCACCAGAAGGCCGCCGACCATGGCATAGCCGAGCGGCTGGCGGATTTCGGCTCCGGTGCCGCTTCCGAGCATCAGCGGCACGCCGCCGAGCAGGGCGGCCATCGTCGTCATCATGATCGGGCGGAAGCGCAGCAGCGCTGCCTGGCGGATCGACTGCTCCGGGGTGAGATGCTGCTCGCGTTCGGCCGCGATGGCGAAATCCACCATCATGATGCCGTTCTTCTTGACGATGCCGATCAGGAGAATGACGCCGATCAAGGCAATGAGGCTAAAGTCGAAACCAAAGATCATCAGGATCGCGACGGCGCCAACGCCGGCCGAGGGCAGCGTGGACAGGATGGTCAGGGGATGGATGTAGCTCTCGTAGAGCACGCCAAGGATCAGGTAGACCACGACCAGTGCGGCGAGAATCAGCAACGGCACGGTGCCGAGCGACTGCTGGAATGCCTGCGCGGTGCCCTGAAAGCTCGTCGCCAGGCTCGGCGGCGCGCGCATCTCGGCGACCGCGTGCAGCACCGCGTCGGTCGCCTGTCCCAGCGCCACGCCCTCGGCGAGATTGAAGCTGATCGTCACCGAGGGAAATTGGCCCTGATGCGAAATCGCAAGCGGTCGCACCGGCACATTGGTCCAGTTGCAGAACACCGATAGCGGCACCTCGTCGCCGGTCAGCGGCGACTTGAGATAGAGCTTGTCGAGGGTGCTGAGCTCGCCTTGCAGGTCCGGCGCGATCTCCAGGACGACGTGATAGCTGTTGGTCTGTGTGAAGTATTGCGTGACCTGGCGCTGCCCGAACGCGTCATAGAGCGTGTCGTCGATCAGCTGCGGCTGGATCCCGTAGCGCGCGGCGGCGTCACGATTGATCCTCAGTTGAACCGTCGTGCCTTCGGTCTGCTGGTCCGTCGCGACGTCGCGCAGTTGCGGCAGAGTTTTCATCTCGTCGAGGATTTTCGGCGCCCATTCGTTCAGCTCGTCGAGATTGGCGTCCTGCAGGGTGAATTCGAACTGGGTGCGGGTGGCGCGTCCGCCGAGGCGAACATCCTGCGAGGCCTGCATGTAGAGCTTGGCGCCCTCGACCTTGGCGAGCTTGGGCCGCAGCCGCGCGATGATCTGTTGCGCGCCGGCGTCGCGCTGAGCGAGTGGCTTCAAAGTGATGTACATGCGCCCCGAGTTCAGCGCGGTGCCACCGCCGCCGATGAACATCGCTATCGAATCCACGGCAGGGTCGGCCTGCACGATGGTATTGAGCTCGACCTGGCGTCGCTTCATCTCGGTGAAGGAGATGTCCTGGGGCATTTCGGACACGGCCGTCAGGAAGCCGTTGTCCTGCTGCGGGAAGAACCCCTTCGGGATCAGGATGAAGAGGTAGACCGAGAGTGCGACCGTCGCGAAGAAGATACAAAGCGTCACGAAGCTGTGGCGCAGCGCGACATCGAGCCCGCGTCCGTAGGCGCCGAGCAGCCTTTCGAACATCCGCTCGCTCCACTGGTAGAAGCGACCGTGCCGGGCTTCGTGGCTGGCGCGCAGGAAGCGGGAGGCCATCATCGGCGTCAGCGTCAGCGACACGACGAGAGAAACGAGGATTGCCATGGCCAGGGTGACCGCGAATTCGCGGAACAGCCGGCCGATGATGCCGCCCATCAGCAACAACGGGATCAGCACTGCGACGAGAGAGATGCTGATCGAGACGATGGTGAAGCCGATTTCGGCCGCGCCCTTGTAGGCCGCCGCAAGCGGCCTCTCGCCCAGCTCGACGTAACGGGTGATGTTCTCCAGCATCACGATCGCGTCGTCCACCACGAAGCCGACCGCGATCGTCAGAGCCATCAGGGAGAGATTGTCCAGCGAGTACCCGAACGCCCACATCAGCGAGCAGGCTCCCAGCAGCGCCAGGGGGACGGTGATGCTCGGGATGATCGTTGCCCAGAAGCTGCGCAGGAAAACGAAGATCACCATCACCACGAGCGCGATCGTCGTCATCAGCGTGATCTGCACGTCCTCGACCGCGGCGCGGATGGTGATGGTGCGGTCGCTGATGATCTTGATCGCGATCGCAGGCGGGATCGCCGCGATCAGCCGGGGCAGCTGCGCCTTGATGCGGTCGACAGTGTCGATGACGTTGGCCCCGGGCTGCTTGAAAATGACGAGGAAAACGCCGCGCTTGCCGTCGGCCCAGGCTGCCGTCTTCATGTCCTCTGGCCCTGCCACGGCGTGGCCGATGTCGCGGATCCGCAACGGCGCGCCGTTGCGATAGGCGACAATGACGTCCTGCCAGTGCGAGGCCTGAGTGAGCTGGTCGTTGGCGTAGATCGTGTACGCGCGCCTGGGGCCGTCGATGTTGCCTTTCGGGCTGTCGGTGGTCGCGGCCGCGATCTGGCTCCGAACGTCCTCCAGCGATAGCCCCTTGGCCACCAGCTTGGCCGGATCAACCTGGATGCGCACCGACGGCTTCTGCTGCCCGCCGACGAACACCTGCGCGACGCCGGATATCTGACTGATCTGCTGCGCGAGCTGCGCATCGGTGCGGTCGCTGACGACGGTCAGCGGCAGCGTGTCCGACGTCGCGGACAGGATCATGACCGGCGAATCCGCCGGGTTGACCTTGCGATAGGTGGGGGGCGAAGGCAGATTTTTCGGCAGTTGACCGCTTGCTGCATTGATCGCGGCCTGCACGTCGTTGGCGGCGGCGTCGATCTTGCGGTTGAGGTCGAACTGGATGGTGATCGATGTCGAGCCGAGCGAGCTGGTCGACGTCATCTGCGTGATGCCAGGGATCTGCGCGAGCTGGCGCTCGAGCGGCTGGGCAACGGAGGATGCCATGGTTTCCGGACTGCCGCCGGGAAGCGACGCTGAGAGCTGAATGGTCGGGAAGTCGACCTGCGGCAGCGGTGCGACCGGCAGCAGCGGATACGCCACGAGGCCGACGAACAGGATCCCCGCCATCAGCAGCGAGGTGCCGATCGGATAGCGGATGAACGGAGACGAGAAGCTCTCTTGCATGCCCTGACACCATCGACTGGTCAGCGCATCTTCTCGCGCAAAGCGGAGCCGCGCCCGGGAGAGCTCGAGCGCGAATGTGCGTTTCCTTCAGCCCATTTGTTTGTTGACGGCTCCAGAACTTCGGTGGTCCGGAGCCGGTATTATCACGCGGAGATTAGACCCTTCGAACAGCCTTGCGAACGGAATCCTGCGCCGAACGCTTGCGACCTTTGTCGAAGGTTGGACGCAGTGGTAGCAGTGAGATATGCGTTCTATGCAGCCTTTAGCGGACCGCTCTTCCTCCTTTCAGGCCAGTGCGGGCCCCACTCCTGAACCGTTTTAGGCGTGCGTCACAAGCGGGAGAGGTCTGGCGAGGAACGATCGCTTCTCCCGCGGTGTTGTGCCATATCGAAATGGCATAACGGCCTGCCGCTGCCACCGATTCGAGGAAGTTTCCGATGCGCTCCCCATTCGTGACCAGGCTGGCGTTTGCCACGCTGCAAACTGTCGCACCGGCGAGCGCCCAAACCTATGATCGATCGGCGCTATCCGGTATGCACGGATGTCTTCGGGCCTGGCGCGGAGGCGGCGGTCATTTCGACTGCTCCTTCACCTGGCAGTAGAGATCCGCAGTGCGATTTCCAGGGAGAGTCTTGATGCGTTGCTTATTCGGCTTGATTGTGACCATCGGTGCCTTGCTCGCGGCTGCGCCGTCGCAAGCGCAGACCTACGATCCCAACTATCCCGTCTGCATGCACGTTTATACCGGCGATATGAGCGGCGGCGGCGGGCACTGGTATGACTGTTCCTTCACCTCGCTGCCGCAGTGCCGCGCCACGGCTTCCGGCCGCGCCGCGACCTGCGATCTCAATCCGTATTATCGGGGGAACGAACCGCGTCCGCGCCACAGGCGGAGGGGTTAGCGTCCGGTGCGGCTCAGGACGGTTGCGCCTTTTTGACCGCAGCGTCGATCGCGGCGGTCAATTGCCAGGTCATCTTGTCCGTCGTCCAGTCGCTTGCGTGCAGCCTGGTGTCGTCACCGGGGTCGACCATCCGGTCGAACGAAATCTTTGCGATATCGTGCCAGCCCTGCATCAACTCGAAGCGGCGGAACACGTTGACGCCCTTCGCATGCGCGATCTCGCTGATCGCGTCGACCATTGCGATGGCGCTGGCTTGCTTCGCCGGTGTCAGCAGTGCCGGCACATATTGCAAATCCATCAGGATCACATCCATCCGTCCGGCCGCGAGCATCTGGTCGACGCCGTCACGGATAGCCTGAGTAGTCTTTTCGAATGATGGAGGCTTCTGATCGGCCGATTGCCAGACCGCATTCGTTCCGACCTGCCAGATCACGAGATCCGGATTCTGCTCGAAGACGTCATGCTTGAATCGCATGAGCTCCTGAGGAGCCTCTTCGCCGCCGACGCCCCGGTTGATGACATCGATTGTCGCCTTGGGGAATTGTATCCGAAGGTCCGCGAGCAGGCGTTGCGGATAGGGTGCGATGCCGCCTTCGCCCGCCGTCGTGGACGAGCCGATCGCGACCACCTTGACTGGTCTCTGGCCTCTGAGGCGGTTGGCAACAATGGTCAGCGGTTGCTCGAACGGCGCTGCCTGAACCGGAATCTGTGAGGGGTCGAGGGCCACGGTCGCCTCCCTGTCGTAGCCAGAACAACGCAAGGTAGAGGCAAGGATAGCCTGTTCGGCCGAACTCACCTAGCGCGGTCTGCCTCTCGCTTACTCCTTTCTCGCGCCCGACAGCTCGACAATTCTGCGCCAGCGCTCAGTCTCCTCGCCCAGCATGCCGCCGAACGCATCGGCGTTGCCGTGCAGCGGGATGGCGCCGAGCTCGGCGATGCGGGCCTTGATCTCGGCATCGGACAGGGCCGCATCGATCTCGCGATTGAGCAGATCGATGATCTCGCGCGGAGTGTCGTGCGGGGCGCCGACGCCGTAGAATGATGAAGTCTCGTAGCCGGCAAGCGTCTCCGCGATCGGCGGCACGTCCGGCAAGATCTCCGAGCGCTCGCGCGTGGTGACGCCCAGCGCGCGCAGCTTGCCGGCGCGGACCAGCTCGAAGGACGAGGTGACGTTGTCGAACATGCCCTGGATCTGGCCGCTCATCACGTCGGTCAGTCCCGGCGCGGAGCCGCGATAGGGCACGTGAGTGAACTGCACGCCGGCCATCGACTTGAACAGTTCGCCGGAGAGATGCAGCGAGGTGCCGATGCCGGATGAGGCGATCGACATCTTGCCGGGATTGGCCCTGGCGTAGGCGATGAAGTCGGCGACGTTATTCACCGGAAGATCATTGTTGACGACCAGCACCAGCGGAATGCGTGCGACGCCCGCAACGGGTGCGATGCCCTTGCTGAAATCATAAGCCAGCGCGGGGTCGAACGACGCGTTGATCGCGTTCGCGGTCGAGGTGAGCAGCAGTGTGTAGCCGTCGGGGGCCGAGGTGATCACCGCCTGGGTGCCGATATTGCTGCCCGCGCCGGGCTTGTTCTCGACCACGAAGGTCTGGCCGAGCCGGTCGGACAGTCGCTGGCAGATCAGTCGCGACAGCAGGTCGGTGGCGCCGCCCGGAGCATAGGGCACCACCCATTTCACGCCGCGTGACGGATAGGACGGATTCCCCATGGAAAATGCGCGCGGCGCGGCGAGCGCGGCCGCTGCAGAGGCGGCGGTCTGAAGGAAGTGGCGCCGGGTGATCATGCTGGCCTCCAGTTCAGCTCTCCCGCAAGCGGGACAGAGGGGACGCGCCCAGCGCGCCCGAATGACTGGATTTGGTATCGCAAGAATCGCGCCAGGCCGCATGCTGTTCCCACCGGCTTGGTAAAGGATGATCGCAGTTAATCGAGGGCTAACCGAGTTTTACCTTGTCTCTTAACATCTGGGCAGGACGCGCGGTCTAAGCTGCCGGGAACAAGCAGATACCGTCCGAAAAGAATGAACGGCATGAGCACCGGCGTCATCGATCAACCCCGAGCAGCGCGCGCGCCATCGGCTTCAAAAATCTGGCTGAAGGCGATCGAGCTGACCGCGCGGATCGAGACGCTGCCGGGCCGGTTATTCGCCGACGTCGTCGACGACTGGGCACGGCGCCAGCCCGACCGCGTCGCGCTGGTCACGGACGACGCAACTCTCGACTACGACGGCCTGTCGAAGCGTATCAATCGCTACGCGCGCTGGGCGTGCTCGGTCGGCATTGGCAAGGGCGACACCGTCGGCCTGATCATGCCGAACAGCATCGACTATGTCGCGGCATGGCTCGGCATCAGCCGGGTTGGCGGCGTGGTCGCGCTGATCAACACCAAGCTTGTGGGGCAATCGCTCTCGCATTGCATCGACGTCGCGAAGCCCTCGCACATTATCGTCGCGCACGAATTGACGCAGATGCTGGACAGCGCGACGCCGCATCTGAAGTCGGAAGCCAGGGTGTGGACTCACGGTGACGCACGCAGCGAGCGCACCATCGACGTCGCGCTTGCCGCGCTCGACGACGGCCCGCTCTCGCCAGGGGAACATGGCGACGTCACCATCGACGACCGCGCGCTGCTGATCTACACCTCCGGCACGACGGGCCTGCCCAAAGCCGCCAGCATCAGCCATCGCCGTATCCTCAATTGGGGCTTTTGGTTCGCCGGCCTCACCGGAGCCACGCCGCAGGACCGGCTCTATGATTGCCTGCCGCTGTTCCACTCGGTCGGCGGCATCGTCGCACCATGCAGCATGCTCGCCGCCGGCGGCTCCGTTGTGATCGCGGAAAAATTCTCGGCCTCGAGCTTCTGGTCTGACATCGTGCGGCATGACTGCACCCTGTTCCAGTATATCGGCGAACTCTGCCGCTATCTGCTCAAGGCGCCGCCGTCGGAATACGAGAACCGCCATCGCTTGCGGCTCGCCTGCGGCAACGGCCTGCGCGGTGACATCTGGCAGGACTTCAAGGCGCGCTTCGGCATTCCCCGCATCCTCGAGTTCTATGCGGCGACGGAAGGCAATTTCTCCCTGTTCAATGTCGAGGGCCAGCCGGGCGCGATCGGGCGCATTCCACCGCTGCTCGCGCATCGCTTCCCTGCAAGTCTCGTCAAGCTCGATCGCGGCGACGGTGCGCCGCTGCGCAACGCGGAAAGTCTTTGCATCGCATGTGCGCGTGGCGAGGCGGGCGAGGCCATTGGCCGCATCGGTACGGCCGACCAGGGCGGTGGCCGCTTCGAGGGCTACACCGACGCCGCGGAAACCGAGAAGAAGGTTCTTCGCGATGTCTTCGCCAAGGGCGACGCCTGGTTCCGCACCGGCGATCTGATGCGGCTCGATGAGAAGGGCTTTTTTCATTTCGTCGACCGCATCGGCGATACCTTTCGCTGGAAGGGCGAGAACGTTGCGACCTCGGAAGTCAACGACGCAGTGCGTGATTTCACCGGCGTGATCGACGCCACCACCTATGGTGTCGGCATCCCCGGCGCGGACGGCCGCGCCGGCATGAGCGCGATCGTCGTCAACGAAGGTTTTGACATCGCGGCACTGCCCGCGCACCTCGCGCAGCGCCTGCCGGCCTACGCCCGCCCGGTCTTCATCCGCATCTCCGGCGAGCTCGATGCGACCGAGACGTTCAAGCAGAAGAAGGGGGAATTGGCTCGGGAGGGGTTCAATCCAGCCGCGATCTCCGATCCGCTGTTCATGGCGGAGCCTAAATCCGGCGCCTATGTCGCGCTCGATGCGGAAACATACGCAGAGATCGTGGATGGCTCGATCAGGCTGTAACTGCACCGAAATCCGCTAGATAGGTCCAATTTTATCTGAATTGTCCAAGAGCCCATTTACTTCTGTCGGGTAAACACAGCGCCAAGGGGCGGTCATCAAGAGCCGCCGCAACACGAACGATCGATAACGGAAGTGAGCCAGCCATGTCGGTAAGGTCTAAGGTTATTGAAGCGATCCAGCAGATCGCCAAGGAACAGCACGTCGCGCTTCCCGCACTCACGGACGATCTGTCCCTGCACGAGACGGGCTTCGACTCGCTTGCCTTCGCGATCCTGGTCGCGCGCCTCGAGGACGAGACCGGCGTCGATCCCTTCACCATTTCCGAGGACGCCGCGTTCCCCGCCACCGTGGGCGATTTCGTGCGGGCCTACGAAAATGTCCCCGCGTGAGATCTTTGCGCTTCGCGACCATCTCGGCGCGGAACTGAAGGGCCGCACGCTGTCGGACGCGCACGATGTCGTCTCGCTGACGGACATGCTGTCGCTGACGGTCCTGGGCGGCCGCCTGCGCGAGCTCTCGGGCCGCGCGGTGCTGCTGAAATTGTCCGACCAGCTGCGGTCGGGCCTTGCCATGATCGAGCTCGACGGTATCGCCCGTCGTCTGCTGCTTTGCCCGCCGGATCTCAACCCGGCGCATCTCGATGCCTTGATCGCGGATGCCGGGATCGATGCCGTCGTCACCGACGAGCCCGATCGCTGGGCCAATACCAATGTGGCGCTGGTCGTCACCACTCAATTTCCGCTCCAATCCGCCACTCCGGCGCAGACCGAGCGCGCGACCGAATGGCTGATGCTGACCTCGGGCACCTCGGGCGTTCCGAAAATCGTCGGCCATACGCTGGAAGCGCTGACCGGCGCGATCGTCGCCGAGGGACCCGCGCGCGGGCCGGCGCCGGTCTGGGCGACGTTCTATGACATTCGCCGCTATGGCGGCCTGCAAATCTTCCTCCGTGCCATTCTCTCGGGCGGTTCGATGGTGCTGTCGGACCCGCACGAGCCGCTGGCCGATCACGTGAAGCGGCTGAAGGCGCGCGGTGTCTCCCACATCTCCGGCACGCCTTCGCACTGGCGCAAGCTCCTGATGAGCGGCTCGGCCGCGCAATTCGCGCCGGGTTACGTCCGTCTCTCCGGCGAGATCGCCGATCAGGCGGTGCTCGACGCCCTGAAGGCCGCATTCCCGGGATCGTCCGTCGGTCACGCCTATGCCTCGACCGAGGCCGGTGTCGGCTTCGCC
The DNA here is from genome assembly GCF_055807395.1 of Bradyrhizobium sp. Kon10. Taxonomy (NCBI): domain Bacteria; kingdom Pseudomonadati; phylum Pseudomonadota; class Alphaproteobacteria; order Hyphomicrobiales; family Nitrobacteraceae; genus Bradyrhizobium; species Bradyrhizobium sp. Kon10. The sequence goes on along the minus strand of NZ_JBVVOZ010000009.1, from coordinate 169,611 downwards.
GTCAATGACGGACTGGAAGGTTTTCCGGAAAACTATCTCGGCAATCGCAACGGCGTCGAGATGAAGGTCGTCGACGGCTCGCTCCGCATCCGCTCGAGCCGCACCGCGCATGCCTATATCGGCCGCGACGCTGCGGCGCTGACCGATAGCGACGGTTTCGTCGACAGCGGCGACATGGTCGAGCTGCGCGGCAACCGCTATTATTTCGTCGGCCGCCGCGGTGGCATCATCAACATCGGCGGCCTGAAGGTCCATCCCGAGGAGGTCGAGGCCGCGATCAACCGTCATCCCGATGTGCGGATGTCGCGCGCCAAATCGCGGAAGAGCCCGATCACCGGCGGCATCGTGGTCGCCGACGTGATCCTCGCCGACGGTACCGATCCGGCGCGGGTCAAGGAGATCCGAGATCAAATTCTGGATCAGTGCCGCGCGCAGCTCTCTTCCCACAAGGTGCCGGCGGTGATCCGCTTCGTCGAAACGCTCGACGTCACCCCGGCCGGAAAATTGGCGCGTAGCGATGCATAATGTTCTCGTCACCGGCGGTAGCCGCGGCATCGGCCTTGCCATCGGCAAGCGCCTGGTTGGCGCCGGCTACAACGTGATCGCGGCGGCGCGGCGCGAGAGCGAGGAGCTCAAGGCCGCGATCGCCGAGTCCGAAGGACGTCTGCATTTCCGCGCCTGCGACCTCGCCGTCATCGATGCGATCCCGGCCTTCGCAAAGCTGGTGCGCGACGAGCTTGGCCCGATCTTTGGCCTCGTCAACAATGCCGGCCTCGGCACCGAAGGCCTGCTCGCCACCATGCATAATTCCGAGATCGAGGCACTGGTGCAGCTCAACGTGCTGTCGCCGATCATTCTCACCAAATATGTCGCGCGTCAGATGATGGCGGATGGTGCGGGCCGCATCATCAACATCTCCTCGATCATTGCGACGACGGGCTATAACGGGCTCTCAGTCTATGGCGCGACCAAGGCCGCCGCCACCGGATTCACCCGCTCGCTCGCGCGCGAGGTCGGCAAGCTCGGCATCACGGTGAATGCGATCGCGCCCGGTTTCATCGACACCGAGCTCACGCACGATCTGTCCGACGAGGCTCGCAAGCGCATTGCCGGCCGCAGCGCGCTGCGCCGGCTGCCCGAGACCGACGACGTCGCGCGTATGGTGGAATATCTGCTCGGCGAAGGCGGGCGCAATGTGACGGGCACGGTGTTCACGATCGACGCTGGTAACACGGCGTAAGGCGGAACCCGCTTCGCCATAATTGAGTTGATCCGGAGCAATGTCATTCCGCCGGATTTGGTCGTAAGATGCGCCGCAATCCGTTGAGTTACGTCAATCGATCTGCCCCAATCCACGAGGAGCAGTCCATGGCCAGTTCAAACATGACGGCTTCGAATTACGGCCCGACCGAGCCATCCCGCGCGAAGCCGGACGACATTCATAGCCCGCCGATGGCGCATCAAAACTCCGGCGATCATGGCCACGAAATGTATCCGCAGCAATTCGTCCGGTTGGTAGGCTGTCACAACGTGCCCGCGCCCGCATCGCGCAAGCGCGAGGATGAGAAGCTGCATTAGCCCTATCGGTGCTCACGGTTCGTGCTTTGGCAGATCGACCCGCTCATGTGAAAATTCCGGGGGCCCTTCGGTGAGGCGCCGAATGCGGCGCTCGCGTTCGTCTGGCGGCAAGTCGGGATCAAGCAGACTATCGATCTCCTGCACTGCGATCTCTTCGATCCTGGTGGCTTCCGATGCGACCGTGTGCGTCGATGACGGTGCGGCAGGCACAGTGTTCAGCCCCAGTTCGACCAGCTTGCAGATCGCATCCGAGCGCGACAGCTGATGGGTTTCCGCCCAGGCATCGACGGCCGCGGTCAATCGTTCCGGCATCTTGACCGCGCTGATCGGGTCAAGCCCGGTGCGCCGGCGGACCGGGCCGGTGGAGTCCTTGTTGGCGAAGTCGGACACTTCGAAAATCCCGTGGAACCCCCGGAGAGGGCCCAACCCTAGTCGTTCTCCCCGGCCGGTCGTTTGACGTCGATCAATGATCCGTTGCGGCATTGCAGCGCGACCTCATCTTGTTGTCCGAGGCCGTTTCGGCCAATGATTGCAGGGGGCGCGTCAGGCGGCGAACCCGAATCGAACTTGCCACGTATTTCTTTTGGACATGTTCCCAACCATCGCGGCATAACCAGATGCAATCAGGCGAATCCTTCTACGGCGCCATTCCCGTCTTTCGCGGGTTCACCAGCCTGATGGACCCTGCGCTGTATTCGCCGTTGCCGGAGGACTGGAGCATTGGCGTCGCCGATATCGTCGATTCCACCAAGGCGATTGCGGCGCAGCGTTACAAGGCGGTCAACATGGCCGGCGCCGCCGTGATCGCGGCGGTGACGAACGCGCTGGAGGGGCGCGAATTCCCCTTCGTGTTCGGCGGCGATGGCGCGAGCTTTGCGGTGGCGCCCGGCGATCTCGACCGCGCCCGCGAAGCATTGGCCGCAACGGCGACCTGGGTGCGGGAGGATCTCGATCTCACGATGCGCGTCGCGCTGGTGCCGGTGAGCGCCATCCGCGCGCAAGGCCTGGATGTGCGCGTCGCGCGGTTCGGCCCGTCGGCAAATTTGTCCTATGCGATGTTCTCCGGCGGTGGGTTGAACTGGGCTGACGCCGCGATGAAGCGTGGCGAGTTCGCCATCACTGAAGCGCCCGCCGGCACGCAGCCGGATCTCTCGGGCCTGTCTTGCCGGTTCGAGGTGATTCCGGCCTCGCGCGGACTGATCCTATCGGTGCTGGTGATGCCGGCGCGCGGTGCGGATCCGACGGCGTTCCGAAAAGTGATCGAGGACATCATCCATCTGGTCGAGCGCAGCCCGGATGCTGGCCGTCCTGTGCCGCCGCAGGGGCCGCCGCTGACGTGGCCGCCGCAGGGATTGGACTATGAAGCCCGCGCGAAACGCGGCGGCTCGTTGTTCACGCGTCGCGCCGCCGTGCTCGCCTACACGCTTTTCGCCTATCTCCTGATGCACTTCGACATCAAAGCCGGCGGCTTCGTGCCGAAGGTCTACAAGCGCCAGGTGGTCGAGAACTCCGACTTCCGAAAATATGACGACGGCCTGCGCATGATTCTCGATTGTACCCCTGAGCTCGAACGCGACCTGAGCGATCGTCTTGCGACGGCCGCACGCGCCGGCATCGTGCGCTATGGCCTCTATCAGCAGGACGCCGCGATGATGACTTGCTTCACGCCCTCGGCGCTGCGCAGCGATCACGTCCACTTCATCGATGGCGCGCGGGGCGGCTACGCATCGGCAGCGACGGCGTTGAAGGCGATGCCGGCGGACGCGAGTTAGCGTCCGGCCCGCGTCCAGGTCTCGCCGCCGCAGAGCGCACCGACACAGCCTTCGACCCGCAGCGAATCCGCGCCCGTTACCGTCACGCTGCTCGCATAAGTGCTGCCGTCGTCGGCATTGTAGATCTCGCCCGACCATTTGCTCGGCCCGGCCGGCCGCATGCCGCTGAACAGCGGCAATCCGATCATCGAGCGTTTGGCGAGCGCGGGATTGGGATTCTTGCTGTCGGTCGCGGGCTGGCCGGTCGCGGTGTCGTAGGGCTCCCGCAGCCAGACGATGACGCCGCAGATGCCGCCGCCGCACTTGCTGATCCTGACGCGTGCATCGCCGGCCTGAGTAAGCCAGGTCCCGTCGGCGCTCTGCGCCTGCGCGGCAGTCCCACCAAGCAGCGCAGCCAGGAGGATAGCGAGGGCGGCAAATCTGAATGTCGTGGAGGGCGCCTTGGAATGGAGGCGTCTCAATAGCAGCAAATCAGGATAGTGCAACGCCTGATGGAATCACATTCCTGAGCTTATTTGCCCCAGCGAACACCGGCGTCACCAGGGCAGGCCGCAGAGGTCGATGGTGCCGAGCGTCGGTGCGCGCACCACGTCGAACACGTAGGGGGCCATATGGGTGAATCGAATCCGTCCCTCCGGCTGCTCGCAATATATCTCGCCCTTGAAGGGTTGCCATTTGCGCGCCTCGTAGAAGGCGACATTGTGCGGTTCGCAGAACAGGATCGCAAAGCGGACCGCCTCGTTGGCCCGCATGGTGTGCACCGCTGCGTCGATTGCCATGGTGGCGTAGCCGCGGCGGCGGCGGTCCTCGCGCGTGCAGACTCCGCCGATGCCGCCAACATGCACCTTCTGTCCGTTCCAGGTGACGGTGCGGAAGTAGATGCCGACATGGCAGACGAGGCCGTCCTCGGGCGTCTCGATCAGTACACGTAGATCGGGATGGGCCCACACGACGTGACCCCAAGGCTGCTTCTCGACCTTGTGGCGCGGCCAGACCGCGCTATGCAAGGGCTCCGCGATCGACCACGAGGCGTCACCGTTTAAAATATCGATCTCGATGCTCATTGCTCTGTCTTTTGCATGCCGGCTGCGTGGTCCATTCGTTCTGTCATAAGCGGTTCAAAGGCAATGATATTTTGCGGCGACGATCAAGTCGGGACGAGCATCGGCGCGCCTGCGGCAAAATTGTGCCTTCCGGCCGTGCCTCGCATCCCGGCCTTTCGAAATTGGCGGTATTTAACGGCGGCGGAACCTTCTATAAGGGGTGACCGTTAAGCCTCGTTCCCCATCAGTTGCGGACAACAACCCATGACATTCACGCTGCCCCCCCTTCCTTACGCCTATGACGCCCTCGGGCAATTCATGTCGAAGGAAACGCTGGAATTCCACCACGACAAGCACCACCAGGCCTATGTCACCAACGGCAACAACGCGCTCAAGGGCACCGAATGGGAAGGCAAATCCCTTGAGGAGATCGTCAAGGGCTCGTTCGGCAAGAACCCCGCAGTGTTCAACAATGCCGGCCAGCATTACAATCACATTCACTTCTGGAGCTGGATGAAGCCCAATGGCGGCGGCACCAAGCTGCCCGGCAAGCTCGAGAAGAAGATCAACGAGGACCTCGGCGGCTTCGAGAAGTTCAAGACCGACTTCCAGGCGGCCGGCGTCGGTCAGTTCGGCTCCGGCTGGGCCTGGCTCCAGGTCAAGAACGGCAAGCTCGAGATCTCCAAGACCCCGAACGGCGAGAATCCGCTGGTGCATGGCGCCACCCCGATCCTCGGCGTCGATGTCTGGGAGCACTCCTATTACATCGACTATCGCAACCGCCGTCCGGACTATCTGAAGGCGTTTGTCGAGAACCTCGTGAACTGGGAATACGTCGAGTCCCTGTTCGACAAGGTCTGAGGCTTCACTCCGTCATTCCGGGGCGATGCGCAGCATCGAACTATGGTGCGGGCTCCCGCACCAGAGAATCTCGAGATTCCGGGTTCGGCTTTGCCGCCCGGGAATGACATAAACAAAAAGGCGGCCGCGTGCGCGGCCGCCTTTTTGCTATGCGAGCGAGCCTGAGCCGGGCGTGGACAGGCGTAATGTTATAATATAACGTCCTTGAATGGTTCCCGCCGCGTCCCCGACCCATCATCACGACCATTCCCATGCCCACGGGCATTCGCATGGGCACGACCACAGCCACGCCCATGTCCATGACGCAGCCCAGCCGCATCCGGCCCAAGCCGCGCCCTGGTCGATCTTGCGCATGACGATGGCCGCGCGCCTGTCGGCCGCAATGGCCGTTTGCGTCGTGCTCTGGGGTGTCGTCTGGCTGGCGATGAGGTGATCATGGCGGCCGTGCACTTCCACAACGTGACACTTGGTTATGACCGGCACCCGGCCGTGCACCACCTCAGCGGCGAGGTCGCCTCCGGCGCGCTGGTTGCGGTGATCGGCCCGAACGGCGCCGGCAAGTCGACGCTGCTGCGCGGCATCGTCGGCATCCTCAGGCCGCTCGACGGCAGCATTCATCTCGGCGGGCTTGATTCCCGCGATATTGCCTATCTGCCGCAGAGCGCCGAGATCGACCGCAGCTTCCCGATCTCGGTGTTCGATTTCGTCGCCACCGGATTGTGGCGCGCGACCGGCCTGTTCGGCGGTATTGGCAAGGCCGCGCGCGACAAGATCCTGCGGGCCATCGGCGCCGTTGGGCTGAACGGTTTCGAGAACCGTCCCATCGGCACCCTCTCCGGCGGGCAGATGCAGCGGGTGCTGTTCGCGCGCGTGCTGCTCCAGGACACTGCGCTGATCGTGCTCGACGAGCCCTTCAACGCCATCGACAGCAAGACCACGGCCGATCTGCTCGCGCTGGTGAAGCAATGGCATGGCGAGGGCCGTACCGTGCTGGCCGCGCTGCACGACATGGAGATGGTGCGCAATCATTTCAGCGAGACGCTGGTGCTGGCGCGCGGGCCTGTGGCGTGGGGCCCGACGGCGGAGGTGCTGACGCCGGAAAACCTGCTGGTTGCGATGCGGATGTGCGAGGCGTTCGACGACAGTGCCGCGGCCTGCGCGGCCGACGATGCCCGCTCGCGAGCGGCGTGATCACAGATGGTCTACGACGCGCTGATCGGTCCGTTCACCGAATTCGAGTTCATGCGGCGGGCGCTCGCGGCTGTCATCGCGCTGTCGCTCGCCGGTGCGCCGATCGGCGTGTTCCTGATGCTGCGGCGGATGAGCCTCGTCGGCGATGCCATGGCACACGCGATCCTGCCGGGAGCGGCGGTTGGCTTCCTGCTCTCCGGCCTCAATCTGTTCGCGATGACGGCGGGCGGCCTGATCGCGGGCTTTGCGGTCGCGATCCTCTCCGGTGTGGTCGCGCGCTCGACCGGGTTGAAGGAGGACGCGTCACTCGCGACCTTTTATCTGGCCTCGCTGGCGCTGGGCGTCAGCATCGTCTCGATCAAGGGCACCAATATCGACCTGCTGCACGTGCTGTTCGGCAACATCCTTGCCATGGACGACCAGACCCTGCTGATTGTCGCCTTCAACGCCACGATCACGCTGCTGGTGCTGGCCGTGATCTTTCGCCCGCTGGTGATCGAGAGCGTCGATCCCTTGTTTCTGCGCACCGTGAGCCGTGCCGGCGGACCTGCGCATCTCGTCTTCCTCGCACTGGTCGTGATCAACCTCGTCAACGGCTTTCAGGCGCTTGGCACTCTGCTCGCAGTCGGCCTGATGATCCTGCCGGCCGGCATCGCGCGGTTCTGGTCGCGCGATCTCACGGTGATGATCTGCATTGCCGTCATTGCCGCGGCTGTCTCTGGCTATGCCGGCCTCGTGCTGTCGTTCCAGACCCGCGTTCCGTCGGGCCCCGCGATCATCCTGATTGCGAGCGTGCTCTACATCGTCTCCGTCCTGTTCGGGCGCGTCGGCGGTATCGTCCGGCAGCTGTTTCCCGGCCGGCATCTGGAGGCGTGACGGCGATGCGGCGTGTTCTCGTTTGTGTGCTGTTGCTGATCGCCTCGCCGCTGCACGCCGCGGAGCGGCTCAACGTGGTCGCCAGCTTCTCGATTCTCGGCGATTTCGTCCGGAACGTCGGCGGCGACCGGGTCAACGTCACGACGCTGGTCGGCGCCGACAGCGATGTCCATGTGTACACGCCGACGCCATCCGATGCGAAGCGGATCGCCGCCGCAAAGCTCGTCATCGTCAACGGGCTCGGGCTGGAGGGCTGGCTGCCGCGTCTGGTGCAGTCCTCCGGAGCTAAGGCGCAGGTAGTCACCGCGAGCGACGGTGTGGCGCCCCTGAAGCTCGGCTCGGCAGCCGATCCGCATGCCTGGCAGTCTGTCCCCAACGCCAGGATTTACGTGAGTGACATCGCCAATGCGCTCGCTGCGGCCGACCCGGACGATGCGGACTTCTTCCGCACCCAGGCAAAAGCCTACCTGGAAAAACTCGACACGCTCGACCGCGAGGTCCGCGACGCCGTGGCCAAGATTCCACCCGAGCGGCGCAGGGTGATCTCCACCCACAACGCCTTCGGTTATTTCGCTGCTGAGTACGGCATCGCGTTCATCGCCCCGCTGGGAGTCTCCACCGAAATCGAGCCCAGCGCGCGGGATATCGCCGGCATCATCGGCCAGATCCGGGCTCAAAAAATTCCGGCCGTTTTCCTGGAGAATATCAGCGACGACCGGCTGATCCGGCGGATCGCGGCCGAGACCGGGGCAAAGGTCGGCGGGACCCTGATTTCCGACGGTTTGACCGGCGAAAAGGGGCCTGCACCCACTTACATTGACATGGTCAGGCACAATATAAAGGCCCTGACCAGCGCGCTTGACCATTAGGGCAGGGGGCCACCCCGCCTCGCGTCGCGCGACAAGCCCTACGTCCGGAGTTGTTATGTCTGAAGCGACCTCCCAGAAAATCCCCGTGACCGTCCTGACCGGCTATCTCGGCGCCGGCAAGACCACGCTGCTCAACCGTATCCTGTCGGAAAACCACGGCAAGAAATACGCCGTCATCGTCAACGAGTTCGGCGAAATCGGTATCGACAACGACCTCATCATCGGCGCCGACGAGGAAGTGTTCGAAATGAACAACGGTTGCATCTGCTGCACCGTGCGCGGCGACCTCGTGCGCATCATGGAAGGGTTGATGAAGCGCAAAGGCAAGTTCGACGCCATCATCGTCGAGACCACGGGTCTTGCCGATCCCGCGCCGGTCGCCCAGACCTTCTTCGTCGATGAGGATGTGCAGAAGAACGCCCGCCTCGATGCGGTGGTCACGGTCGCGGACGCCAAATGGCTCTCCGACCGGCTCAAGGACGCGCCCGAAGCCAAGAACCAGATCGCTTTTGCCGACGTCATCGTGCTGAACAAGACCGACCTCGTGACAAAGCCCGAGCTCGCCGAGGTCGAGGCCCGCATCCGTGCAATCAACCCCTATGCCAAGCTGCACCGCACCGAGCGCTGCTCGGTGGCGCTGGCCGACGTGCTCGATCGTCGCGCGTTCGACCTCGATCGCATCCTCGACATCGAACCTGACTTCCTCGAGGTCGACGATCACGACCATGACCACCATCACGGCCACGACCATCATCACGACCATGATCATGGCCACGGCCTGAAGCACTATCACGACGAGGACATGCAGTCGCTGTCGCTCAAGACCGACAAGCCGCTCGATCCGAACGTGTTCATGCCCTGGCTCCAGAACCTGGTGCAGGTCGAGGGCGGCAAGATCCTGCGCTCCAAGGGCATCCTCGCGTTCCACGACGATGACGACCGCTACGTGTTCCAGGGCGTGCACATGATGCTGGAGGGCGACCACCAGCGGAAATGGAAGGACGGCGAGCCGCGCCAAAGCCGCCTCGTCTTCATCGGTCGCGAATTGCCGGAAGAGCTCATTCGCACGGGCTTCGAGAGCTGCATCGTCTCGTGATGAAAGAGTTTACGCCGGCTCCCGATTCCGCCTCGATCGTCTCCGTCACCGATCGCGTCAAGCCTGTTACGCTCGGCATGGGCGTGACCTCGGCACATTTCCTTGGCGACCGCGCCGCCTTCGTCGGCGGCGAGGAGAATGTCGCGCTGGTCGACGGCAAGGGCGAGATCAGCAAAGTCGCCGTGCACAGCGGCGGCATTCTCTCGACCGCGTCCGACGGCAAGCGCCTCGTGATGGGCGGCGACGACGGCAAGGTCGTGTCGCTCGACGCCAAGGGCGAGGTGACGCTGCTCGCGACCGATCCGAAGCGGCGCTGGATCGATGCGGTGGCGCTGCATTCGGACGGCGCGTTCGCCTGGTCGGCCGGCAAGTTCGCCTTCGTCAAGAGCGGCAAGAACGAGGAAAAATCGATCGAGGTGCCCTCGACCGTCGGCGGGCTGGCGTTTGCGCCGAAGGGCCTGCGGCTCGCGATCGCGCATTACAATGGCGCGACGCTGTGGTTTCCCAACATGGCGGCGGGCGCGGAATTCTTGCCCTGGGCCGGTTCTCATCTCGGCGTCACCTTCAGCCCGGACAACAAGTTCCTGGTCACCACGATGCATGAAGCGGCGCTGCACGGTTGGCGGCTCGCGGACAACCGGCACATGCGCATGACCGGCTATCCCGGCCGCGTCCGCTCGATGTCGTGGAGCGCGGGCGGCAAGGCGCTGGCGACCTCCGGCGCCGACACCGTCATCCTGTGGCCCTTCGCCAGCAAGGACGGCCCGATGGGCAAGGAGCCCGCCATGCTCGCGCCGCTGCAGGCGCGCGTGTCGGTGGTCGCCTGCCACCCCAAGAACGACATCTTCGCCGCCGGCTACAGCGACGGTACCGTGCTGATGGTGCGTCTGGAAGACGGCGCCGAGATCCTGGTCCGCCGCAACGGCACGCCACCGGTCTCCGCGCTGGCCTGGAATGCCAAAGGCACGCTGCTGGCATTCGCCGACGAAAATGGCGAGGGCGGACTGCTGGAGCTTTGATCTGTCATCGTTCCAGCCGTATACGGGGCCATGCGGTTTCTGACGACCTTCCAGATTGCTGATTTCCTCGACACGCTGGTCAGCCTGTTCACGGCCTTCGTGCTGGGCACACTGATCGGCGCCGAGCGGCAGTACCGGCAGCGCACGGCGGGCCTGCGCACCAATGTGCTGGTCGCGGTCGGGGCGGCTGCCTTCGTCGATCTCGCCATGCATCTGGACGGCGTGGACGGTGCGGTGCGGGTGATCGCCTATGTCGTTTCCGGCATCGGCTTTCTCGGTGCCGGCGTCATCATGAAGCAGGGTATGGACGTGCGCGGGCTCAATACCGCAGCGACGCTGTGGGCTTCCGCGGCTGTCGGCTCCTGCGCCGGCGCCGACATGGTCGCGCAAGCGGCAGCGCTGACCGTGTTCGTCATCGCCGGCAACACCATGCTGCGGTCGCTGGTCAATGCCATCAACCGTATCCCGCTGAACGAGAAGACCTCGGAGGCGACCTACTACTTCAAGCTCGCGGTCGCGACCGATGCGTTGCCCGACATGCGCGACCGTCTGATCGACAAGCTCGAGGCCGCGAAATATTCGGTGGCCGATGTCGACGTGGTCGAGCTTGGCGAGGACGTTTTGGAGATCGTCGCAAAACTGGTTGCGAGTGCGGTCGATCCGAACGAGCTCAATGCGGTGGCGACCGATCTTCAGCACCTGCCGGGCGTGCGCCACGCCACCTGGGAAGTCAGCACCACGGACTAATGGCGGCGCGCTAGCGGGGCAAGGCGTGCGGTTCCCGTCTTGCCGGGCACGGAACCGCTGTCGGGCAAATTCGTTGATCCCGCGGACAAAGGCGGTGATCGAGATGGCCGGCAAAAACCAAAAGGGCAAACTGACACGAGACGTGTTGATCGCCTGCTCGCTGTTTGTGGCTGGCGTCGTGATCTCGGGCCTGTCGCTGGCGCAAATCCGGGCCGAACGCCGGATGGAACTGGCGCAGGGGACGCAGCCGCTCCAGGGCACGCCCTCGGACAATCAGACCAAGACGCCGGCGGAATCAAAACCCGGCGGTGAGCGCCCGACCACCCCGGCGCCCGAGCCCGCGCGGCCCGATCCGCAGACCCAGGGCGCGGCCACCAAGCCGGCCCTGCCGCAAGCGCCCGCCGAGAAGATCGCGCCGCCGATCAAGGAGAAGTAGAAGCGGTCACCATGCAATTGGTGTCATCGTCCGCAAAAGCGGACGATCCAGTATTCCAGCGACCATGCGTGGATACGGAGAGGCCGCGGCGTACTGGATGCCCCGCCTTCGCGGAGCATGACAGCGGAGTGTTGGGCTGGCCCCCGGAATGACGAGCATTAAGTCCGCGTCGTCACCGCACCAGAATATTCCGGAACTGCCAGGGATCGCTGGTATCGATGTCCTCCGGGAACAGCCCCGGACGATCCGTCAGCGGGGTCCAGTCGGTATAAAAACCCTTCACCGGGCCGAGATAGGGCAGCTGGATTTCCAGCAGGCGATCGAAATCCATCTCGTCGGCTTCGACGATGCCTTCGTTGGGGTTTTCCAGCGCCCAGACCATGCCGCCGAGCACGGCGGAGGTCACTTGCAGGCCGGTGGCGTTCTGATAGGGCGCGAGCTTGCGGGTCTCCTCGATCGAGAGCTGCGAGCCGTACCAGTAGGCGTTGTTGTCGTGGCCGAACAGCAGCACGCCCAACTCGTCGATGCCGTCGACGATCTCGTTCTCGTCGAGGATGTGGTGCTTTTCCTGCATCTTCGCCGCGCGGCCGAACATTTCATGCAGCGACAGCACGGCATCGTCGGCCGGATGATAGGCATAGTGGCAGGTCGGCCGATAGACCGCCGTGCCCGATCCGTCGCGTACCGTGAAGTAATCGGCGATCGAGATCGACTCGTTGTGGGTGACGAGGAAGCCGTACTGCGCGCCCCGGGTCGGGCACCAGGTGCGCACGCGCGTATTGGCGCCGGGCTGCATCAGGTAGATGGCGGCGCCGCAGCCGGCTTCGTGGGTCCGGGCATTCTCGGGCATCCATTTTTCGTGGGTGCCCCAACCGAGCTCGGAGGGCTGCACGCCTTCCGACAGGAAGCCTTCCACCGACCAGGTGTTGACGAAGACATCCGGCTCTTTCGGCGTCTTCGAGCGCTGGGTGTCGCGTTCGGCGATGTGGATGCCCTTGATGCCGGCCTGCCGCATCAAATCCGCCCATTCCGCTTTGGTCTTCGGCTTGGGAGCGTTGAGCTTCAGATCAGCGGCGACGTTGAGCAGCGCCTGCTTGACGAAAAAGGAGACCATGCCGGGGTTGGCGCCACAGCACGAGACGGCCGTCGTCGAGCCCGACGGGCGCGCCTTCTTGGCGGCCAGCGTCGCTTCGCGAAGGGCGTAGTTGGAGCGCGCTTCCGGGCCCTTCGAGGAATCGAAATAGAAGCCGAGCCAAGGCTCATTGACGGTGTCGATATAGAGAGCGCCAAGCTCGTTGCAGAGCTCCATGATGTCGGTGGAGCCGGTGTCGACCGAGAGATTGACGCAAAAGCCCTGGCCGCCGCCTTCGGTGAGCAGCGGGGTCAGCAACTCGCGATAATTGTCCTTGGTCACGCCCTTCTGGATGAAGCGGACATTGTGCTTCTCGCAATGCGCCTTGCGGCCCTCGTCCTTGGGATCGATCACGGTGACGCGCGACTTGTCGTAGTCGAGATGCCGTTCGATCAGCGGCAACGTGCCTTTGCCGATGGAGCCGAAGCCGACCATGACGATGGGACCAGTGATCTTCGCGTAGATCTGCGAGGCGGGGCTCATGGGATGGTTTCTCCGGAACGTGCTGGCGGACAAATTGTGAGGGATGGATCAGGCGCTGCGGCGCTTGGCGGTCGCTTCGATCTCGACCTTCATCTCGGGCTTGTAGAGCGCCGAGACGACCAGAAGCGTGGCCGCGGGACGGATCTCGCCGAGCACTTCGCCGCAGACAGCGAAATGCGCGTCTGCGTCTTTGACGTCGGTGAGGTAATAGGTCACGCGGACGATGTCGGCCATCTCGAATCCGCCCTCCTTCAGGGCAGCTTCGATGGTCTTGAAGCAGTTGCGTGACTGGCTGGTGACATCGGCCGGCATCGTCATCGTGCTGTAGTCATAGCCGGTGGTTCCTGCGACGAACGCGAACTCGCCGTCGATCACGGCGCGGCTGTAGCCGGCGGTCTTCTCAAAGGGAGAGCCAGTGGAGATCAGGCGACGGGACATCGGTTTCGGCCTCGACTGAAGGGCTGTTTCGCGGGTTAAAGGGCGTTTCCGGGGCGCGCGCAACCCCAAAGGAATAGGCGCGGCCGGACATCGCCGCTAAACGCGGCTTTGGTCGTCGCCATGATGGCAATCCCTTAAGCCGCGTTCGCGTGCAAAGCGCGCGATGGCCGCCGTTTGGCCAAGGCCGCGCCGGTCGGGACGATCATCCCGGCGGCGCCATCGAGCGCGCCGTCGGTGAATTCGATCGCCAGCAGGCGGTCGCGCTCGAATGGGCCGGGCAGCGAGAGTTCGCCGGTGCTGGCGGCCGAGAAGCCGAAGCGGGCGTAATAGGAGGCATCGCCGAGCAGGATCACCGCGGCATGCCCGCGCGCCCGGGCGGCGGCCAGCGCTTGTTGCATCAGCGCGGCGCCGATCCCGAGCTCGCGGCAAGCAGGGTCCACCGCCAGCGGTCCGAGGACCAGAGCGGGCCTGCCTCCGGCGCTGACGTGCCACAGCCGCACGGTCCCCACGAGTGTCCCCTCGTGCAGCGCGGCCAGCGCAAGGCCGGCAGCGGGCGCACGTCCGTCGCGCAGCCGCTGGCAGGTGCGGCCATGGCGGTTTTCGCCAAAGCTGGCATCCAGCAGCGCTTCACGGGCGGCGACGTCGGCAGCACGCTCGTTGCGGATCGCGAACGGAGCGGCTTTCGAGGTGAGGGCGATCTGTGGCTTGCGAAGAGCGGTCATGGCGCGTCAGTCCCCGCTTGAGACCTGCGTGCGAAAAGCACGCCGGTCCAAGGCGTCGTCAGAAATCAGGATGTCAGGGAAGGGAGCCGGCGGACCGGCTCCCGGGTTCGTCGGGCCTCGAGAGAGAGGCTGCTTAGATGTGGTACGTCTTCAGCGGCGGGATGCCGTTGAACGCCACCGCCGAGTAGGTCGACGTATAGGCTCCGGTGCCTTCGATCAGCAGCTTGTCGCCGATCTCCAGCGTCACCGGAAGCGGATACGGGTTCTTCTCATACAGCACGTCGGCGCTGTCGCAGGTGGGTCCGGCGAGCACGCACGGCGTCATGTCGGCCCCGTCATGCGGGGTGCGGATGGCGTAACGGATCGACTCGTCCATGGTCTCGGCGAGACCACCGAACTTGCCGATGTCCAGGTACACCCAGCGCACCTCGTCCTCGTCGCTCTTCTTCGAGATCAGCACGACCTCGGACTCGATGATGCCGGCGTTGCCCACCATGCCGCGGCCGGGCTCGATGATGGTCTCCGGGATCTGGTTGCCGAAGTGCTTGCGCAGCGCCCGGAAGATCGAGCGGCCGTAGGTCACCACCGGCGGCACGTCCTTCAGGTACTTGGTCGGGAAGCCGCCGCCCATGTTAACCATGCTCAGGTTGATGCCGCGCTCGGCGCAGTCGCGGAACACCTGCGAGGCCATCGCCAGCGCACGGTCCCACGCCTTCACCTTGCGCTGCTGCGAGCCGACATGGAACGAGATGCCGCACGGCTCCAGGCCCAGGCGCTTGGCGACGTCGAGCACCTCGACGGCCATTTCCGGGTCGCAGCCGAACTTGCGCGACAGCGGCCATTCGGCGCCGGCGCAGTCATAGAGAATGCGGCAAAACACCTTCGCGCCGGGAGCGGCACGGGCGACCTTCTCCACCTCGGCGGTGCAGTCGACCGCGAACAGCCGAATGCCGAGCGCGAAGGCGCGCGCGATGTCGCGCTCCTTCTTGATCGTGTTGCCGAACGAGATGCGGTCGGCCGTCGCACCGGCGGCCAGCGCCATCTCGATCTCGGCAACCGTCGCGGTGTCGAAGCAGGAACCCATGGACGCGAGCAGCGCCAGCACTTCCGGCGCCGGGTTCGCCTTGACGGCATAGAACACGCGGCTGTCGGGCAGCGCCTTGGCAAAGGTCTGGTAATTGTCGCGCACGACTTCGAGATCGACCACGAGGCAGGGCTCGGTGTCCCGGCCCTCGCTGCGGCGGTTGCGCAGGAATTCCTGAATACGTTCGGTCATAGCACTCTCCCAAACGGCCCAGCGACGGGGATCCGTTCAAAAAATGACGTCGGATAAGAGCGCTCCGGCCAGATCGCGCGATGGAGGCGCGACAAGCCAAAGACTCAAACCAGACTGTGCTGCCGTGGATTGGTTGGGAATTTTCCCGCCCGCACACCTGGCAATGAAGGACAAGCCTTTTCAGTAGCCCGCGCCGGCGTTGGACTGCCGGTAGAGACCAAAAAAGCCCGATCCGTCGTTGCTTTAAGTCGCGTCCCCCGTTGAGAGCGGGGTGCGCCGGTTCGCCTCCGGCTGCCAGTCACGGTTGCAAAGAGTGAAGTCACCTTCGACAAGGCATCTCTTGAGAGAGATGCTGGACGCTCCGGGTTTGCTTTCGTCTTCCGGCTATGAGCCTTCCGACTTCCACACTTCCGAAGAGCCCCTCGGCTTCTTCACCCCTTGGCGGCTGTCCGGCCTCTTGTCCGGATACCTACCGACTGACACACGACCACAGGCACGTGCGAAATTGGGCAAGTCCGCACATAAGTGTTTTGACTCTGGTTCGCAAGAGATTTTTTAGGCTGCGAACAGAATTGCCTAACATCTGCTTGCGCAGTGTCGCGCGAGCGACGCCGAAGATGAATGCGCGTTAAGCTTTCGGCGCAGCGCGCGTGTCTCTCGCGCGCGAGACGCGTCAGCCGCGCTTCGTGAAGGGCTCGACGCGCCGAGCTGCGCGGATGAAGGCAGTCATCACGAGCACGCCGAGTGCAAACAGCGCGGCCTGAAGGATGTGCGCGCCCTGCTCGCCGAGTCCGGTCAGGATTGCGAGCGCCCAGCCGCCGGCAAACGCCGCGCCGAACACCTCAGCGCCGATCAGGATGGCGGCGCTGACGACGGTGATGACGTTCGGCCAGACGATCTGACGGGAGGATGAGGAAGGCGCGTTCATGTGCTGTGGGGTCCGTGTCTGCGAGGGCCGCAATCTCCTCGAAAAGGCGGTCGGTAGCAAGGCCAAATGGCCCAAAAAAGCCCTATGGCGTGCTATAGCTCGGCCCAACAATCGAGCCTCAAAAACGGGACCAACGATGTCAGAAACCCGCCAAACTACGGACTCCGAGACCAACCCGCTGCTGAAGGCCTGGGTGACGCCGTTTGCGACCCCGCCGTTCCACGAGATTCAGCCGGAGCACTTCCTGCCGGCGTTCGAGCAGGCCTTCGCCGATCATTCCGCGGAGATCGCGGCCATCACCAATGATCCCGCCGCGCCCGACTTCGCCAACACCATCACGGCGCTGGAGCGCTCCGGCAAGCTTCTGAACAAGGTCGCTTCCGTCTTCTACGACCTAGTCTCGGCGCATTCCAACCCGGCCATCCTGGAGATCGACAAGGAGGTCTCCTTGCGGATGGCACGGCATTGGAATCCGATCACGATGAATGCCGTGCTGTTTGGCCGCATCGCTCAGCTGCATGAGAACCGCGCCAATCTCGGCCTCGACCCGGAGCAGCTCCGCCTTCTGGAGCGCACCTACACCCGCTTCCACCGCTCGGGTGCCGGTCTTTCCGAAGAGGCCAAGAAGCGCATGGCCGAGATCAACGAGCAGCTGGCCCAGCTCGGCACCGGCTTCAGCCATCATCTGCTCGGCGACGAGCAGGACTGGTTCATGGAGCTCGGCGAGGCCGATCGTCAGGGCCTGCCGGAAAGTTTCGTCGCGGCGGCCAAGGCCGCGGCTGAAGAGCGCAGCCTGCCCGGCAAGGCCATCGTGACCTTGTCGCGCTCCTCGGTCGAGCCGTTCCTGAAGAGCTCGGCCCGGCGCGACCTGCGCGAGAAGGTCTACAAGGCTTTCACGGCGCGCGGCGACAACGGCAATTCCAACGACAACAACGGAACCATCGTCGAGATCCTGAAGCTGCGCGAGGAGAGCGCCACGCTGCTGGGTTACCCGACTTTTGCCGCCTACCGGCTCGAGGATTCCATGGCCAAGACGCCGGACGCGGTGCGGGGCCTGCTCGAGCGGGTCTGGAAGCCGGCCCGCGCGCGGGCGCTCGCCGATCGTGACGAGATGCAGGCGCTGATCACGACCGAGGGCGGCAATTTCAAGCTCGCGCCCTGGGACTGGCGCTTCTACGCCGAAAAGCTCCGCCTGCAGCGCGCCAATTTCGACGACGCCGCGATCAAGCCGTATCTCACGCTCGACCACATGATCGCCGCCGCCTTCGACTGCGCCACGCGTCTGTTCGGCATCACCTTCGAGGAGCGCAAGGACGTTCCGGTCTGGCATCCTGACGTCCGGGTCTGGGAGGTGAGGGGCCCGGACGGCAAGCACAAGGCGCTGTTCTACGGCGACTACTATGCCCGGTCCTCGAAGCGCTCAGGCGCCTGGATGACCTCGCTGCGCGACCAGCAAAAGCTCGACGGCGAGATCGCGCCCTTGATCATCAATGTCTGCAACTTCGCCAAGGGCGCCGGCGGCGAGCCCTCGCTGCTCTCGCCAGACGACGCCCGCACCCTGTTCCACGAGTTCGGCCACGGGCTGCACGGCATGCTCTCCAATGTGACCTATCCGTCGCTGTCGGGCACCTCCGTGTTCACCGATTTCGTCGAGCTGCCCTCCCAGCTCTACGAGCATTGGCAGGAACGCCCCGAGGTGCTCCAGCAGTTCGCAAAGCACTACCAGACCGGCGAACCCTTGCCGGACGACCTGTTGCAACGGTTCCTCGCCGCGCGCAAATTCAACCAGGGCTTCGCCACCGTCGAGTTCGTCTCCTCGGCGCTGATCGACCTCGAATTCCACACCCAGCCGGCCGCGGCAGCCGCGGACGTGCGCGCCTTCGAGAGACGCGAGCTGGAGAAGATCGGCATGCCCGAAGAGATCTCGCTGCGCCACCGGCCCACGCAGTTCGGCCACATCTTCTCCGGCGACCATTATGCCGCCGGCTATTACAGCTACATGTGGTCGGAGGTGATGGACGCCGACGCCTTCGGCGCGTTCGAGGAGGCCGGCAACATCTTCGATCCGGCGGTCGCGAAACGCCTGCACGACGACATCTATTCGAGCGGCGGATCGGTCGATCCGGAAGCCGCCTACGAGGCCTTCCGCGGCCGTCCGCCGGAGCCGGACGCGCTGCTGCGCCGTCGCGGCCTGCTCGATACTCCCAAGGCGGCCTGACGGGCATGCGCGCCCTGCTGGGATGGCTGCTCGCCGCCGCGATGACGCTCGGGGCCGGTGCGGCGTGCGCGCATCCGCATGTCTGGATCACCGCGTCCAGCGAATTGCTCTACGCACCGGACGGCTCGATTACCGGCGTGCGCCACGCCTGGACCTTTGACGACATGTTCTCGGCCTATGCGGTGCAGGGTCTCGAGAGCAAGACCAAAGGCGCCTACACGCGCGAGGAGCTCGGGCCGCTGGCGCAGACCAATGTCGAGTCGCTGAAGGAATACGCCTACTTCACCTTTGCGCGCGCCGACGGCAAGAAGGAGCGATTCAACGAGCCGGTCGACTACTTCCTCGACTACAAGGATACGGTGCTGACGCTGCACTTCACCTTGCCGCTGAAGACCCCGCTCAAGCCGAAGCAGCTGATGCTGGAAGTGTTCGACCGCTCCTTCTTCATCGACTTCCAGATGGCCAAGGACAATCCGGTCAAGCTGGTGGGTGCGCCCGCGGGCTGCCAGATGAAGCTGGAGCGTCCGAGCGACGGCACCGCGACCGCGCAGAAGCTCAACGAGCAGACCTTCATGGATGGCCCGAACGCCAATTTCGGCATGATGTTCGCCAACAAGATCACGGTGGATTGCCCTTGAAACCGCAACTCTCCCCGTTCGCGCGGGGCCTTCTCGCCTGCGCCGCAGCTGTCGTCGTGCTCGGCCTGGCTGATGCCGCGCTTCACGATGTCCTCGCGCAGAATCCGTTTGGTGCGCCGCGGCCGGCGCAGGCGGCTCAGCCAGAGGCCAGCGGCATCGTTGGCTGGCTATTGGCAAAGCAGTCGGAATTCTATCGCCAGATGTCGGCGACCATCCGCGCCGCCAAATCCGACGGCTCGGCGGTGTGGACACTGCTCTTCATCTCGTTTGCGTACGGCATCTTCCATGCCGCCGGTCCCGGCCACGGCAAGGCGGTGATCGCCTCCTATCTCGTCGCCAATCGCGAGACCGCGCGGCGCGGCATCGCGCTGTCGTTTGCCTCGGCCCTGATGCAGTCGCTGGTGGCGATCCTGATCGTCGGCATCTCGGCCTGGGTGCTGAACGCGACCGCGAAAACCATGTGCAAGGCGGAAGGCGCGATCGAGATCGCAAGCTACGGCCTGATCGCGCTGTTCGGCCTGCGGCTGGTCTGGGTCAAGGGCGGCACCTTCATCCGCGCGCTCCAGGCGTCTCAGCCGGTGCCGGCGATTGCGGGCGTGCCGCATGAGCATGATCACGGTCATCACCATCATCATGATGCGCATGACGATCACGGCCATGATCACGCCCACACCCATCATGCCAACGCCCATCACGGGCACGCCCACGTCCACGACGAGCATTGCGGCCATTCCCATGGCCCCGCGCCGAGCGAGCTTGCCGGTCCCGGCGGCTGGCGTCGTGGCTTCGGTGCGATCCTCACGGTTGGCATCCGCCCCTGCTCGGGCGCGATCCTGGTGCTGGTGTTCGCGCTCGCCCAAGGCTTGTTCTGGGCCGGCGTCGCCGCCACCCTGCTGATGGGGTTGGGCACCGCGATCACGGTCGCGGCCATCGCGGTCGTCGCCGTTTCCGCCAAGACCATCGCCGGCCGCCTCAGCGCCGGCCGCGACGGCGGCGGCGCGCTGTTCATGCGCGGCGTCGAATTCGCAGCCGCCGGCCTCGTGCTGCTGTTCGGAGCGGGGCTGCTGTTCGGCTACATCGCGGCCGAGCGAACGACGTGTTTTTAAGCTCTTCCCCTCTCCCCTTGTGGGAGAGGGTGGCTCGCCGCGTAGCGGCGAGACGGGTGAGGGGTTGTCTCCGCGGGCGATTCTCTTGCAGCTGTGCTCGCGGATCGAACCCCTCATCCGGCGCTTCGCGCCACCTTCTCCCACAAGGGGAGAAGGAAAAAAAGAGTCACACCGGCAAGAACCGCTTCAACATCGGCATGAAGAAGATCCCGAGATTGATCGCAAAGCCGATGCTCCACAGGATCGAGCGCAGCGTCGGGCGGTTGCCGAGATAGGTCAGCACGTAGGCGATCCGCACGATCAGGAACAGCACGGCGAGCTCGTCGATCAGCCGCTGCGGCGAGTCGCGGAATTCGGCAAGCAGCACCGCGAAGGCGAAGAACGGGAAGGTCTCGATGCCGTTCTGGTGCGCGCCGAGCGCGCGCTGCGCAATGGCGTCCTCGTAGAAGGCGGGATCGCGCGGCCGCGAATTGTCGAAGCCGCGAAACCTGATCCATTTGATCGAGACGATCGTCAAGAGATAGAGCAGCAGCGCCCCGAATACGCACCATTCCGCCAGCGTCATGGTTCCTCCCCCTCCACGCCGACCCTAGCGAAACCGGCCCAATCTTGACAAGTTCCGAGCAACGCGCGACGCAACAGAGCATGACGACAATAGTCCCCCTCGAGACTGCGAAGCCGGCGGTGCAAGCCGCCTTGCCGCGCGTCGGCGTGCTCCTGGTCAATCTCGGCACGCCCGATACCGCGGATGCGCCCGGCGTGCGGGTCTACCTCAAGGAATTCCTGTCCGACCCCCGCGTCATCGAGGACCAGGGCCTGATCTGGCAGCTGGTGCTGAACGGCATCATCCTGCGCAGCCGTCCCCGGACCAAGGCGCTCGATTACCGGAAGATATGGAACACCGAGAGGAACGAGTCGCCGCTCAAGACGATTACGCGGTCGCAGCGTGACAAGCTCGCTGCTGCGCTGTCGGATCGCTCCCATGTCGTGGTGGATTGGGCCATGCGCTACGGCAATCCGTCGATCAAGGCCGGCATCGACGCGCTGATCGCAAAGGGATGCGAACGCATTCTCGCCGTGCCGCTGTACCCGCAATATTCCGCGCCGACCTCGGCCACCGTCTGCGACGAAGTCTTCCGTGTGCTTTCGCGCCTACGCGCGCAGCCGACGTTGCGGGTGACGCCGCCTTACTATGAGGACGCGGCCTATATCGAGGCGCTTGCGACCTCGATCGAGGCGCATCTGGCGTCGCTGCCGTTCAAGCCGGAACTGATCGTCGCCTCCTTCCACGGCATGCCGAAATCCTATGTCGAGCAGGGCGATCCCTATCTGGGTCACTGCGTCGCCACCACCGAGGCGCTGCGCCGCCGGCTCGGGATGGACGAGACGCAACTGCTGCTGACCTTCCAG
Organism: Bradyrhizobium sp. Kon10; assembly: GCF_055807395.1. Lineage (NCBI taxonomy): Bacteria > Pseudomonadati > Pseudomonadota > Alphaproteobacteria > Hyphomicrobiales > Nitrobacteraceae > Bradyrhizobium > Bradyrhizobium sp. Kon10. The sequence continues at coordinate 147,772 of NZ_JBVVOZ010000009.1, read as the reverse complement.
TCGCGCTTTGGCAATGCCGAATGGCTGCAGCCCTACACCGACAAGACGATGGAGCGCCTCGCGAAAGAGGGCGTGCGTCGCATCGCGGTGGTGACGCCGGGATTTTCCGCCGACTGCCTGGAGACGCTGGAGGAGATCGCGCAGGAGAATGCGGAGATTTTCAAGCATAACGGCGGCCAGCAGTTTTCCGCGATCCCCTGCCTCAACGACAGCGGGCCCGGCATGGACGTGATCCGTACGCTGGTTTTGCGCGAGCTTCAGGGCTGGGTTTAGGGAGGGCTCCGTGAACCGCCGCGACTGTCTGGCGCTTCTTGGGACCATTGCGGCATGGCCGGTCTCAGCGCTGGCGCAGCAGCCGACCGCGCAACGTCGGCTCGGGGTGCTCTCGGTCACCGCCGCCGATGACGTGATCGGGCAGACGCGCAGCGCCATCCTGGTTGAGGCGCTCGCGGCCGACGGCTGGAAGGAGAACGGCAACCTCACGATCGATTGGCGCAGCGGCGCCGGCGACCGGGCGCGGATTTCAGGGCTTGCCGATGAGCTGATCGCGCTCAAGCCCGACATCCTGCTCGCGGTCGGTACGCCCTCGGTCGAAGAGCTGCGCCGGCGTACCGCGACGACCCCGATCGTGTTCGCGGTGGTCACCGATCCCGTCAGCCAGGGCTTTGTCGAAACCCTCGCTCATCCCGGCGGCAACATCACCGGCTTCACCGACTACGACGGTCCGCTCGCCGGCAAATGGCTGGAGATGCTGACGCAGATCTCGCCGAAAGTGTCCCGCGTTGTCATCGTCTACAATCCCGCCACCGCACCGTTCGCGCCCCTCATGCTGCGCACGATTGAGGACGCCGCGCGGACGCTTCACGTGACGATCGAGCCCGCGCCGGTCCATGATGCAGCAGGTATCGCGGCGCTGGCCTCACGCAAAGACGGCGGCTTCCTGATCTTGCCGGACTTCTTCACCATGGCCAACCGCGCCAATCTGCTCGCGGCGATCAGCGAGGCGCACGTGCCCGCGGTGTTCTGGAGTCGCAGCTTCGTCGACGAGGGCGGGCTGATGTCCTACAGCACGGACAGCGCCGAGCAGCTGCGCCGCGCCGCGTCCTATATCGACCGCATCCTCAGGGGCGCGGAAGCCGCCGACCTCCCGGTCCAGAATCCCACCAAGTTCGAGCTGGCGATCAACCTCAAGACAGCCAGGGAGCTTGGTGTCACGCTGTCCCCAAACCTGCTCGCGACCGCGAACGAGGTCATTGAATAGCAGCGAGTTTATTAACCTTTGCCGCTAGGTCTGCGCCTACATGCTTTCAAGAGCGCTTCGCAAATACATAATCGTGGCCGTTTCTTCCCGTGGCGTCTTGTGCAGAATGGCGTGGATGCCGACGTGAAGAGCGGCCGCTGAACCGGTAGGGTCGTGATCCCGACCAATGACAGCGCGGGAAGGGTCTTTTTCCCGCCTTGGAGGAAATATGAGCGGTTTCGATATTTTCGCGATTGTCCTGGTACTGCTCGTCATCATCACGCTGTTCGCCGGCGTCAAGACGGTGCCGCAGGGGTTTGACTGGACCATCGAACGCTTCGGCAAATACACCCGCACGCTGGCACCGGGACTGAACCTGATCGTGCCCTATTTCGATCGGGTCGGGCGCAAGATGAACATGATGGAGCAGGTGATCAATATTCCCGAACAGGAAGTGATCACCAAGGACAACGCCACCGTGACGGTCGACGGCGTCGCCTTCTTCCAGGTGTTCGACGCCGCCAAGGCGAGCTATGAGGTCGCCAACCTGACCCAGGCGATCATCGTGCTGACCATGACCAATATCCGATCGGTGATGGGCTCGATGGACCTCGACCAGGTGCTGTCGCATCGCGACGAGATCAACGAGCGCCTGCTGCGCGTGGTCGATGCCGCGGTCTCGCCCTGGGGGCTCAAGGTCAACCGCATCGAGATCAAGGATATCGTGCCGCCGGCCGACCTGGTCGAGGCGATGGGCCGGCAGATGAAGGCGGAGCGCGTCAAGCGCGCCGACATTCTCCAGGCCGAAGGTCAGCGCCAGTCGGAAATCCTGCGCGCCGAGGGCGCCAAGCAGGGCCAGATCCTCCAGGCCGAAGGCCGCAAGGAAGCCGCGTTTCGCGACGCCGAGGCCCGCGAACGTTCCGCCGAGGCCGAGGCCAAGGCAACCCAGATGGTCAGCGAAGCCATCGCCAAGGGCGACGTGGCTGCGCTGAACTACTTCATCGCCGACAAATACATCAAGGCGTTCGGCCAGTTTGCGGATGCGCCGAACCAGAAGATCATCATGCTGCCGATAGAGGCCGTGAGCCTGCTGGGCTCGCTCGCCGGTATCGGCGAGATCGCCAAGGCGACGTTCGGCGAAAGCGCTGCGTCCGCGACAGCGGCAGCCCGCCGCGGTTCGGTGCCGCCGGTCAGCGGCACGCCGCCGACGGTGCCGCCGCGGTAACGCTCTTCAAAGAGGTCGTGTCATGACCGACATGTTCGTATCGCTCGGCACCTGGAACTGGTTGGTCTTCGGCTTCGTCCTGATGGCGCTGGAGGTGCTGGCGCCTGGCGTGTTCCTGTTCTGGCTGGGGCTTGCGGCCCTGCTGGTCGGCCTGATCTCGTTCGCCTTTGTCATGTCCTGGCAGATCCAGCTTGTGATGTTCGCGGTGTTCGCAGCCGCCGCCGTGCCGGTGTGGCGCCGGCTGGCGCGCGGACGGACGGACGCAAGCACGAGCCCATTCCTCAACAAGCGCACCGAGGCGTTGTTGGGCCGCGAGTTCACGCTGGAGAAACCGATCATCGACGGCAACGGCACCGTGCGCATCGGCGACACCGTGTGGCGTGTCGCGGGTCCGGATACACCGGCCGGGACGAGGGTGAAGGTGGTGCAGGTGGACGGTGCGAATCTGACGGTCGCGGCGGCGTAGTCCGCCGTCATTGCGAGCCATCGGGCCGCGCTTTGCGCGGACCCGGTGGCTCGCAATGACGGTGGAGCGGGCGCGCCACACCCTCACTGTCATTCCGGGGCACGCGAAGCGTGAACCCGGAATCTCGAGATCCCGGGTTCATCGCTTCGCGCTGCCCCGGGATGACGGGCAAACCCTACGCCACACCCGCCCGCAACAGATCGTGCAGATGCACGATGCCGACCACCTTGTTCGCCTCGGTCACGACCAGCGTCGTGATCTTGCGCGCATTGAGCACCTCGATCATCTCGGTCGCGAGCATCGAGGGCGGCACGGTCTTGGGCTGCTTCGTCATGATGTCGTCGACCGACGCCGTGAGAAGATCGGGCCGCATGTGGCGGCGCAGATCGCCGTCGGTGATGATGCCGATGGCTTCGTTCGCAGCGTTGACGATGCAGACGCAGCCAAGGCCCTTGGCGGACATCTCCATCACCGCATCCGACATCTTGGTGCCGACCGGCTTGACCGGGATCTCCGCGCCGGTGCGCATGTAATCGCGGACGAATTTCAGCATCGCGCCGAGCTTGCCGCCGGGGTGGAAATGCGCGAACTCCAGCGCGGTGAAGCCGCGGCCTTCGAGCAGCGCGATCGCGATGGCGTCGCCGATCGCGGCCTGCATCAGCGTCGAGGTGGTCGGCGCCAGATTGTGCGGGCAGGCCTCGCGCGCCTTCGGCAGCTCGATCACGATGTCGGCGGCCTGGCCGAGCGAGGAGGCGGCGTTCGAGGTCACCGCGATCATGGGGATCGCGAACCGCGCCGAATAATTCACGAGGTTCTTCATCTCCGGCTGCTCGCCGGACCAGGACAGCGCCATGATCACGTCGTCTGTCGTGATCATGCCGAGATCGCCATGGCCGGCTTCGGCGGCGTGCACGAAGAAGGCGGGCGTGCCGGTCGAGGCCAGCGTCGCCGCGAGCTTGCGCGCCATGTGGCCGGACTTGCCGAGCCCGGTGACGATGACGCGGCCCTTCGCCTGCCGGATCAGGTCGACCGCGTTGGCAAAGCTCTCGCCAAGCGGGCCGCGCAGCGCAGCTGCGAGCGCGTTGATGCCGCCGCTCTCAGTCTCCAGCGTGCGGAGCGCGGATTCGACGCTTGTGGGGGTGGGGCCGGATGATTGGGTCATCAGCGGTTTCGAACTCGGCATGCTCTGATCCAGGGCGGTCAATTGGCGCTTGCTTTAGCACGCCCAAACCGACGAGGCGACGCGCGACCCAGGACCCGCAACGGGTCATTAACCATAATTGTTTTAACTCCATTAACGATGGTTCCCGCGGTTCGTGGATGACCGTCGTCGAAGTAGCTGAATTCGTTGGAGTTTATTCCATCGTGGAGTCGCCTCCAGGTAGGGGCCGGAGCCGTCGCGCGTACGCCTTTCGCGCCGCTTTGCCATGCCTGCTGCTGACGGCGCTGGAAACTGCGCCGGTGGCAGCCCAGAGCCTGACGCCCGACCTCTTCAATCCCACCCGCGGCGGCTTCGCTGCGCCCGACACGCTGCCGACGCGCCGCACGGCCGCCGTGCCGCAGGCGCCGTCGGATGCGGAGCCGGATCCCAACGACGATCCGCGCAAGCGCCGCGAGACGCCCGCGCCGTCGCGCATTGGTCAGGTCCCGACCTACGGCCTGCCTGCCGCCAACGGGGCGAGCAGCTCCGGCTACGACTCGCTCAACCGCAAGCGCCAGCAACCCAAGCTCTATCCGGGACAGCCGAAGCCGAAGCGGGCCGCCGGTCCCGGCTCGCCTCTGCCGCCGGCGACACCGGACAGAAGCCTCGGCCCGCCGCGCATCGCGCCGCCACCGTCCGAGACCGCGCATAAGGCGCCGGTGCCGGCGGCGATGGCCGGCACGGTGCCCGGTCAGCCGTTACGCCGCCGCCTCAAGGCCGACGACGATGCGTTCGGCGCGGTCGGCGACTACGCCGGCAGCTTCCTGATCAAGGGCGGCCTCGAGCTCTCGGCCGGCTACGACACCAACCCGGCGCGGCTCAACAAGCCGATCGGTTCGCCGGTCTATGTGGTCGCGCCCGATCTCCTGGTGATGTCCGACTGGGAGCGCCACGCGCTGGTGGCCGATCTGCGCGGCTCGTTCTCGGGTTACACCAACAACATGCCGGCCACGATCGACGGCTTTGCCTCGCCCTCGCCGGTCGATATCGATCGTCCGGATTTCACCGGTCATGTCGACGGCCGCTTCGACGTCGATCGCGATCTCAAGCTGACCTCGCAACTGCGGCTGCGGCTTGCCACCGACAATCCCGGCAGCCCGAACGTGCAGGCGGGCCTTCAGAAGTATCCGGTCTACGCCAGCTACGGCGGCACCTTCGGCTTCGACCAGACCTTCAATCGCTTCCAGGTCGCCGCCGGCGCCACGGTCGACCGCACCGCCTACACGGATTCAAAGCTCACCGACGGCTCGACCTTCAGCAACAATGATCGCGACTTCAACCAGTATGGCGGCGTCGGCCGCTTCTCCTACGAGCTGAAGCCGGGACTGAAGCCGTTCGTCGAGGTCCAGGGCGACAGCCGCGTTCACGATCAGGCCGCCGACCGCAACGGCTATCTCCGCGATTCGAACGGCGGCTACGCCAAGGTGGGCTCGTCCTTCGAATTCTCGCGCATTCTCACCGGCGAAGTCTCGGTCGGCTATTCCGCGCGCAACTATGTCGACCCGCGCCTGAGCCAGCTCTCGGGCTTCCTCACCTCAGGCTCGCTGATCTGGAACGCCAGCGGTCTGACCACGGTGAAATTCTTCACCGACACCCAGATCGCCGAGACCACCATTCCCGGCTCCTCCGGCGTGCTGGTGCGCACCTATTCCGCCGAAGTCGACCACGACTTCCGGCGCTGGCTCACGGCCGTGGGCAAATTCACCTACGGCACGCTCGACTACCAGGGCCAGAACCGCAACGACAAGACCTACTCGCTCGAAGGCAATCTGATCTACAAGCTCAACCGCAACGTCTGGATCAAGGGCACGCTGCGCCACGACATCCTGGATTCGAACCAGCCGGGCTCGAGCTCGCAGGGCACGGTGGTGATGGTCGGGGTGAGGCTGCAGAACTAATTCCGCTGTCATGCCCCGCGAAGGCGGGGCATCCAGTACGCCGCGGCTTCTCGACTCGATCACTACCGTCTCTGGAATACTGGATCGCCCGCCTTCGCGGGCGATGACAGCCTCGGTTGTGGTAATTAGCTCGCCTAAAGCTTACCGCGGCAGATCCGTCTTCCCCATCAGGAACGTATCGATCGATCTTGCGCACAGCCGTCCCTCACGGATCGCCCACACCACAAGCGACTGTCCGCGGCGCATGTCGCCGGCCGAGAACACGTTGGGGCGCGAGGTCTGGTAGTCGAGCGTGTTGGCCTTGACGTTGCCGCGCGGGTCGAGCTCGACCGAGAGCAGCTTCAACAGGCCCTCGTGCACGGGATGGACGAAGCCCATCGCGAGCAGGACGAGGTCGGCGTCGAGGTCGAACTCGGTGCCGGCAATCGGCTTGAATTTGTCGTCGACGCGCACGCAGTGCAGCTTCTTGACCTTGCCGTTCTCGCCGGAAAACTTCTGGGTCAGCACCGCGTATTCGCGGATCGCGCCTTCGGCCTGGCTGGAGGACGTCCGCATCTTCAGCGGCCAGTTCGGCCAGGTCAGGCCCTTGTTCTCGTGCTCGGGCGGGGCGGGCATGATCTCGAGCTGGGTCACGGAGAGCGCGCCCTGGCGCAGCGAGGTGCCGATGCAGTCGGAGCCGGTGTCGCCGCCGCCGATCACGACGACATGCTTGCCGCCGGCCAGGATCTCGGTCACGCCATTGAGGGGTTCGCTGGAGACGCGGCGGTTCTGCTGCGGCAGGAAATCCATCGCATAATGGATGCCGTCGAGCTCGCGGCCGGGGATCGCCAGGTCGCGCGGTGCTTCCGCGCCGCCAGTCAACGCAACCGCGTCGTACTCGTTGAGCATCTCGCGCGGATCGACATTGCCGTCGACGCCGACATGGCTGTTGTAGTGGAAGGTGACGCCTTCGCCTTCCATCTGCGCCACGCGGCGGTCGATGATGCCCTTCTCCATCTTGAAGTCGGGAATGCCGTAACGAAGCAGGCCGCCGGCCTTGGCGTACTTCTCGAACAGATGCACGTCGTGCCCGGCCCGCGCGAGCTGTTGCGCGCAGGCCATTCCGGCCGGACCCGAGCCGATCACCGCGACCTTCTTGCCGGTCTTGACGGCGGAGACCTCGGGCTTGAGCCAGCCATTGTCCCAGGCGCGGTCGACGATCGCGCATTCGATGGTCTTGATGGTGACGGGGTTGTCGTCGATGTTGAGCGTGCAGGACGCTTCACATGGCGCGGGACAAATGCGGCCGGTGAACTCCGGAAAATTGTTGGTCGAGTGCAGGTTGCGCGAGGCTTCTTCCCAGTTGCCCTGATAGACGAGATCGTTCCAGTCGGGGATCTGGTTGTTGACGGGGCAGCCGGGCGTGCCGGGCGCGACCGAGCCGGTGCCGTGGCAATAGGGAATGCCGCAATTCATGCAGCGCGCGGCCTGGTCGCGCGTTTCCTTTTCGGAGAGGGGAACGACGAATTCGTGAAAATGCTTCACGCGCTCGGCGACCGGTGTGTACTTGCGGTCATGCCGTTCGATTTCGAGAAAACCCGTGATCTTGCCCATTAAACCCGAAGTCCCTGCCGCTCTAATTCGTCTGTTGTTTCCTCACCGTCATTGCGAGGAGCTCTTGCGACGAAGCAATCCAGTCTGCTTCCGAGGAGAAAGTCTGGATTGCTTCGCTTCGCTCGCAATGACGGGGTGTGATGCCTACGCCCCGATCGCGATTTTCGGCTCGGCGTCCGCGTTGGCGGCCAGTTCGCGCAGCGCGCGCCGGTACTCGACCGGCATCACCTTGCGGAATTTGGGCAGCCAGTCCTTCCAGTTGGCAAGGATGTCGGCGGCGCGCTTGGAGCCGGTCGCTTTGGCATGGCGCGAGATCAGGACGTGCAACCGCTCGACGTCGGAGGCGAGCAGGTTCTTGAACACGTCGACGCGGCCATGCGCCTCGAGGTCACCGGCGTGATGATAGGTGCCGGCGTTGATCAGCTCTTCCGACAGCACCGGCTCGAGCTCGACCATCGCCATGTTGCAAAGCTTGTCGAACTCGCCGGTCTCGTCCAGCACATAGGCGATGCCGCCGGACATGCCGGCCGCGAAGTTGCGCCCGGTCTTGCCGAGCACGACCACGATGCCGCCGGTCATGTATTCGCAGCAATGATCGCCCGCGCCTTCGACGACGGCAACCGCGCCGGAATTGCGCACGGCGAAACGTTCGCCGGCGACGCCGCGGAAATAGCACTCGCCCTGGATGGCGCCGTACATCACGGTGTTGCCGACGATGATGCTCTCTTCTGGCACGATGCTGCTGTTCCTCGGCGGCTTGACGATGATCTTGCCGCCCGAGAGGCCCTTGCCTACATAGTCGTTGGCTTCGCCCTCGAGTTCGAAGGTGACGCCTTGCGCCAGCCACGCGCCGAAGGCCTGGCCCGCGGTGCCCTTGAGGCTGACATGGATGGTGTCGTGCGGCAGCCCGGCATGGCCGTAGATCTTGGCGACCGCGCCCGACAGCATCGCGCCGGCGGAACGGTTGGTGCTGTTGATGGCGGCCTCGATCTTCACCGGTGCGCCGCGGTCGAGCGCGGGCGTCGCCTTCTCGATCAGCGAACGATCGAGCACGGCCTCCAGATGATGGTTCTGGCGCTCCGAGTGGTAGATCTTCTGGCCCTTCTCCTCCTTCTGCCGCACGAACAGCTTGGAGAAATCGAGCCCCTTGGCCTTCCAGTGCGCGACCAGCTTGGTCTGGTCCAGCAACTGGGTCTGGCCGATCATCTCGTTGAAGGTGCGGAAGCCGAGGCTCGCCATGATCTCGCGGACTTCTTCCGCGACGAAGAAGAAGTAGTTGATGACGTGCTCGGGCTGGCCGGTGAAGCGCTTGCGCAGGACGGGGTCCTGCGTCGCGACGCCAACCGGGCAGGTGTTGAGATGGCACTTGCGCATCATGATGCAGCCGGCCGCGATCAGCGGCGCGGTGGCAAAGCCGAACTCGTCGGCGCCGAGCAGCGCGCCGATCACGACGTCACGGCCGGTGCGGAAGCCGCCGTCGACCTGGACCACGATGCGGCTGCGCAGCCGCTCGCGCACCAGCGTCTGGTGGGTTTCGGCGAGACCGATCTCCCAGGGGCTGCCGGCATGCTTGATCGAGGTCAGCGGGGAAGCGCCGGTGCCGCCCTCGAAACCTGCGATGGTGACATGATCGGCGCGCGCCTTGGCGACGCCGGCCGCGACCGTGCCGACGCCGATCTCGGAGACGAGCTTCACCGACACGTCGCCGGTCGGGTTGACGTTCTTGAGGTCGTAGATGAGCTGCGCCAGATCCTCGATCGAGTAGATGTCGTGGTGCGGCGGCGGCGAGATCAGGCCGACGCCCGGCGTCGAATGCCGGACCTTGGCGATGGTGGCGTCGACCTTGTGGCCGGGCAACTGGCCGCCTTCGCCGGGCTTGGCGCCCTGCGCCATCTTGATCTGCATCATGTCGGAGTTGACCAGATACTCCGTGGTGACGCCGAAGCGGCCGGAGGCGACCTGCTTGATCGCCGAGCGCATGCTGTCGCCGTTCGGCAGCGGCTTGAAGCGGTCGGCTTCCTCGCCGCCTTCGCCAGTGTTCGACTTGCCGCCGATCCTATTCATGGCGATCGCGAGCGTGGTGTGCGCCTCGCGCGAGATCGAGCCGAAGCTCATCGCGCCGGTGGCGAAGCGCCTGACGATGTCCTTGGCCGGCTCGACCTGGTCGAGCGCGACAGGCTTGCGCTTTTCTTCCTCGGCGCTCTTGACCCGGAACAGGCCGCGCAGCGTCAGCAGGCGCTCCGACTGCTCGTTGAGGATCTTCGCGAAGGCGCGGTAGCGCTCCAGCGAGTTGCCGCGCGCGGCATGCTGCAGCAGCCCGACCGACTCCGCAGTCCAAGCATGGTCCTCGCCGCGGCTGCGATAGGCATATTCGCCGCCGACGTCGAGCGAGGTCTTGTAGACCAGCGCATCGCCGAACGCGTCGGCATGGCGGCGCACCGCCTCTTCCGCGATCTCGGCGAGACCCACGCCCTCGACGCGGGTATGCGTGCCGGCAAAGAATTTTCCGACGAAGTCGGCCTTGAGGCCGATGGCGTCGAAGATCTGCGCGCCGCAATAGGACTGGTAGGTCGAGATGCCCATCTTGGACATCACCTTGAGCAGGCCCTTGCCGATCGACTTGATGTAGCGCTTGACGATCTCGTAATCGTCGAGCGAGCCGGGCAGGCGGTCCTTCATCGCGACGATGGTCTCGAACGCGAGATAGGGATTGATCGCTTCGGCGCCGTAGCCTGCGAGGCAGGCGAAATGGTGCACTTCGCGCGGCTCGCCGGATTCGACGACGAGGCCGACCGAGGTGCGCAATCCGGTGCGAATCAGATGGTGATGCACGGCGGCGCAGGCCAGCAGCGAGGGGATCGGCACCCGGTCGGTACCGACCATGCGGTCGGACAGGATGATGATGTTGACGCCTTCGCGCACCGCGCTTTCGGCGCGCGCGCAGAGCTCGTCCAGCACCTGGTCCATGCCGGCCGCACCGAGGCCGGCGTGGAAGGTGGTGTCGAGTGTGCGCGACTTGAAGTGGGTTTCGGCCACGTCCGAGATCGAGCGGATCTTTTCGAGGTCCGCGTCGGTCAGGATCGGCTGGCGCGCTTCGAGGCGCTTGGTGGTGGCAAGGCCCTGCAGGTCGAACAGGTTCGGCCGCGGCCCGATGATCGAGACCAGGCTCATCACCAACTCCTCGCGGATCGGGTCGATCGGCGGATTGGTGACCTGCGCGAAGTTCTGCTTGAAATAGGTGAACAGCGGCTTGGCCCGGGCTGACAGCGCCGAGATCGGCGTGTCGTTGCCCATCGAGCCGGCCGCTTCCTCGCCGATCGAGGCCATCGGCGTCATCAGGATGGTGATGTCTTCCTGGCTGTAGCCGAACGCCTGCTGGCGATCGAGCAGCGACAGGTTCGAGCGCACGCCGGTGGTCGGCACCTTCGGCAGATCTTCGAGCACGATCTGAGTGCGCTCGAGCCACTCCTTGTAGGGATGGCTGCGGGCGAGGTCGGCCTTGATCTCGTCGTCGGGGATCAGGCGGCCCTGTTCGAGGTCGACCAGCAGCATCTTGCCGGGCTGCAGCCGCCACTTGGTGATGATCTGGTCCTCGGGGATGGTCAGCACGCCCATCTCGGACGCCATCACGATGCGGTCGTCCTTGGTCACGAGATAGCGTGCCGGCCGCAATCCATTGCGGTCGAGCGTGGCGCCAATCTTGCGGCCGTCGGTGAACGCGATCGCGGCGGGGCCGTCCCACGGCTCCATCAGCGCGGCGTGATATTCGTAGAAGGCGCGGCGCGTTTCATCCATCAGAGGATTGCCGGCCCATGCTTCCGGAATCATCATCATGACCGCGTGCGGCAGCGAGTAGCCGCCCTGCACCAGGAATTCGAGCGCGTTGTCGAAGCAGGCGGTGTCGCTTTGGCCTTCGTACGAGATCGGCCAGAGCCGGTTGATGTCCTTGCCGTAGAGCTCGGAGCTGACCGAGGCCTGGCGCGCCGCCATCCAGTTGGTGTTACCGCGCAGCGTGTTGATCTCGCCGTTATGGGCGATCATGCGGTAGGGATGCGCCAGCGACCACGCCGGGAAGGTGTTGGTCGAAAAGCGCTGATGCACCAGCGCCAGCGCACTCTCGAAGTCTTTCTCGTGCAGATCGGGATAGTACTTGCCGAGCTGGTCGGCGAGGAACATGCCCTTGTAGATCACGGTGCGGCAGGACATCGAGCAGGGATAGTAGCCCGCCAATCCGCGGTCGCGGCGCTGGTAGATCGCCTGCGAGATCGACTTGCGCAGGATGTAGAGCCGGCGCTCGAAATCGTCCTCGGTCCTGGCGGTGCCGTTGCGGCCGATGAACACCTGCATGCAGGCGGGCTCGGTCGGCTTCACGGTGACGCCGAGCGAGGAATTGTCGGTCGGCACGTCGCGCCAGCCGAGCAGGGTCAAGCCCTCTTCCTTGATCTGGTCGGCGATGATGCTCTTGATGACGTTACGCCAGGCGGTGTCGCGCGGCATGAACAGCGCGCCGATGGCGTATTCACCGGGATTGGGCAGCGCGAAGCCAAGCTCCCTGGCCTTGCGGCTGAAGAAGGCGTGCGGAATCTGCACCAGGATGCCGGCTCCGTCGCCGGCGCGCGGGTCGGCGCCGACAGCGCCGCGGTGTTCGAGGTTGCAGAGGATGCTCAGCGCGTCCGCGACGATCTCGTGCGATTTCTGGCCCTTGATGTTGGCGATGAAGCCGACGCCGCAGGAATCCTTTTCGAGCGAGGGATCGTAGAGGCCTTCGGCCGGCGGGCGCGAATTGTGTTCCTGAATCGGATCAGCCGTTTTCGAGGCGACCGTCGCCGACAGCTCTTCTGCCACGATGCTTGCGCGCTCGAATTGCGACCCGTTCATGTCCTCGTCCTCTCCATGCGGCAAGCTGCCTCACCGCGATCTTCGGCGCACCTTGGGCGTTCCGCGGCACCCGCTTCTGGGCCACCGCTCGTCCGTTGCGAGCCGCATTTTCTTAAATTCAGGCCAAGGCGCTCTTCGTCCCCGAGAACGGCTTTGCCTGTTGCCTTCCTGGCGCTCGAAAGCACCGACTTTCGTTGCAATCCCTATGCCGGAACCGCAAGCAAAATTGAGACAGTCTTCCTGTCCTAACAACCACCTTGCCAAATTTTTGTGTAACACACAAGCGCGCGGAAGTCCCGATTCCCGAAGTGTCAATCGCCGCTTTCCGCATGGCGCGCGGCCCCGGTTTTGAAGCAAACGCGCCCTGATCCGGCCGCGCCGACGCCGAAATCCCCAATGAAGCTTCGGATCAACCCTCGAAAGGCGCGCCAAGCCGCAAGAAGCGAAAGCGCGCGAGGCATTCGGGGGCCTGACAGGAGCGTGTCGACCATGAAGTTTTTCACAGGATGTGTGGCCGCCGCCGTGCTGGCGCTGGTGGCAAGTGCCGCTGAGTCCCAAGTGCGGGCGAACGGAGTGGCGCCAGGGCCCTACGTCGCGGTCTCGGATTTCGATGGACCCTACGAGCCGGCAGAAGCCGCCCCGCCACCGCCACCGCCGCCGCGTTACGGCTATCGCTCTGACGAGCGCGGCCCGGCGCTGCTGCCGGCCACCGAGGTCTATACAGTGCTGCGCGACAACGGCTTCTCCCCGCTCGGGATCCCGCGCCTGCGCGGCGCCGTCTACACCATCGCGGTGATCGACCGCCGCGGCGATAACGGCCGGCTGGTGATCGACGCCCGCGACGGGCGGATTTTGCGGTTCATGCCGGCCGCTGATGCCTACGGCATGGCGCCTCCCTATGAGGAGCACGCCGTTGCGCCTTACGGCCCGCAAAGCGCACTGCCGCCGCCGATCGCCATCCGTGGCTGGCCGCCGCGCCCGCCCGCCTCGATCCCCCATGTCGCCAGTCGCACCGTCCCGATGCCGAAGGCCGCCCCGCCCCGCGGCGAGGCGCCGGTCGCCGCCATCAAGCCGACCGCGCCGGCGCCGGCACCGCAACAGGCCCAGGCGCAGCCCGTGCAGCAAACGGCCGCCGCGCCGGCCAAGCCCGCCGATGCGCCACAAGCTGTCGCGCCAACGATCGGTCAGGCCAAGCCCGCTCCAACGATCCTGCCGACCCAGGATATGCCGGCGGCGCAGGGACTGGAGTAGCGCGGATCGTTTGACGCGACGGAGCAGCCAAACCCAGCCGGTCGTCCCGGCGAAGGCCGGGACCCATACCGCGAGGTCTATCATTTAAGTCTGGTGGGAGTACCGAACTCAGAATCGCCGTCAAACTTCTCCCTGTGGTTATGGGTCCCGGCCTTCGCCGGGACGACGGCTGGGAGAGAGTTGTGCCAACCAAAGGCGCCTGAGCGCTCAGGCGCCTTTTGCATCGTGACAACCGCCACTCAGCTCCGTCCATACCCCGCCGCTTCCAAGATCAAGTTCGCCACCTCCTTCGGATGCGACACCAGCGAGAGGTGGCCGGCATCGAGCTCGATGGTGGTGGCATTCATGCGCTTGGCGAGGAAGCGCTCGAAGTCGGGATTGATGGTGTCGTCGTGCTTCGACACCGCGTACCAGCTCGGCTTCGAATGCCAGGCGGCCTCGGTGGTGCGGCCGGCAAAGATCGAGGCCGCCGTCGGCCATTGCACGGCGTAGAGCTCCTTGGCGCGCTCCGGCGCGACGCCGTTGGCGAAATATTTCAGGAAGGCGTCTTCCGAGAGCTTTGTAAGACCGTCGTGCTCGACGATGCCGGCGCGGACGGGGCCGGTCGGGAATAGTTTCGAGAGCGCGACAAAATCCTCGTTCGCGTCGGGTGCGCGTGCGGCGATGTACACGAGCCCGGTGACCTTCGGATCGGTGCCGACCTGGCTGATCACGGTGCCGCCCCAGGAATGTGCGACCAGAACGGTCGGACCATCCTGCTCGGCCAGTGCGCGCTTGGTCGCCTCGACGGAGTCCGCCAGCGATGACAGCGGATTCTGCACGGCGGTCACGGTGAGCCCCGCAGCCTGGAGGATCGGGATCACCTCCGACCAGCTCGAGCCGTCCGCCCAGGCGCCGTGCACCAGCACGACGTTCTTCGCCTTCACGGTCTGCGCGGTCTGGGCGTGGGCAAGGCTGACGGGGGCTGCCAGCAGGCTCGCGGCGACGAAAAGGCTGCGCCAGAGAGTCATGATCGTTCTCCGTCTTTTTTTGGGTTCGATCCCCAAAGGACGGAGCACGCGGCGGCGGCGTTACGCCTCCTCACTGCCCTGTGATGCAGTGCAAAAAGTGCAATAAGCGACCAAGTACAAGGTGTCGTCCTGGCGAAGGCCAGGACCCATATCGCGAGGTCTATCGATCTTGAGCGGCCGGAGTACCGAACAACAAGTCTTCGTCAAATCTCTCCTTGGGGTAATGGGTCCTGGCTTTCGCCAGGACGACGATGGGGGCGGGAGTTCGTCAAAGAAAAAAACGCCCCGGGGCACCGGGGCGTTCTCGCAACCTGGAAGTGGCTTACGTGCTTTACGCGGCCTGCGCGGCCGAGTTCTCGATCGCCTGGGCGCCTTGCGCGCTGGTGTTGATCGCGATCTGGCGCGGCTTCTTGGCCTCGGGAATCTCGCGCACGAGATCGACGTGAAGCAGCCCGTTCTCGAGCGAGGCATCCTTCACCTGCACGAAATCGGCGAGCTGGAAGGCGCGCTCGAAGGCACGCGCGGCGATGCCGCGGTAGAGCACTTCGGATTTCGAGTTCTCGTTGGCGACTTTCCCGCCCTTGATCGTCAGCGTGTTTTCCTTCGCGACGATGGAGAGCTCATCCTTGGCGAAGCCGGAGACCGCGACTGTAATGCGGTAGGCGTTCTCGCCGGTGCGCTCGATATTGTAGGGGGGATAGCCGGGGCTGCCGTCCGAGCTCGTCTGGTCGAGCAGGTTGAAGAGACGGTCGAAGCCGACGGTGGAACGATAGAACGGGGTCAGATCGTAGGTACGCATGGTTCAAGTCCTCCATTGAGCGACTGTTGGTAACCCGCCCGCCTATCGGGCCGGGCCTCGTCTGTGTGCAGCCTGATGTTCCGGTTCCGAAACACTGGTAGCGGCCTGCACGGTGATGATATGGGTTTTGGGAAACTGCGTTCAAGAGGGCGGCACTCGCGCCTTTTCGGCGCTCCCGCCCCTTGATCTTCAGCAGCCCCTCCAATCATGACGCTGATCTCGATTCCGTCCAATCCCGTTCCCGAAGACGTCGTCAGCGGCACCATCAAGACGCCCGACGGCGCCGAACTGCGCTTCGCGCGCTGGGCGCCGCCGGCGAACCGCAAGGGCACCGTCTGCGTCTTCACCGGCCGTAGCGAGCAGATCGAAAAGTATTTCGAGACCGTGCGCGACCTGCGCGATCGCGGCTTCGCGGTGGCGATGATCGACTGGCGCGGGCAGGGCCATTCCTCGCGCCGGCTGCGCGATCCGCGCAAGGGCTATGTGCGCGACTTCGCGGACTTCGAGATCGACGTCGAGAGCTTCGTACAGCAGGTGGTGCTGCCCGATTGCCCGCCGCCTTTCTTCGCGCTCGCCCATTCGATGGGCGGCGCGGTGATGCTGCGGGTGGCGCATGCAGGCAAGCGCTGGTTCGATCGCATGGTGCTGTCGGCGCCGATGATCGACCTGCCCGGCCGGGCCACCTCGTTTCCGGTACGCGCGCTGCTCAAGGCGATGCGCCTGACCGGGCAGGGCGGCAGCTACGTTCCCGGCGGCAGCGATCGCCTCACCGGGCTCGCCCCCTTCATCAACAATCCCCTTACCAGCGACCCCGTGCGCTACGCGCGCAATGCTGCGATCCTGGAGGAGGATCCGACGCTCGGCCTGGCATCACCGACCGTTGCCTGGGCCGATACGGCCTTCAGGGCGATGAAAACCTTCAAGGGTATGAGCTATCCGTCCGAAATCCGCCAGCCGATCCTGATGCTGGCGGCATCCAACGACACCGTGGTTTCGACCGCGGCGATCGAGGAATTCGCCTATCATCTGCGCGCCGGCTCTCATCTCGTGATCGCCGGCTCGAAGCACGAGATCCTCCAGGAGCAGGACCGCTACCGCTCGCAATTCTGGGCCGCCTTCGATGCCTTCGTGCCTGGCACGCCGCTGTTCAAGTGAGAGGGAAGTCTCCGCGGGAGCAGTGAGAATTGCGCTCGCGGAGAGTCCTCATTCTCCGTCATTGCGAGGAGCCCTTGCGACGAAGCAATCCAGACCGCCTGCGCGCAGACAGACTGGATTGCTTCGCTTCGCTCGCAATGACGGTGTGGATGGAGTCCGATCTCGCCCTGCAAGCGGCAGCTCACAGCGTCTTCAGATACTCGATCAGATCGTAGCGCTCCTCGTCATCCTTGAACCCGCGTCCGATCACACCGTCTTTCTTCGGCGCGTCCGACGCGCCCTCGAACGAGTGGCCCTCCACCTTGTTGCCGGCAACGGCCCTGCCGTCGGGCCATGTCGTCGTGAATTGCGTTTCGCCGGTCTTGCATGTTTCGCCGTCGACCACGGCAAAGCCGACCTGCTTCGGATCGTAGTCGCGCATGCCCATGCAGAATTTCTTCGGACGCTCGGCCGCGGGCTTGAGCAACCAATAGAGCGAGGGTACGGAGCCGTTGTGCAGATAGGGTGCGGTGGCCCAGACGCCGTTCAATGGCCGCGTGCGATAGACCGCCACGGGCGTCGGGTTGGGGCAGTTCTGTCGCGCGCCCCACCACGCCTTCTGCTGCTCTTGCGGCATCTGCGCCTCGCTCATCCACTTCCGCGCGACGAGATCAACGGTGGTCATAAGCGCGAGCGAGTACGGCATCTCGGCCGTGCTCTTCAGACCTTTGCAGTCCCACCAGGCAGTGAGCTGGCGTGCGGGGTCGACCTTGAGGAAACCGGGCACCTCGATCGTCCGCTTCACCAGCACTTCGGCTTGCCCGGGGTCGGTGTTGACATGGGTAACCGGGATCTGGATCGGATCCAGCACCTTGCTGGTGCCGCTGGTTTCCCAATGTTTGGAATCCGGGGACCATAGGCTCTTCGCCGAATAGTCCTGATCGAACGCGGGGTCGTTGACGGGTCCAAGATGGCATCCCGCGCACATCTCCGCGTAAAGCTTTCGGCCCTTGCTGACGCGCTCGTCGTCGATCGTCCACGCGCTGTCGCCGAACAGCTGCGATGGCCATTTCGGCGCCTGGAGCCCACTGAACTTCTTCTCGGCCAGCGTATCGGGGCCGGCTATGAGCCGCTCGATCCATTCCAGATTTTGCAGGGCGACGGACGAGCGCCAGATCTTGTCCGGCGCATATCCGTCAGACAGGTTGAGCAGCGCTGTGACACCGAGCGCCTCGCCGGCATTGCGGATCAGCGGTTGCTCGATCGACGCGTCATACTGCGCGAACTTGAACCACGGCACTGTCCAAATCGGCGGGAAGCTGACGGGCGCGTCCTGAGCATGCAGGTTCTTTTCGAAACCGTCGACCCCGCTGAGCGCAAAATCCTGCGAGAAGACCTGGTTGCCGATACGGTTCAGCGCGTCGAGCCGGCCAAAGCCTTCCTCGGTATCGCGCTGCTGCTCCTTGCCGTCGTAGGTCTTCTTGCCGGCAATCGTCTGGTTATACGTGTTCTGCCAGTCGAGCAGGAACTGTCCGATCTCACCGAGCTTCTGCTTCAATTCGTGACGTTCCACGTCGCCGGCATTCGGGCCGAGCACGCGATCGGCAAAACGCTTGAAGCGCGTCGGCAGCTTCCAGGTGTAGACGATCGACAGGCCCGTCACGAGCTCGAGCTTCTTCAGGTCGGTCATCGCGGGTCCGCCGTCGAAGCGGACATCGACGCCCTTGTAGCGGATATGGCCGGTGTGACACGCTGCGCAGGTCAGCCCGATCTTGTCCTCCTCGCGGCGGCCCGAGGCGGGATCGAGGACACCGGTCAGCCGAGCAAACCCAACCGGCAGTCCGTCCACGTTTTCGACCGGCGTCTTCCAGAGCCCTGAGGGCGGCGGGGCCGGGTTCGTGTCGTAGACGTTGGCAAAGCCAAAGCGGCGGAGCGTGGTTTCGTCGGTGTGGATGGTCTGCGGGCTCGGGATGAAGCCGAAGCGCTCGAGATAGGCGCTGTCCTTCAACATGCCGTTCCTGCTGAACAGGTTGAACGTCGGCTGCTCCAGCGCGACAAACCAGGCATAGGGTACGGGGAATGTCGCAGTGCCCTGGCTCACATGGTGGAACCAGTACCGGTCCTCCAGCGACCAGTTCTGCTCGAGCCAATAGGCGGTAGTGGTCCTGGGAAGCCGCGGCAGGGGCGGCGGCAGCGCCACCTTGAATTTCTCGGGCAGGATCGCCCGAACCTGGTTGGGGAATTCGGCCACCGCAAACACGATCGCCAGCGCGACAACCACGAGCGCGGCTGCGGCGATGCCGATCCCGCGCGCGATGTGCTGACCGCGCGACAGCACCGGCTGGTCGAGCAGCCGCTGCTCGATCCGAGCGGGAAGCTTGCGCTTTTCGAACAGTGTCCGGACCTCGGCCACGCTGAGGTATCGGTTCTTGCCCTCGCCCTTGCCGAGGATGTTCAGCAGCACCGGCCATTCGCCCTTCATCAGGATCGGGAAGTACCAGCGCTTGTTGTCTGCGCGCGCGAGGTTCGCGCGCATATAGGTGGTGATCTCGGCTTCGTTCAGGCCGCGCTCGACGCCGCCGCAGGGATCGGGGTAATCGCGGCCGAAGCTCGCAAGACGCTCGATCTCGCTCTCCTGCACCACAGCGTGCTCGTTGAGGATTCGCGAGCCGGCGCCGTGCTTGTCCAGCGGGCCGTTGCGCAGCTGATCGAGTTGTGCGCCAGAAAAGATGCTCTTCGGCAAATGGAGGGCGCCGTTCGCGCCGAGAGCGATCAGATAAGCCGCAATCCGCGCCCCGACCTTCTTGAAGCCGGTCTCGCCGCTCGCTGCCCCGATGCTCTGCGACAGGGTGTTGAGCGGGACGGTCCCGCCGGCAACAAAGCCCTCGCCAACGAGACCGCGCAGGAACGGACAGGGATTGTCAGGCGAGACCTCGATCGATGGAACGAAGGGTTTCGAGGTGGGATCGTGCATGGCCCAAAATCCTGAAAACAGCGATACGTGAAAAGCATGACGCTCTGATAGAGCGCGGAATTCCAAACCAACAGACTGCGCGGACGCGGCGCAATGTTACTACTTCCGCGTGTGACGAAGTGTGGCCGAATTCACGGTCGTGTCAATAATGTCCAGCGCGAGATCGCGGCGCACGCGCGGCTTGCGCTCAGGATTCGGCGGCGCGTTTGAGGTCGCTCTGGACCAAAGTGAGCTTGCCGAGCGGCACGCCGGCCTTCAGCAACCCGTCGCGGTAATGTGCGAGGTCCTCAGGCCGCTTCCAGTGAAAATTCCGCAAGTGCCGGTCGACGTTCAGGGTCGGGTAATTGCTCAGGAGCACGGAGGTTGCCTCGACCGCCTCGCCGGTCCGTCCCAGCTGCGCCAGCGCCGCGGCGCGGATCGCAAGGGCCTGCAAGTGGTTCGGATTGACGTAGAGCTGCTCGCGAGCCCACGACAGCGTGGCGTCGTATTGGTCGACGAGATAATGGCTGAACGCGTTCAGCGCCGCCCATTGATAGCGTGGGTCGCTGTTGTCGCGCTGCGCTGCCATCGAAAACAGCTCGATCGCCTGGCGATGCTCGCCGATGACGAAGTGGCAGATGCCGAGCACGCCGCGGGCGCCCATGTCGTAGGGGTTGAGGGCGACCGCGCGCTTGGCGGCGTCCATCGCCGCCTCGTCATGGCCTTCCAGCGCGTGCGCCCAGGACAGGATCGAGAAGGCGAAGGAGGAGCGCGGGTCGAGCCGGACGCTGGTTTCGGCGAGGCTCATCGCCTCGGCCCACATCTGGCGCGTGCCCTTGACCCAGCCGAACTGAACGCTCTGGAGCTGGATCGTGGCGAGATAGGCATGTGCGATCGACAGTTTGGGCTCGAGTCTGATGGCCTCCCGGAACAGCTCGACCGCGGCGTTCAGGTCCTCCTTGGTCTGCCGGTAATAGTGCGACAGTCCTTTGAGAAAGCGGTCCCAGGCGGTCACGTCGGTCGAGAGCCGCGCCGGCGCCGAGGCCTCGGCCCGGACGATCTCGGTGGCGATGGCGGCGGACAGATTCGTGGTGATCTCGTCCTGCATGGCGAAGAGGTCGCCGATGTCGCGGTCGTAGCGGCCGGTCCAGAGCTGCTCGCCGGTTTCCGGCGCAATCAACTCGGCGGTGACGCGGATCTTGGCTCCGGCGCGCCGCACCGAACCCTGGATCAAATAGGTGGCGTCGATCTCCCGCGCGATCAGGCGGGTGCTCGCGTTGTTGCCCTTGAACGCGAAGGTCGAGTTGCGGCTGAGCACGCGATAGAAGGATTGCAGCGACAGCGCGTGGATCAAATCCTCGGTCAGGCCGTCGGAGAAATATTCGTCCTGGGCGTCGCTGAGATTGGCGAAGGGCAGCACGCCAACGATCGCGGTCCGGTTCTGCTGCGCGAGGGTGGATGCCTCCTTCAGCGCGGGCGCAAGCGCCGATGCGCCCTCGTGCGTCCAGGTCCAGACGCCGACCGGGTCCTTGATGTTCTTGAAGCGGTGGTTGCCCGCATCGACCAGCGGCACGGTGAGATGTTTGCTGGCCTCCTTGTAGGCCTTGGCCGAGATGGCGAAGCCGCCGGGGCTCGCCACGGATTCGAGGCGGACGGCGATGTTGACATCGTCGCCGAACACCTCGTCCTCGTCGGCGATCACGTCGCCCATGTGGATGCCGAGTCGGAACTGCATGGCGCGGTCGGCGGGCAGATGCTGATTGCGCTCCGCCATCAGCAGCTGCATCGCGACCGCCGCCTCGGCGGCGCCGACGATGGAGGGAAACTCGAGCAGGAAGCCGTCGCCGGTGTTCTTCACGACGCGGCCGCCGTGATTGAGGATGATGGGGTGGATCGCGCTGCGATGGGCTTTGAAGGCGGCATGGGTGCCGGCCTCGTCACTGCCCATCATCCGCGAATAGCCGGCGACATCGGCGCAGACGATGGCAGCCAGACGTCTTTCCATCCTCGGAGCTCCAAGGGAGGGGGACCAGCCACGGGGTGGCAGCCGCCTCGAATCCCGCATTTCAAGAACCCGGCCTTTATAGAGCAGATGAGGCCGAGCGAAACTATGATCCACATTGCAAATTCGATACAAACCCCACGCAATTCCGGTAGTGGCCGACGCGGTGCGAACCGATTAAGCCGAATCCCCTTCAGACCGCCCGGCCGGGGCGGCGGGAGCCTCTCGCATGCTGGGCATTCACGAAATCTGGCTGTTCGTCCTGTCCGGCATCCTGCTCAACGTCACGCCGGGGCCGGATACGGTCTACGTCATCGGCCGCAGCATGCAGATGGGCTGGCGAGGCGGGGCCGCTGCCGCCTTCGGCATCAGCTGCGGCTGCTTTTTCCACGTCGCGGGCGCCGCGATCGGCCTTTCGGCCCTCCTGATGGCCTCATCCACCGCGTTCTCGATCCTGAAGCTGGTCGGCGCGGCCTATCTCGTGTTGACGGGACTTCAGATGCTGTGCTCGCGGCCAACGTTGGCGGCGGACAAGCACGAGGCGGAGCGGAGTTCGCTGCGGCGGGTTTTCCTCCAGGGCGTCTTCACCAACGCGCTCAATCCCAAGGTCGCGCTGTTCTTCCTGGCCTTCCTGCCTCAATTCGTCGCAGCCGACGCCGCCCACAAGCCGCTCGCGTTCCTGACGCTCGGCCTGATCTTCATCTGCACGGGAACATTGTGGTGCCTGGTGCTGGCGGCGTTCGCGGCGAGGGCCGCCCACCGCCTGAGGCAGTCGGAAGGCGTGATCGCCTGGGTCAACCGGGCCCTCGGGGGTCTCTTCATCTATCTCGGCATCCGCGTCGCCATGCTGGAGACGCGGTAACTTGTCTCACGCGAATTGCTTGGCCAGCGCGCTGCCCGCCAGATAAACGCCGAGCAGGATCATCGCGATCAGGAACCAGTGGCGAAAGGCTTCGGCCGGCATCCGCGCCCGCACCGACTGGCCGATGAACATGCCGGCAAAGGCGCAGGCCATCGCGATGGCGCCGGGCACGGCGTTGGCCGGCGTGAGCAGGCCGCCCGCGGTGAGGTTGAAGGCGAGCGCTATCGTCGCTGTCGTGAAGAACACGCCGAGCGCCTGCACCAGCTCGTCCTTCTCCATGCCGATCGCCTGCATGAACGGCATCGAGGGGATCACCTGCACGCCGGTCGAGGCCGAGATCACGCCGGTGACGACCCCGACCACGCCGCCGACCCATTTCTCGTTCTGCGGCGCGACCCGGAATTGAAACTTCTTCAGCCCGATGACGGCGTAGACCACCAGCAGCACGCCGAGCACGAGCGTGCCGTAGCGCGCATAGGGTCCGGTCAGCGCGCCGGCATTGAGCCAGCATCCGATCACGGTGCCGATCATCAGCGGCCACAGCCGTTTGAGGATGTCGCGCAGATGCGGGCCGACAAAGGTCTGCCAGATGTTGGTGACGATGGCGGGCACGATCACGATGGCGATCGCGCGCCCCGGCGCCATGCTCACGGCGAGCAGTCCCATGGAGACGGTCGGCAGCCCAAGTCCGACCACGCCCTTGACGAATCCGGCGATCAGGAAAACGGCGGCGATGAGGATCAGGAGCGGGTCGATCATGCCGCCCACATTGACTGAAGCCGCGCGCCGGCACAATCTGGAGGTTACGGAGACAGCCTTCGTGCACGACGAAGGCTAGCATTTGGGGAGGCAACTGATGCGTTTCGACCTGGTCGATCTCCAGCTCTTCATCGCGGTCGCCGACCAGCGCAGCATCACCCGCGGCGCGGAGCGGTCGAATCTGGCGCTGGCTTCGGCCAGCGCGCGCATCAAGGGGCTCGAGGACGCCTTCGGCGTCGCGCTGCTCAAGCGCGGGCGTCGCGGCGTCGAGTTGACCGCGGCTGGCGAGAGCCTGCTCGATCATGCGCGGCTCGTCATTCACCAGGTCGATGCCATGCGCGGCGATCTCGCCGGTTTTGCCAGCGGCGTGCGGGCGAGCGTGCATTTTCTCGCCAACACCTCCGGGCTGTCGGAGCATCTGCCGAAGGCGCTCGCCGGCTTCCTGCGCGAGCATCGCGACGTCGCCATCGACATCGAGGAACGCGAGAGCACCGACATCGCGGCCGCCATCACCGCCGGCGCTGCCGATCTCGGCTTCGCGGCCGAGCACGCGCTGCCCGGCCATATCGAGCGCTTTGCCTTCAGCGAGGATCGCCTGACGCTGGTGACGTCGCGGCGCGGTCCGTTTGCCGGCCGCCGGCAGATCGATTTCCAGGAGGCCGGCGATTGCGAGTTTATCGGACTGACCAGCGCCACCGCGCTTCAGGTCCATATTTCCAAGCACGCGGCGCGGCTCGGCATGCGCCCGCATTACCGCGCCCGGCTGCGTGACTTCGACGCGATCTGCCAGATGGTCGCCGCCGATGTCGGCGTAGCGCTCGTGCCCGAAGCCGCCGCCCGTCGCTGCGCGAGGCTGATGCCGCTCGTCATGGTCCGTCTGCGCGACGCCTGGGCCAACCGCAAACTCGTGATCTGCGCGCGCAGCTTCAAGACACTGCCGCGGCCCGCGAAGATGCTGGTGGAGCATCTGCGCGCGGCGGCGGTGTGACTAGCCGTTGAGCAGTTTCAGGGCTTCTTCGTGAACCCGCGCATCGCCGGCGGCGATGATGCGGCCGCCGCCCTGGGCCGGCTTGCCTTCCCAGGTGGTGACGATGCCGCCGGCGCCGGTCACGATCGGGATCAGGGCTGCGATATCGTAGGGTTTCAGCTCGGTCTCGACCACGAGATCGACGTGGCCGGCCGCCAGCATGCAATAGGAGTAGCAGTCGCCACCATAGCGCGACAGCCGCGCGCCCTGCTCGATGCGGCCGAAGATGGCGCGGTCGCGGTCGTTCATCAGCAGCGGGCTGGTGGTGTAGGTCGTGGCCTCCGCAAGAGAGGCACAGCGGCGGACCTGGAGCCGGCGCTCGCCGGACGGGCCTTTGTAGATGGCCGAGCCGTTGTCGCCGGAGAAGCGCTCGCCGATGAAGGGCTGGTGCATCATGCCGTACACCGGCGCGCCCTTGTGCAACAGCGCGATCAGCGTGCCCCAGATCGGAAAGCCGCCGATGAAGGACTTGGTGCCGTCGATGGGGTCGAGCACCCAGACATAGTCCGAATCCTCGCGCTCATTGCCGAATTCCTCGCCGACGATGCCGTGCTGGGGGAAGTTGGCCTTGATCAGCCGCCGCATCACCGCTTCCGCGGCGCGGTCGGCTTCCGTGACCGGATCGAAATCCTTGGTCTTGCTCTTGTCGTCGATCGACAGCGAGGTGCGGAAGAACGGCAGGATGGTTTCGCCGGACGTGGTGGCGAGCCGTCCGATGAAGGCGGAGAAGTCGATCACCGTCACAGGCCGAATCCTCAAAACGAAAGTCGGGTGAAGCTCGCACCTGCCTAGCTCAAATCGCCGGAGACAGGCAGAGTGTCTTGATCTTGCGCCCCGGTATTTTGGATGCGGCGGTTATTGCCTCGGATCGGCCATCTCTCGGGCAACAATCGATCATTGAGTTGAATGCTTAGTTCCGAGCCTGCCTCGTTCGTATGCAAACAGCTATCAACCCATTGAATTTCCTTATCAAAGAAACTGAATCTGGGTTTCTCTGGGAGCAATTGAGCCATGTGTTTTTGCATGGGAAACGGCTCAAAAGCCCTTGCACTTTGTGCGACGCGGCCGCATATTGTTGCGGTGCGGTAGCGCTTCTCGCGTTACCGCTGCCCTCCTTGGGCGTTTCCTCCCTAGACTTGGGCCGCTTCTTCATCAGAAGCGGCCCTTTTTTCTTTCGGCCTGTTTTCAGTTGAACGCGCGTGTTGGCGCAAAGCGAAACACGTCCGCGCCCGATCCGCGCGGACCTGATGGTCCGAACAAAAAGCTCTCGTCTATTCGGCTGCGGCCTGGAACGGGCCGAGATCGCCGAACGGGATCGTCGTCGCCAGCACGTCAGCGAGCACTCCGAAGTCGGCGGCCACTTTCGCAAAGCGCGGGCCGCGTTCGCGCCGCCGTTCGTCCATGTAGACCGCGCGGTTGAGCTCGAGCTGCACGGCGTGCAGGCCGCTCGCCGGGTTGCCGTAATGCTCGGTGATGAAGCCGCCGGCATAGGGCTTGTTGCGGCCGATCGAATAGCCGAGCCCGCTCATGGTCTCCTCGACCCGGTCCGGCAAAAGCGGCGTGCAGCTCGTGCCGTAGCGGTCGCCGATGACGATTTCGGGCCGGCGCGGCTCGTCGCGGGAGACGCCGACCGAGGGCATCGAGTGGCAATCGACCAGCACCACCGTGCCGAACATCTGGTGCACCTTGTTGATCAGCCGGCGCAGCGCGCGATGATAGGGCTTGTAGAGGGTCTCGATCCGCGCCAGCGCATCGTCGACTGCGATCCGCTCGCGATAGATCTCCTGGCCGTCGCCGACCACGCGCGGGATGGTGCCGAGGCCGCCCGCGACCCGCATCGAGCGGGTATTGGCGAAGCTCGGCAGGCGGCCGGTGAACATCCGGGGATCGAGCTCATATGGCTCGCGATTGACGTCGACATAGGAGCGGGGAAAATTGACCCGCACGGTCGGAAAGCCGCGTTCGCTGAGATGGCCGATCAGCTCGTCCATGAAGGAATCTTCCGAGCGCCGCAGCGTCGGCAGATCGATCCGCGAGGCACTCAGGAAATGATCCGGATAGGTCGAGCCGGAATGGGGCGAGTTGAAGATAACAGGCGCGCGCCATTCGGCGGGCTCCACGATCTCGAACGCTGGCGACTTGTCGCCGTCAAACCGTGTCATCTTCTCGGGCTTCGTCCCTTCGTGCCGCAAGATCCTGGCGTCCAAAGATCCTGGCGCCGCACGATCCGGCAAGGCAGGGATCCGTGATTCGGCCGGTCGAGCGGCTCTTATGTGTCGTCATTGTCCGGAATCGCAACCATTCTGCCAAGCGAAAAAGTGGGATCGACACTGGAACATGTCTTAACCCTGCGGGCATCGAGGCGGGGACCGCACCGAGCTAGTCGATTGCGTCACGCCGCGTTCGGGTTCACAAGGGGGCGCGCCGGTCGGCGCCAGGGTAAAGACTTTCACTCGAAATTTACCCTCTGTCGGGCTTAGTGACCTCTGCCGATGCCTTCTGATTGTGTTGTGACTGCTTTGGGGATTCGACGTTCCAGCCATGCCAAAGATCCTGCTCGCCGAAGACGACAACGACATGCGACGTTTCCTGGTCAAGGCGCTCGAAAACGCCGGTTTTCAGGTCTCGTCCCATGACAACGGCATGGCCGCCTATCAGCGGTTGCGCGAAGAGCCGTTCGAGATGCTCCTGACCGACATCGTGATGCCGGAGATGGACGGCATCGAGCTCGCCCGCCGGGCCTCGGAACTCGATCCCGACATCAAGATCATGTTCATCACCGGATTCGCCGCGGTGGCCCTGAACTCCGATTCGGACGCCCCCAAGAATGCCAAGGTGCTGTCGAAACCGGTGCATCTGCGCGAATTGGTCAGCGAAGTGAACAAGATGCTGGCGGCCTAAATCGGCCGGTTCCGTCCTTGCGCGCGCTCCCCTGAGCCGTTATAGGGACCCCACCCGATCTAGATATCTCTAGGGCACGTAGCTCAGCGGGAGAGCACTACCTTGACATGGTAGGGGTCACAGGTTCGATCCCTGTCGTGCCCACCATCCTTCGCTCGCGCTAGCGAGAGAAGGATGCCACGCCGAAGCCCAAAGGGCGCAGGCGGGCGCTGCGCGACGAACTCCGGCTTGACGAGCCGTCTTGGCCGTGCGCTGCGGTTGCTGCGGCACAGACAGCAAGAGCGTGCCATGGCTCATCCATTTTTCACGATCGGACACGCCACACGCCCGATCGATGAATTCATCGCATTGTTGCACGGCGCCTCGGTCACCCTCGTTGCCGATGTTCGCACCGTGCCCCGCTCGCGCACCAATCCGCAGTACAACCGCGAGACCTTGCCGCAAGCGCTCGCAGCCGCGTCGATCGGCTACGAGCATATCGCCTCGCTCGGCGGTCTGCGCAGCCGCAAGCGCGAGGTGCCGCGCGAAACCAATGCGTTCTGGCAGAACGACAGCTTTCATAACTACGCCGACTACGCCATGAGCGAGAGCTTTCGCGACGGCCTCGCTCACTTGCGCGAACTCGGGCAGGCGCAGCGCTGCGCCATCATGTGCGCGGAGACATTGTGGTGGCGGTGCCACCGCCGGATCATCACCGATTATTTGCTCGCCGCCGGCGAGAGCGTATTTCACATTCTGGGACCCGGAAAGGTTGAGGAGGCGGCGATCAACTCAGCCGCGCGCGTCCTGCCCGGCGGCCGATTGAGCTATCCCGCGCACGTCTGAGAAAGACGTGGTCTGAGAAAATCGTGGTCTGAAAAAGACGTGGACCTCCGCGCGAACGTCTCCATAATCGACGTAGAAACTGGACTACTGCGGCAGTCGACTCGCCAACAAAGAATGCGGCACGCCGCAAAGGGACAGGAGATGCCCAATGTTCACAACCCCGATCCCCAAATTCGCGATGGCGCTCGCCATCATCACAGGCCTCGCGATGGCGCAGGCGCACGCGGACTCGTCGCTTCCCGTGGGTCCGAGCGTGGGCGATCGGGATTTGTCCGCCTTTTATCGCGGGCCTCAAACCCTGCCGGAAAGCCCCGGCGTGATGCTGCGCAGCGAGCCGATGCTGGCGCAGCCGGAGATCACGGCGGCAGGTATCGCCGAGCGCATCCTCTACACGTCGGCGGATGTGCGCTGGCACGCCGGCATCGTACCGGTCAGCGGCACGCTCTATCTGCCGAAAGGCGAGCCGCCGGCCGGAGGCTGGCCGCTGGTGGCCTGGGCGCACGGCACGCTCGGCGTGTCGGACGTCTGTGCGCCGTCCTGGACCGGGCACAAGCCGCGCGATGCCACCTACATCCAGCGCTGGCTCGAGAACGGTTTTGCGGTGGTGGCGACCGATTATCAGGGGCTCGGCGGACCGGGGCCGCATCCCTATCTGATCTGGCAGTCGGAAGGGCGCTCGGTGCTCGACGGCGTGCGCGCGGCGCTCGCCGCATATCGCGGCAAGCTCGCTTCGAAGGTTTTCGTCAGCGGACAGTCGCAGGGCTCGGGCGCGGCAATAGGCGCGACCGTGATCGCGGAAAGTTACGCGCCCGATGTGCCGCTCGTCGCCACCGTCGCGACGGGCCTGGTGTCCACGTTCCCCGATGGTCCCTATAAGCCGCCGCAGACCACCGCGATCGGCTCGCCGATCTACACGTCGCTGATGCTGCTCGGCGGATCGTTGCCGGATGGCGCGCCGTCGGCCGACGATCTCGTCGCCGACAAGGGCAAGCCGGTGTTGAAGGCGGCGCGCGAAAGCTGCACACCGGAGATGCGCGAGATCGCGGGCCGCGACGGCATCACCGCCGAGAATGTCTATGTCGAGCCGATGGCCAATGTGTTGGCGCGGTTGACGCCGGTTACGGACACGCCAGCGGTGCGCCTTAAGGTGCCGGTGCTGCTCGGTACCGGCCTTGCCGATTCCACGCTGGTGCCGACCCGGCAATATGCCGAAGTCGCGGCCCTGTGCGCGGCCGGCAATGACGTGGTCTGGAAGACCTATCCCGGTTACACGCATAATGGCGGCTTGCATGCGGCGTTCCCGGATGCGCTCGCGTTTTTCCGCGGCATGCTCGCCGGGAAAAAGCCGCAGGGCAATTGCGCTGGGATCGTCGAACCCGGTCCTCCCGGCGAAGCTGCCAAGGGCCTCGCTTTCAACGACTAGCTCACGAGATATCGGGTGACCGCCGCCTCGTCCCACGCAATCCCGTTGCCGGGCTCCTCGCTCGGCAGCGCGAATCCGTCCTTGATCTGCAATCGTGTCGCCAGCACCGCATCGGCCCAGTCGACATATTCCAGCCAGTGTGCGGTCGGCGTTACGCAGAGCAGATGCGCGCTCACCTCCGAGAACAGATGCGTCGACATCTCGATCCCGGCGGCGTGCGCCAGCGCTGCCGCGCGCAGCCAGCCGGTGACGCCGCCGATGCGCTGCACGTCAGGCATCACGTAATCGCAGGCCTCAGCCGTGAGCGCCGATTGCATCGCAAAAGCGCTGTCAAAGTTCTCGCCGATCTGGACCGGGGTGCGCAGCGCGTCGGCGATGCGGGCGCAGCCCTCGTAATCGTCGTGACGGATCGGCTCCTCGATCCAGGTCAGCCCCTCGTCGTCGAGCATCTCGCCGCGGCGGATCGCTTCCGTCACCGTCAGCGCCTGATTGTAGTCGCACATCAGCGTCACCTGGTCGCCGACGGCTTTTCGCACCGCGCGCACGACGGCGAGATCCTCCCGCGCATCGGCCCGGCCGACGCGGATTTTTGCGGCGTGAAAGCCCTCCGCCAGCAGCTTGTGCACCTCTTCGACCGCGGCGCCCGCCGGCATGATGCCGAGCCCCTTCGAATTATAGGCCTTGACCGGCTTCGGCGCGCCACCGAGCAGGCGGGCCAGCGGCGAGCCTTTGCTGCGCGCCAGCGCATCCCATGCCGCCATGTCGATGCCGGATTGCGCCAGCCGTTGCAGGCCGGCGAGACCCAGCAGCGTGAAGCGCTGGGTCAGCTTGCGCTCGATCTCGAACGGCAGCAGCTCGTCGCCGGTGAGCAGCTCTGACATTTCCGTGACCATCGCCGTCAGCGGCTTCAACGCCGACGGCGTGATCGAGAACAGATAGCCATGTCCCCGCACGCCCTGGTCGGTCTCGCAATCGATCAGGACCAGCGGCGCCTTGGCGATCACCCCGGTCGAGGTCTGGAGCGGCAGGTTCATCGGCACGATCACGGGGCGCACGACGAAGCGTTTGATGCGGATGGTCTCGGTCATGACGGTCTCCGGCGCAGCTAAAGAATAATGCCGATTTTAATCGTGCATTGTGAAACGAAAAGCGGCCTGCGGCGACTCCCATACTATGGGGATTGTGCGGGCTCGCGTTCACGGGCCCTCTGGCGCCGCATGCCGGGCCGCAATCCCTGGGAATTGCGACAAAAATGCAGATAAGGGCCACAGAGTGAAACAACAGATTTCCGAACAACAGCGCAAGAGCAGCCTTGTCACGGGCGCCGCGATCGCCTTCCTGCTGCTCGCTTTGCCGGTCGCGGTGTGGCTGGACCTGACTGAGCTGAGCAAGACGGCGCTGCGCCGGCAGGCTGCGGATCTCAATTCGGTGATCACGAGCGTGCGGAGCTATTACGCGACCAACGTGGTCGGGCGGGTTTTGGCCAACCCGAACGGCGCGACCAAAGTCATCCACAATTATGAATCCGTCCCCGGTGCCATCCCGATCCCGGCCACGCTGTCGCTGGAACTCGGGCGGGTGATCGGCGCCCAGCAGGAAAATATCACCTACCGCTTCGTCTCGGATTTTCCGTTCCAGAACCGGGCGCCGCACCAGCTCGACGCGTTCGAGAAGGACGCGCTGGAAGCCCTGCGCGCAGACCCCGAGAAGAAGATCGTCGAGACCGATACCTCGCTCTTCAACGACAAGGTGCGCCTGATCGCCCCCGTGACGATGGGACCGGCCTGCGTCAGCTGTCACAACAGCCATCCCGAGAGCCCGAAGCGGGACTGGAAGGTCGGCGATGTCAGAGGAATCCAGGAGGTGGTCATCGCCCAGCCGATCGCCGCCAACATCTTCTCGTTCAAGTTCCTGCTGGCGTATTTCCTGATCGCCGCCGGCAGCGGCCTGTCTTTCCTCTCGCTGCAGCGCCGCCAGGCCGGCCGCATCAAGACCATGAACAGGGAACTCGAATCTGCCAACGACTTCCTCGCCGCGCTCTCGATGAAGATCTCGCGCTACATCCCGCCCCAGGTCTACAAGAGCATCTTCTCCGGCCAGAAGGACGTCACCATCCACACTGAGCGCAAGAAGCTGACGATCTTCTTCTCCGACATCCAGAACTTCACCGCGACCGCGGAGCGGCTCCAGCCCGAATTGCTGACCCAGCTGCTCAACGAGTACTTCACCGAGATGTCGGCGATCGCGCTTGAATATGGCGGCACCATCGACAAGTTCATCGGCGATGCCATGCTGATCTTCTTCGGCGATCCCGAGACCAGGGGCGACCGCGCCGACGCACAGGCCTGCCTCCAGATGGCCTGGCGCATGCAGCATCGCCTCACCGAGCTCAATGCCAAGTGGCGCGCCTCCGGCATCGAGCTGCCGTTCAAGGCCCGCATGGGCATCAATTCCGGCTATTGCAACGTCGGCAATTTCGGCAGCAGCGACCGCATGGACTACACCATCATCGGTGCCGAGGCGAACCTCGCCGCGCGGCTGCAATCGATCGCCGAGCCCGGCGGCATTGTCCTGAGCTACGAGAGCTTTGCACTCGTCAGCGACATCGTCAGCGCCCACGCGCTGCCCGCGATCACCATGAAGGGCATCAGCCGCGAAATCATTCCGTATTCGGTCGATGCGCTCAACGATGGTTCAGCGGAGAGCAGCGGAATCATCACCGAGCGCGCGCCCGGCCTCGAGCTCTATCTCGACCCAGCGGTGGTGAAGTCTGGCGATACCGCGCGCGTGCGCTCGCTGCTGGAAAGCGCACTCGCCTCGCTGAAGCCGGCGTGAGGACTCAGAAGCTTCCGCAGCGTCATGGCCGGGCTTGTCCCGGCCATCCACGACCGTCTTTTGCAGATCGAAGAACGTGGATGCCCGGGACAAGCCCGGGCATGACGACCTCTTGTGAATCACATTGTGGCAAGTCACCTCATCGCGCCGCGCCTTCCGTGAACGCCGTCTCGATCACCGCGCCGAATAATTGCCAGGAGCGGCCGTCAAATTGCACAAGCCGCGTCTGCTTGATCGGCAGATAGCTGTCCGGCGAGGTATTCATCCTGATGCTGGGCAACGCAACGGTGGGGTGATAATTCCTGAGCGAAGCCGCCTGACGCATGACGTTCTCGCGGGACAGATCGTCGCCGCATTGCTTCAGCACCTGGGTCAGCGTCTCGGCCGCGGCGTAGCCGTAGAGCGCGGCGCTGTTGTTGATGCTTTCGACGTGATGATATTTGTCCATGAAGGCGAACCAGTCCTTCATGGCAGGATCGTCTTTCCATGCGGGATCACTCGGATCCTTGAGAAAAGCGGTCGAGATCACTCCGGCCGAATTCTGCAGGCCGGCAGGCGCCATCGCATTGGCGATCGAGGCGGACGCATCGTTCACGATCATGACCGGGTGCCAGTTGAGCGAGGCGGCCAGCTGGATTACCCTGGACGCGGTCGACGGCACGCCGAGAAAGACGAAGATATCGGCGCCTGCGCGCTTGAGGACCGAGACGTGGCCTTCGAGATGCTCGTCGGCAATGTCGAAGGCGATGTCGACGAGGACGAGACGGTTCAAATCGCCAAGACCTTCCTCCAAGCCCTTGAGCAGCGCGCGTCCGAACTGGTCGTTCTGCCAGAGCACCACGATCTTGCGATGCGGATAATAGGCCTGGATGTAGTTGGCGTAGATGCGCCCTTCCGACCGGAATGCCGGCTGCCAGCCCATGGTCCAGGGAAACGCCTTGGCCTGGCTCAGCGCCTCGTCGCCGGAGGCGACGAAAAGCTGCGGCACTTTCTTCTCGTTCAGATACCGGCGCGTGGCGAGGTTGCCGGGCGTGCCGAACGAGCCGAACATGAAGAGGACATCGTCCTTTTCGACCAGACTGCGCGTGAGCTCCAGCGCGGTCGCCGGATCGGAATTGTCGTCGCGCGTGATGAAGCGGATCTTGCGGCCGTTGATGCCGCCGCGATCGTTGATCATGTCGAAATAGGCGGCCTCCGCCTTGCCGATCGCGCTGAATTCGGACAACGGTCCGGAATACGGCATGAGATTGCCGATGCGGATTTCCGGTTCGCCCGCGGGTTGATCCGCGCGTTGCTCGGACATCGCTCCCAGCGACGCGAAGGCGACCGCCACAACCAACAGCATCCTGCCGATGACGCGCATGCTCGACACCTTGTCGTTGGCCCCCAACGAGGTCGGCTCAATCCGCACCGAGGCGAGTTGATCTACGTCAAGCGTTGGGCGATCGTGTGGCCGGGCAGCCGCGATGGAAGCGGCAGGCGTGCTGACGCGCTGCTTGAAAGAGTGCCCGTGTGGCACCCCCCACTAGCCCTTCCAACAGGCGGGGGGGGGCGATCGTATTTGAGTGCGGGCTTGTGGCCATCCTTCGAGACGCCCGCCTTTGGCGGGCCCTCAGGATGAGGACCGAGTGTACGGCAGAAGTTTCAACGGGCGCCGATGCCGCTTAGCCTCATCCTGAGGAGACCGCGGAGCGGTCGTCTCGAAGGAGAGGCGTGCGCTCAGGCCGGCCAACGCGGCTGTTGCGGCCTAATCTCCGAACCAGGTCGTGAGGGCATCCACGAGACCCTCGCATTTGCCTGTGCTGACCCAGGCGACATGCCCGTCGGGCCGGACGAGAACGGCGGCGGGGGTCGGAACGACACCGATCACCGGCATCTCGCAGATTCCCGTGATCGTCGCGCTGACCTGCCTGACGCGTTCGACCCAGCGCGCGGGAACGGCGCAGCTGGGCGTGCCGAGATTGAGCAGGAGCGGCCGCGCCTCTCGCATCAGCTCGAATACGCGCGTCGGGCCATCGGCGGTGACAAGGTCCAGATCGGGCATGCGGCTGCCGAGCAGAGGGTGGCATCCTTCCTCGCCGTAGCGGATGTCCAGGCCGGACACCTTGGCGGAATACCATCTCCTCGGCCGATCCATCTTCATCATATTGGCGACGAACCCGCGCAGCGCCGTGGTGTGCTCGTCGCCGCGATTGAGAGCGGTGAGCGCCAGGGTCAGCTCGAGCAGCGCGGCCCCAACCGGATGCCGCTCCGCGTGGTAGGTGTCGAGCAGGGCGTCGGTTGAGATCCCCTTCACCACCTGGGCGAGCTTCCACCCGAGATTCACGGCGTCCTGCAGTCCGACGTTCAGCCCCTGTCCTCCCACGGGAGAGTGGACGTGCGCGGCATCCCCCGCGAGCAGGATGCGGTTCTTCCGGTACGCTTCCGCCTGCCGCGCGGCGTCCGTGAACCGCGACATCCACGTGATCTCATGGACACCCAGATCCGATCCGTAGGCCGCTTGCAGCGCTGCCCTGAGATCTGCGTCCGTGGGGCTGGCGCCCCGCTCGAGCCGCTCCTCCGTCACGATGCCGCGCACGCGCGCGCCGCCGTCGAGCCGCCCCAGCGCATACAGGCCCCGGTCCCCGTAGCGGATGCCAAGCGGCGGCTCGTCACTCATGTCGGCTTCGAAGATGAGGTAGCTCGCCTGTGGCTCCGATCCGGGAAACCCGATTCCCGCGGTCTTGCGCACGAGGCTGCGGCCGCCGTCGCAGCCGACGAGATAGCGTGAACCGAGCCTGCGCCCGTCCGTCAGGTGAACGTCGACCCGCTCGGTTGCTTCGACAAAAGTGGCCATCTCGCAGCCTCGATAGAGCGTCACGGCGAGTTCAGAGACCCAGTCGGCGAGACCGCGCTCGATTTTTTCCTGCCAGAGCCCGAGCGTGTAGTTGTGGCGGCTCGGCCGGTCGCGCGCGTCGAGGACAATGCCGGCGAGCGCGACCGCGTAGTGTTTGGTCCCTTGCTGCAGGAACTTATCCGCTATGCCCCGCTGATCGAGAAGCTCGATCGCCCGTGGATGCAGACCGCTCGCACGCGAGCCCTCCACGTCCTGGTTCGGACGCCGCTCGACGATCGCGGCGTTCACGCCGGCCACGGCCAGCTCCCCGGCCAGCATCAATCCAGTTGGACCGCCGCCGACGATGATCACGTCATGTTCCGTCATTTGCCACCTCCGATTCGGTAGGAGGCGTGACTTCTACTGGGGAGGCGGGGTCTTGAAGCAAGAGGGTGGCGCGTCACATATATGAACTGGAAGGAATGCGTGGCCTTGCGCGCGCCTTCGCCCGCTACATTGCTCCCGAAATTGCTGATGTCTACGGCAGCCCGCGCGCCTCGAGCTGATGCACCAGCAACAGGGTCGGCTCGGCGAGGCTGTCGCCGGAGCCGTCCAGCCCAAATGCGCTGGCGATGCCGTCGTGGCTGCGCAGGATCGTGCTGCGCGGGCAGTGGCCGGCGCCGCAGAGCGTCTTCTTCAGGATCTCGCCCTGTACCACGAGGTTTGCAGGATCGCCCGCGGCCCAGGCCAGCAGGATCGGCTCCTCGACGTTGAGGATGCCGGGAAACACCGAGCGCTTGTCATACTGGCTGGCGTCAGTGCCGAGATAGGCCTTTTCGCTGTCGCTGGCGTCCTTGCCGGCGCGATAGATGCCCGACACCAGCACGACGGCCGCGACGTCGGCGCGGTCGGTCTGGAGCTCGGGATGCGCCAACAGGCTTGCGACATGGAAGGCACCGGCGCCATAGCCGACCGCCACGATCTCGCGGGCATCGCCGTTGAACAGGTCGATATTCGCGTGAACCCAGGACAGCGCCGCCGCGACATCGGTCGCACCCTTGGGCCAGGTCGCCGCCGGCGCCAGGCGGTAGTTCACGCGCACCCCGATCATGTCGTTGCGCGCGGCAAAGCACATCGCGGCGTCCTGGATGTCGCGGGAGAGCTCCGGCGCGGACCGGTCCCCGGTGAAGGTGTCGCCCGCCACGAACAGCAGCACCGGCCGTGGCGTATCCGCCTTGGTGGTGCTGGCGGCGACATCGAGCACATTGGCCTCGCTCTCGCCGTAGCGCAGCCCGCGCGAGAAGGTGACCTGATCGCACAGCCGCGCTGTGCCGCCGGCGATCGTATCGGAGTCCGTGAGGCCCACCCGGACGAGATCAGAGGGGACAGTCAGCGGCGCCGGCAACGGACCATGCGCGGACGCCGCAGTGAGAGTCAGAACAAGGAAAAATGCGAGATAATTCTTCATGTTGGTGCCGGCCTTGCGGGCCTGATGGGGGCTCGCTTTTGGCCTGTCTTTTCCATTCGCCTTATTAGTCAGTTCGTCTTGCGGCGATTTCGCGGCACCTTTGGCTTCTCCAGGCTGGGTTCAATTTCCCGGCTCGAATGTGCAATCCGCCCCGCTGCCGTCCTTTTGCCTGATCGCATTGGGGTCGATGGTGCAGCTCAGCCGGCTCAGACTCTCGAAATTCGATCCCGCCGCGCCGTCGGACGGAACGCCGGCCAGCGCCTCGGTGGCGAAGATCTCGTTCGCCGTCGCGCCGTTCACGTTTCTGATCTTTTTGCCGAACGTCACCTCGCAACTGCGCACGGTGATGTCGACATTGCCGGTGCGGCAGACGATTCTATCAGCGGTCACCACGATCGGCTTCTTGTAAGGGATGTCGCTGTTGGCGGCGAACAGCATCGCCATGGCCTTCCTCTCGGCGCCGGACAGCTGCGGCGACAGCGGCGCGATCA
Source organism: Bradyrhizobium sp. Kon10 (assembly GCF_055807395.1). Taxonomy (NCBI): domain Bacteria; kingdom Pseudomonadati; phylum Pseudomonadota; class Alphaproteobacteria; order Hyphomicrobiales; family Nitrobacteraceae; genus Bradyrhizobium; species Bradyrhizobium sp. Kon10. The sequence continues at coordinate 110,716 of NZ_JBVVOZ010000009.1, read as the reverse complement.
CGCCCGCGAGCGCCAGCGCGGTGGAGCCCGAGATCTTGCTGGGCGTAGCGCCGGAGGCGGCCGCGACATGGGAGGCGCCGGCGACGACCAGCGCGCAGGTGAGAATCAATCGGCTGGGTTTCATCCTTGCCTCCCTGTCTCGGCTTCGCTCCGCGGCGGGACGCGTGGAACCACTCTAGCACGCAAACGCCAATTGGAAGGCAAGTTCCCCAGGCCCACGCCTTTGCGCCGCGCGGCTGCTTTGCTCAGAGGCGCCAAACGGTTACGCGGCGCGGCCGCGCCTGATGCGGCAAGCCGGTTCTACTGTGCATGGGGTTGTTTTCGCGGTTTTTGTTCAGGCCGAGCTGTTAGGCCGGCTTCATGGTCCGAAACGTGATGGAATAGCGGCGCGACTCGACCGGTGGGATGCTGTGCTCCCATCGCGACCGCGCCTCGCCGTCCATCATGTAAAGCGAGCGCGGTGCGGCCTCGAGCGTGTGGCGCTCCCATCTATCGCCGTTGCGACGGCGGAAGCGGAATTTGCAGGCCGAGCCGAGCGAGAGGCCGAGGATCTTGTCGAACTGCGGCTTGTCGCGGTGCCAGCCGATGCCGACGCCGGCCTCATATTCGGTGCAGAGCACCTGCCGCACGCTGCCACTCGCGAGCCCGGCCCATGCCTCGACCTGCCGCGCCACGGACAGCAGCCAGTCCGGAATCGGCTCGGCCTCGGTCAGCCTTTGCAGCGAATAGTCATAACGATGGCCGAAGGACGCCACCCGGCGGTTGCCCTCGAAGGCGCCGAACTGGAAGCGCTGGAGCGGCAATGCTGCGATGCGGCCGATCAAGGCCTGCTCGACGGCGGGCTCGATGAAATCGTCAGTGTAGCGAAGCCCCGCGGGCCCGCCGCGCGGGTCGGCAAACAAACCAAGCTGCGTCATTCCAGTTGCTCTCTTCCTCGTCCGGCCGCCGTCGCGGTTCGTCGCATTTCCGTGATGGAACCTAATGGCCGGTGACGCGACTTACATAAGACGCGGGAAGAAACGTGCGAGGCTGTCATGGCAGAGCAGTGGAAGCATACCGCCGATCCGGCCGAGATCATGCGGGCGAATGGTCACCCTGAACTGGAATATGCCGCAGGCTGGACCATCGCCGGCCTGGTCACCATCGGTACCATCGTCGCCGCCTGGGTGTTTGCGATCTAGGTGATAGTCCCTGGTCGCGGCTCGATCCGGCAATGCTGCATGCAAGCGCGGCGCGGCTGGAAAGGGGGCTGTCCCATCGACCAGCCGCGCGCGACTTCAAGCGCCGTCCGCGTGGTCGACAAGAATTAGCCCTTCGCGAACTGACGGTAGTCCGGCTCGCGGTGAAACCAGAACTCGTAGCCGGACACGCCCTTCTGCATGGCCACGTCGTGGATCGGCTGGTTGAGCGGGATGACGGGAACGTCGCGCATGCAGAGCGCGATGAAGTCTTTCACGGCCTTCTCGTACTCAGCCGTATCCGTGGTGAACCGCGCCTTGTCGATCAGCGCGTCCATTTCCTTGTTCTGGTACGAGGAGATGTTGAAAATCGAATTGTTGCCGTGGAAATTCCAGTAGAAATAGTACTCGGGATAATCGAGCCAGCCGCTGAAGCGGTTGAGCGCCAGCGGCAGCTCCTTCTTGTTCAGCGTCGTGCGCCAGTTCGCGCCGGGAATTTTCTCGATCGACGCCTTGATCCCAATCTTGGCAAGACTCTCCTGGATCAAGATGGCGGTCGGCTCGCCGACCGTCGCAGTCCCTGCGTCGAGCGATAGCGTCGTCTCCAGTCCGGACTCGAATCCTGCCTCCTTCATCAAAGCCTTGGCCTTGTCGAGATCGGTGACATAGGGAGACGGTTGCGGCCACACCGGTTTTGAGACATCCACCGCGCCGCCATGCATCGGAACGGCGCGCCCGAAGAAGGCGCTGCTCTGAATCTGCTCATAGGGCATCGCCCAGGCGATCGCTTGCCGAAGCTTGACATTGTCGAATGGCGGTTTGGCGGTATTTAGCGCCACGGACCAGAGTGCGTTGGGGATGGGGACGCCGGAAACCTTGACCTTGCCCTCCTTGATGATCTGGTCGAAATCGCGCGGTGCAAAACCGCTGGAGAGGTCGGCATCGCCCCGCTCCAGCATCGCCCGGCGCGTGCCGGCGGAAGGAACGTCGCGTGCGATCACGCGCCTGATCTTCGGCAGCGGTCCGCTGGTCCAGTCGTCGAACCGCGACAGCACGGTTTCGCTGCCCGGCTTCCAGCTTTCCATCTTGTAGGCGCCGCCGCCGGCCTCGTTGGTCCTGAGCCACGCCAGCGCCCAGGGATCGTCGGCCGTCGCGTTCTTCTTCGCGAGTTCGGAGTTGATGATGAAGGGAACGACGACGGCCACGTTGAACAGCAGCATTTTGTCCCGGCGCAGATAGTCGATGCGGAAGGTGTAATCGTCGACGACCACGAACTGCTCGGGATTCTCCAGCGATCCCGCCGACATCTGGAAGGTCGGAAAGCCACCGACCTTCACGGCGCGGTCGAACGACCATTTGACGTCCTTGGCCGTGACCGGCGTGCCGTCGTGGAATTTCGCGTTCTGCCGCAGCTTGAAGGTGCAGGACATGCCATCGGCGGCAACTTCCCAGCTCTCGGCGAGTTCAGGCGCGAGCTTCTCGCGGTCATATGATGTCGTGCCGTCTGCGAGCGTCTTGGACGCATAAGTCAGCAGGCGATCGTAGCAGTTCCAGGAGAGGCCGTTCACGGTCTGGTTGGAGCCGACGCCCTGCATGTCGAGCGAGTTCGGCCCGAGCTCCTGCACCACCAGCAGCGTTTCCGCGCGCCCTTGCGCCCAGGCGAAGCGCGGCGCGATCGCCGTCATTCCAGCGGCACCGAGACCGCCGAGGACGAGGTTACGGCGGCTCATGTCGAAACGTGATGCGGTCATTGGTGCCTCTTCGGGAAACGGATTTGCGACATAAAGAGGCAAGGCGCATGCCATCGGCCGCGCTTCACGGCGTCGCATCCCGCGAGCATTGCGTTCCTAGGGGGTGACCGCGCCACGGCTAACGGCCCGCGGGGCGATCAGCTCTTTCCAGGTCGAGTTGGCGACATGCACCGGCGAGAAGGCGGGCCGCTCGACATAGTGGCCGTCACCGGCTTCGGCGCGCAGATCGCCATCCCTCCAGACGACGCGGCCGCGCGACAGCGTCGCGGCTGGTCCACCGGTGCAGGAAAAGCCCTCGAACACGTTGTAATCGATCCGGCTCATCTGCCGCTTGGCGCTGATGGTCTTCGTTGCCTTTGGATCCCACACCACGACATCGGCATCCGAGCCGACGGCGACGGCACCCTTGCGCGGATAGATGTTGAGGATGCGGGCGATGTTGGCCGAGGTCACCGCGACGAACTCCTCTTTCGTCAGCCGCCCGGTGGCCACACCCGCGGTCCACAGCAGCGCCAGGCGATCTTCCAGACCGCCGGTGCCGTTCGGAATCTTTCTGAAGTCGTCGAGCCCGAACCGCTTCTGCTCGGTGGTGAAGGCGCAGTGATCGGTCGCGACCACCTGGAGCGAGCCGGATTGCAGGCCCGCCCAGAGACTGTCCTGATGCGATCTGTCGCGGAACGGCGGCGACATCACGCGCTGTGCGGAATGATCCCAGCTCTTGTTCTGATATTCGCCCGCGTCGAGCAGCAGGTGCTGGATCAGCGGTTCGCCGTAGACACGTTTTCCCGCCGCGCGCGCCCGCGCGATCGCCTCATGCGCTTCACGGCAGCTCGTGTGCACGATGTAGACCGGCGTGCCCGTCATGTCGGCGATCATGATGGCGCGATTGGTGGCCTCGCCCTCGACCTCTGGCGGCCGTGAATATGCATGGCCCTCGGGACCGGTGACGCCGCGCGCGATCAGCGCCTCCTGCATCAGCGCGACAACGTCGCCATTCTCGGCATGCACCACGGGCATGGCGCCGAGGTGGGCGCAGCGCGCGAACGAATTGTAGAGCTCGTCATCATTCACCATCAGCGCGCCCTTGTAGGCCATGAAATGCTTGAAGGTGTTGATGCCGTAGGTTTTGACCACGGTCTCCATGTCGTCATAGATCTGCTTCGACCACGACGTCACCGCCATGTGGAAGCCGTAGTCGGACGCCGCCTTCTCGGATTTGTGCCGCCACTCCTGATAGGCCGCGAGCATCGACTGGCCGGGATCGGGCAGGCAGAAATCCACCACCATCGTGGTGCCGCCGGCCAGCGCCGCCTTCGTTCCGGATTCGAAATCGTCGGCGGTGACGGTGCCCATGAACGGCATCTCGAGATGGGTGTGCGGATCGATGCCGCCGGGGATGACGTACGCGCCGCCGGCGTCGATGATCGCGGCACCCGTGGGCGCATCGATCGACGCGCCGACCGCGACGATGGTGTCGCCCTCGATCAGCACGTCCGCGCGGCGGGAGTGATCATGATTGACGACGGTGCCGCCGCGGATGAGGAGGGGCATGGGAACTCCGGGGGAGAGTGCGCGAGGACGGAAACGCTGCGAAAGCTAAGCGCGCCGGGCGCGATACGACAGGCGAAATATTAGTCAGAAGCTGGGCCGTCCTTGAGCGCTCGCATTTCTTGAACGCCGCTTTGTTGCAGCTGCGAAATGCAACCGAGCCATGACGGATCACGCAGGCCTGCGCCCTTGCGCCGCCACACCGGCCGGAGCACTCTGCGCGGGCGGCGCACAGAATGCCCGCCAATAAGGGCTGCGCGAGGAAGCATCCATGGCGGTGACGCGGATCGACTGCGATATCCACCCGGCGGTTGGTGGCACGCGCACGACGCTGTTGCCCTATCTCAGCGATCACTGGAAAGAACAGGTGGTGAGCCGCGCGATCGACGGGCTCGATCTCACAAGCTATCCGCCGAGCATGCCGTTTTCGGCCCGCGCCGACTGGCGGCCGCCCGACGGCACTAAGCCGGGCTCCGACCTCGCGATGGTGCAGAAGGGCGCGTTCGAGCAGCTCGGCGCCAGCCACGCGATCCTCAACGTGCTCTATGGCGCGCAGGCGGTGTTCGATTCCTACATGGCGGCTGATTTCTGCAAAGCCATCAACGACTGGATCGCTGCCGAGTGGCTTTCGCGCGACCCGCGCCTGCGCGCTTCCATCGTGGTGCCGATGCAGGCGCCGGATCTCGCGATCGAGGAGATCGAGCGCCGCGCCGGCGACAATCGCTTCGTCTCCATCCTGATGCTGGTGCAGGGCGAGACGCTGCTGGGGCGGCGGCACTTCTGGCCGGTCTATCAGCTCGCGGAAAAGTACCAGCTGCCGCTCGCGATCCACGCCGGCACGCAATATCGGCAGGCGCCGAGTTCGGCTGGCTGGCCCTCGCATCGCTATGAATATTACTTCGTCGAGGCGCAGGCGTTTCAGGCGCAGATCCTGAGCCTGATCTACGAAGGCGTGTTCGGAAAATATCCGGAGCTCAAGGTCGTGCTGATGGAATCCGGCGTGAGCTGGCTGCCGGCCTTCATGTGGCGCGCCAACAAAACCTGGCGCGGCGTGCGCGTCGAGGTGCCCTGGGTCGAGCGCGAGCCGGCTGCGATCATCCGCGACAATTTCCGCGTCACCATGCAGCCGTTCGATGCGCCGGGCGACGCGCGGAGCGTCGAGGAGATCATCGACCAGATCGGTTCCGACAAGATGTTCCTGTTCGCGTCCGACTATCCGCACTGGCAGTTCGACGGCGACGATCCGATCCCGCCGAACTTGCCAAAGAGCATCATCTCGAAGATGTGCGTCGACAATCCGCTGGAGACCTTTCCGCGATTGTCGCTCAACTAGATTTTGGAGGTTCTCATGAGTGAGGTGATCGACCGTCCGCTGCGCGAAGACGAGAAGCCGGCCGCGACGCGGCTGCGCATCGTCGATTGCGACGTGCATCCGAGCCTGCATTCCATCGATGACCTCAACGAGTTCCTGCCAAAGCGCTGGCAGCGGCATCTGAAGGAATATGGCAGCCATCTGCGCACGCCCTATCTCTTCACGACGCCCTATCCGCGATCATCTCCGCTGATCGCGCGGCGCGATGCCTGGCCGCCGACCGGCGGGCCGCCGGGCTCGGACCTCGCCTTCATGCAGAAGCAGCATCTCGATCCGCTTGACGTCGAGTTCGGGATCTTGCAGGTGCTCGATCTCTTCATCTTCTCGCAGCAGAACCTCGAATTTGGCGCCGCGATCCAGCGCGCCATCAACGATTGGCAGCTGGCGTTCTGGACCCACAGGGATCCACGCCTGAAGGCCTCGATCCTGGTCGGCCAGGACGGCACGGATCTGGCGATTGCCGAGATCGAGCGCTGCGCCAAAGTCGGCGAGTACATCCAGATCAACGTCTCGCCGCGGGCCAACGAGCCACTCGGCCGCCGCCGTTACTGGCCGATCTACGAGCGCGCGCAGACGCTGGACCTGCCGCTCGGCATCCACGTCGGCGGCTACGGCGGTCATGCGCCGACCGGCGGCGGCTGGCCGTCCTATTATGTCGAGGAACACCAGTCCAACGCCCACACCATCGCGGCGCAGCTTGCGAGTCTCGTCATCGAGGGTGTGCTGGAGCGCTTCCCAAAATTGAAGATCGTCTTCATCGAGGGCGGGTTTGGCTGGATCCCGTCGGCGGTGTGGCGGATGGACCAGCATTTCGAGCGTTTCCGCAGCGAGGTGCCGCACCTCAAGCGAAAGCCGTCGGAATATGTGCGCGAGCATTTCTGGTTCACGACCCAGCCGATCGACGAGCCAGACGAGGCGCGGCATCTGCGCTCGTTGATCGAATGGGTCGGAATCGACCGGCTGCTGTTCTCGTCGGACTATCCGCACTGGGATTTCGACGATCCGCGCTTCGCCTTCAAGACGCCGCTGACCGACGCCGAGCGCAAGAAAATCTTCTCGACCAATGCCCGCGCGGTCTACAAGTTCTGACACCAGCATGGCCCGTCACATCGTCGCCCGCACCACCGAGATCCCGCCTGGCGGCAACAAGGTCGTCGACATCGCGGGCCGCGACATCGTCGTGTTCCATGTCAATGGCGAGTTCTTCGCGCTGTTGAACCGCTGCCCGCACGAAGGCGCGCCGCTCGAAAAGGCGGCCTGCGTCGCGCGGCTGACCTCGCCCGAGCCCGGCGTCTACCAGCGCTCGCGCGTCGGCGAGATGCTGCGCTGTGCCTGGCACGGCTGGGAATTCGACATGCGCAACGGCCAATCCTGGTTCGACCCGAAGCGGGTCAAGATCCGCTCATATCCCGTCGCGGTCGAGCGCGGAGAGGAACTGCAAAAGGGGCCGTATGTCGCCGAGACCTTTCCGGTGCATGTCGAAGACAGCTATGTGATTGTCGAGGTCTGAGCAGGCTTTGCCGATTGTGATTTCGACGCAGGTGCGATATGGCTCTCGCGCTTTCAGAGGCGGAGACGAGCTTTGTCGAAACAATCGCTGCGAGAGGAGGCCGAGCGCCTGATCCGCGAATCGATGGAAAAGAAGTCCATCGTCGTCAAGCAGGGCACGACCCGCATCGAGGCGGTCTGCGGCAAGTGCGGCGCCCCGAACCGGGTGCAGGCGGAAAAGGGCCAATCCAGAGTCAAGTTCGCCTGTAAGAATTGCGGGCATCAGCAAGAGACGCTGTAGGCTTTCGCGACTGCACCCTCTCCCCTTGTGGGAGAGGGTGGCTTCGCGCAGCGAAGGCGGGTGAGGGGTCTCTATCCGCGAGTCACCCTCTCAGTCGTATTCGCGGATACAACCCCTCATCCGGCGCTTCGCGCCACCTTCTCCCACAGGGGGAGAAGGAAAAGCGCCTAACTCCCCTTCACGAATTTCGCGAATGCATCCGCATAGTCCGGATGCCAGCGCGACAGCGGCGGGCGATTCTCGACGATGTCGCCGGCGGCCCATAGCATACGCTTCTCGTCGAGCGCGCGCGGCACGTCGTTGTCCGGGCACAGGATGTAGAAATCGCCGGCGTCGAGCCGCGCGATCATGAACTCGACGGTCTGTTCCGCCGTCCAGGCTGCGGCCGGCTTCTCGGTGCGGCCCTTGGCGGTGAGCCCGGTGAAGACGAAGCCGGGGATCAGCAGATGCGCAGTGATGTGGCAATTCTTGGTATTGCGCAGCTCGTGCTGGAGCGCGTCCGTGAACGCCTTCACGCCGGCCTTCGACACGTTGTAGGCGGGGTCGCCGGGCGGTGTTGTGATGCCCTGCTTCGAGCCGGTGTTGATGATCAGGCCGGCCTTGCCGCGCGCGATCATGCCGGGCGCGAAGATGCGCGAGCCGTTGATGACGCCCCACATGTTGACGTCGATGACGCGCTGCCAATTGTCGGGCTCGCCGAACACCGTGCTGCCCGGCTGGATGCCGGCGTTGTTCATGAGAATGTCGGTGCCGCCGAAACGCGCGCCGACCGCGCGTTCGAGTTCCGCGACGGTCTCGGCCCGGCTGACATCGACAACGGATGTCATCACATTCGCGGCACCCGAAGCCGACGACAATCTTGTTGCTGCCTCTTGCAGCCTCGCATGATCGACATCGGCGATGCACACCTTCATCCCGGCGCGTGCAAAGGCCATGGCGGCGGCAAATCCGATGCCCGACGCACCACCCGTGATCACGGCGACATTATCCTTGGCGATGACGGGATGTGGCATGGCAATTCTCCGGGAGGGGCGTTCGATCGCGCTATAGCACGGCGCTCGCGCGACCCTGCACAAATCGGCATGCGAGGTCTTCGTTCCGCGCCGACTTTACCCAGTTTCACGGTCGCTGTATTCTACGGAGCTCAACGATCCAGCGCAGATCGAACCAATCAATCATCCTACCTAGGGAGTGCAGCCATGGCTGTGTCGCAAGCTATTCCGATCACGCGCCATCCGTTCGCCAACGGGTCCTACAAGCAGATGTTGATCGACGGCAAGTGGGTCGATGCTGCCTCAGGCAAGCGCTTCGAGACCCACAACCCCGCCACCGGCGAGCTGCTCGCAACCGTTGCCGAGGGTGACAAGGAAGACATCGACCGCGCGGTCGCAGCCGCCCGTCGTGCGTTCGAAGGGCCCTGGAGCAAGGTCAAACCGTTCGAGCGGCAGAACCTGCTTCTGAAGCTCGCCGACCTCGTCGAGAAGAATTTTGACGAATTGTCGCAGCTCGACACCCTCGACATGGGCGCACCGCTCAGCCGCACCCGCGCCTATCGCCTGCGCGCCGTGGGCATGCTGCGCTATTATGCCGGCCAGACCACTGCCATTCATGGCGAGACCGTCGAGAACTCGCTGCCCGGCGAAATATTCTCCTACACGCTGAAGGAGCCGGTCGGCGTCGTCGGCGCCATCATTCCGTGGAACGGCCCGCTGACCGCGACGATCTGGAAGATCGGCCCTGCGATCGCGACCGGCTGCACTGTCGTGCTGAAGCCCGCCGAGGAAGCGCCGCTGACATCGCTGCGCATCGCCGAGCTCGCAATGGAAGCGGGCGTGCCGCCCGGCGTCATCAATGTCGTGCCGGGCTATGGCGAGACCGCCGGTGCGGCGCTCGCCTCGCATCACGATGTCGACAAGGTCGCCTTCACCGGCTCGCATGTTACGGGCCAGTCGATCATCCGCGCCTCGGCCGGTAACCTTAAGCGTGTTTCGCTCGAGCTCGGCGGCAAGTCGCCGGACATCGTGTTCGCGGATGCCGATCTCGATGCGGCCGTGCCCGGTGCGGCGATGGCGGTGTTCGCCAATTCCGGCCAGATCTGCAGCGCCGGCACGCGCCTGTTCGTCGAGGAGTCGATCTACGAGGAGTTCGTCGGCCGCGTCGCCGAATTCGGCAAGAAGCTGCAAGTCGGCAACGGCCTCGATCCCAATACCCAGATCGGACCGCTCGTCTCCGAGCAGCAGCTCGAACGCGTCACCAGTTATCTCGATATCGGCCAGAAGGAAGGCGCCAAGGCGCTTGCCGGTGGCGGCCGCGTCACCGAAGGCGCGCTGTCCAAGGGCTTCTTCGTCTCTCCGACGGTGTTCGCGGGCGTCCAGGACAATATGCGGATCGCGCAGGAAGAGATCTTCGGTCCCGTCATCTCCGCGATCGCGTTCAAGGACATGGACGAACTGATCAAGCGCGCCAACGCCACGACGTTCGGCCTCGGCTCGGGCCTGTGGACGCGCGACGTCAGCAAGGCGCATGCGGTCGCGAAACGCTTGCGCGCCGGATCGGTGTGGGTCAACTGCTACCAGGCGATGGACCCGGCGATGCCCTTCGGCGGCTACAAGATGAGCGGCTACGGCCGCGAATCCGGCAAGCAGCATGTCGAGGAATATCTCAACGTGAAGGCCGTCTGGATCAAGACAGCGTAAAGCCTGTCCTCTCTCGCGTTCCGCGCGAGGGAATATCTGCTTTTGGTGGGGGCGGCGCCTTTTCCGGTGGCCGCCCCTCGCTATATGATCCGCATCCTTTCAAAGCGTCCGGGGCCCATATGAAGTTCGAGGCGTTGTTTCAACCGTTGCAGGTCGGTCCGTACAAGCTTGCGCATCGCGTGGCGATGGCGCCGCTAACGCGCATGCGGGCCGAGCGCGACAGCTTTGCGCCGCGTCCGCTCAACGCCGACTATTACGGCCAGCGTGCGACGCCGGGCGGTTTGATCATCGCCGAAGCCTCGCCGGTGCTCTCGCACGGCCGCGGCAATCCGGCGACGCCCGGCATCTATTCGGAGGCGCAAATATCCGGCTGGCGCGAGGTGGTCGATGCCGTCCATGCCAAGGACGGCATCATCTTCCTCCAGCTCTGGCATGTCGGCCGCGTCTCGCATTCATCCTTCCATGGTGGCGCGCTGCCGGTGTCGGCTTCGGCAATTGCGATCAAGGCCGAAGGCATGAAGGCGATGACCGCCGACGGCAAGATCGCCGACTACGAGACGCCGCGCGCGCTGGAGACGGACGAGGTCAAGGACATCGTCGAGGCCTTCCGGCAGGGCGCGAAGAACGCGCTCGCCGCCGGCTTCGACGGTGTCGAGATCCACGGTGCCAACGGCTATCTGCTCGAGCAGTTCTTGCAATCGCGCAGCAACCGGCGGACCGATCAATATGGCGGCGGAATCGAGAACCGCGCGCGGCTCCTGCTGGAGGTGACGCAAGCCGCAATCGACGTCTGGGGCCCGGGTCGCGTCGGCGTGCGGCTGTCGCCTCACGGCATCGCCAATGCTTCCGGCGAGGCCGATCCGATGCCGCTCTACACCCACGTGGTGAAGGCGCTCGACGAACTCGGTCTGGCCTATTTGCATTTCATCGAGCCGCGTTCCAGCGGCTCCGGCCGAGCCGAGGTCAACTGGCAGAATGTGCCCTCCGCGATGCTGTTGTTCCGCCCGCTCTACAGCGGCGTGCTGATGACCGCCGGCGGCTTCACCGGCCAGACCGCCAATGCGGCGATCGGCGAGGGGCACGCCGACATCATCGCCTTCGGCCGCATCTTCATCTCCAATCCGGATTTGCCGCGCCGTCTGGAGCACGACTACCCGATCACGCCGTACAACCGCGCGACGTTTTACGGCGGCGAGGACAAGGGATATACGGACTATCCGGCCTATGACGAGCTGACGCCGGCGTAAGCTTTCTCCACCGTCATTCCCGCCTCGCGACTTCGTCGCACCCCGGAATGACGAGCTTGATTTTGTTGCGCAATCGCACCACACACTCCGTCATTGCGAGCGCAGCGAAGCAATCCAGACTGCCTCGGCGAGACGACTCTGGATTGCTTCGCTGCGCTCGCAATGACGATGAGGAAACATCATGGCCAAAGCCGCAGTCGCCGCAGGGATCGCCACGGGCCAATGCCTCTGCGGCAAGGTCACGTTCGAGATCGACGTTCCCGCGCGCTGGGCCTGGCATGATCATTCCGCCGCCAGCCGGCGCGCCCATGGCGCGGCCTACGCGACCTATGTCGGCAGCTGGAAAAAGCGCTTTCGCATCATTTCGGGGAAAGCCGCGCTGACCCGCTACGAGGACAAGGCGACCAAGACCGCGCGCAGCTTCTGCTCTCATTGCGGCACCCCGATTGCATACGAACGCCCGCGCGGGCCGCACATGGTCAACATCCCCCGCGCGCTGTTCAACGAGCGCACCGGTCGCCAGCCGCTCTATCACATCGCGATCGAAGAGCTCCAGGAATGGGCCTATACCGGCGAGCCGCTGGTGCCGCTGAAGGGCTTTCCCGGCGTGGTCTGGCAGTGCTCGAAAAGGAAGAAACGCTCTACCGGCGAGGACCCATTCGAGCTTGGCCGCGAGGAGGCGCTTTAGCCTTCGCGTAGGCCGACGCCGCCCTTCGCGGCGCAGCCTTCTTCACCGGCGGCTTGGCAGGGATCGTCGCCACGAAATCGAGCGCGCGCTTCACCCAGATCTTGAGCCCGGCATCGGTTCGCGTGCCTTCGTCAGAGACCCGCACGAAGCCGGTCATGATGCGCCCGCGCATTTCCATCGGACTCGCATGTGGCTCCTTCAGCATTCGCGCATGCGCCTGTGGGCCGACGCGAAACAGCATGCCGCCGCGGCCGCTGATGGTGCAGCACATGACGTTGTCCACCATGAAACAAAGCCCGCCCATCATCTTCTTTTCCGCGACCTGGCGTCGTCCCGCCAGCAACTTGCGAACCCGTGCGGCGGTGCCTTCGTCATAGGCCATGACTGTCCCTCCGGTTTCAGCTTATCCTTCCAGCTTCTCGTTGCGCGCGCAAGGCAGCCATGAACACACTTCCTTGCGCGCATACCGCGACCTCGGCCATCATGCGTCGCGTCCTTACGGTAACGGTCGCGGGCGCTGGAGGAAGCATGAAGAACAAGATCATCGGCCGCTCCGCCTTTCTCGCGCTGCTCAAGGACGAAGGCATCACGCATTTGTTCGGCAATCCCGGCACGACCGAGCTGCCGATCATGCATGCGCTGAAGGAGCATCCTGACCTCACCTATGTGATGGCGATGCAGGAGAGCCTGGTGGTCGCGATCGCGGACGGTTATAGCCGCGCCTCCGGCAAGCTCGTCGCCTGCAACGTGCATGTCGCGCCCGGCCTCGGCAACGCGATGGGCTCGCTGTACAACGCCCAGTTCACGGGCACGCCGATGATCTTGACCGCGGGCCAGCAGGAGCAGGGCCACGGTCTGATGGAGCCGGTGCTTTATGGTCCGCTGGTGCGTATGGCCGAGCCGCTGGTGAAATGGGCGGTCGAGGTGACGCGGCTGGAGGATCTGCCGCGCATCGTGCGCCGCGCCGCCAAGGTCGCGATGACACCGCCGACCGGGCCGGTGTTCATCTCGCTGCCCGGCGACATCCTGAACAGCGAGGCCGGCATCGATCTCGGCCGCTCCACGCGGATCGATGCCCGGACAAGGCCGTCGGACGAGGCGCTGAAGGCTTTTGCCGCGCGTCTGCTGAAGGCCGAGCGTCCGGTGATCGTCACCATGGACGAGGTGGTGAAAAGCGATGCGCTCGAGGAGGCCGCCGAGCTTGCCGAGCTGCTGGGCGCTGCCGCCTATCAATCCTCGACGCCCTATGGTTCGCATTTCCTCTCCGAGAGCCCGAGCTTCGTCGGCACGTTGCCGCGGGTGCAGAAGGTCGCGCGCGATACGCTCGCGCCCTACGATCTCCTGATCGCACTCGGCGGCGATCCGTTGCGGATGTCGGTCCATAGCGAGGTCGACGCGCTGCCGGATGACCTCGGCATCGTCCAGGTCGGCCTAGCCGATTGGGAGATCGCCAAGAACTATGGCGTCGAGATCGCGCTCAAGGCAGATCTGAAGGAGACCCTGCGCGCGCTGATCCCCGTGCTGAAGCAGATGGGCGGCACGGCACTGGCGAGCCGCGCCAAGCAGCGCCTCGCCGAGCTCGCGCCGAAGAACTGGAGCGCGCGCCGCGCCGCGCTAGTCGAGCAGATCGGCAAGAGCGCCGGTCGGGCGCCGATCGATCCCGACTGGCTGGTGCTGCAAATGGTCGAGGCGATGCCTGACAACGCCATTCTCGTCGACGAAGGCCTCACCTCCAGCCGCCAGGTCACGGCGCTGCGTCCGCACCGCGATCGCTATGGCTATCACGGGCTCGCCTCCGGTGGCATCGGCTGGGGCTTGCCGGCCTCGGTCGGCGCCAGCATCGCCAATCCGCAGCGCCCCGTCGTGTGCTTCTCTGGCGATGGCAGCGCGATGTATTCGATCCAGTCGCTATGGACCGCCGCGCATCACAAGCTGCCGCTCAACGTCGTCATCGCTAACAATGGCGGCTACCGCATCATCAAGCAGCGCCTGCTCGCGTTTCACGGCGACGATAATTATGTCGGCATGGATTTCGTCGATCCGCCGGTGGATTTCGCGGGAATCGCGAAGGCGCTGGGCTGCGAGGCGATCAAGGTCAGCGATCCCCGCGAGCTGAAGGCGACGCTGTCGTCGGCGTTCAACCGTCCCGGCACGAAGCTGATCGAAGTGATGGTGGACGGGAAGGTGTGAGGTGGCGCCATCGCGCCGGTGCTCGCCACGTTCTGAGCTGTCATCGCCCGACTTGATCGGGCGATCCAGTATTCCAGAGATGGCTATGATTCCTCGATAGGCCGCGGCGTACTGGATGCCCCGGTCAAGCCGGGGCATGACAGCGTGGTGTGGCAACTATCCCGTCTTTCCCACCCGATACTCCGCCGCCGGGTGCGGCGCATCCAGCCGCGCACGACCCGCGCCGAACAGCTTCTCCCGCAGCGTGCCCTTGGCGTATTCGGGCTTGTACCGGCCGCGCTTGGTCAGCTCCGGCACCAGCATGTCGGCGATGTCCTCGAAATCGCCGGGCGAGATCGCAAACGCGACGTTGAGCCCGTCGACGTCGGTCTTCTCGAACCAGTCCTCGATCTTGTCCGCGACCGTCTCCGGCGTGCCGACCACGACGGGGCCGGCGCCGCCGACGCCGACATGCTCGATCACGTCACGCACGGTCCAGATGCGGTCGGGATCGGCGCGGGTGACGTTGTCCATGGCGCTGCGGCCGGCGTCGTTCTGGACGTGGCGCACCTGCTGGTCGAGGTCGTAGCCGGAGAAGTCGACGCCGGTCCAACCCGACATCAGCGCCAGTGCGCCTTCGGGGCTGATATGGCGGCGATAGTCGGCGTACTTCTCTTTCGCCTCCGCCTCCGTCCGCCCGAGGATGATCGTCATCATCGAGAACATCAGGATCTCGGCCGGGTTGCGGCCGAGTGCTGCGGCCTCCTGACGGATCGCGGAGACGCGCGGCGCGATCACCTTGGCCGATGGTCCTGACATGAACACGCATTCGGCGTGGCGCGCCGCGAATTGCCGGCCGCGCGGCGAGGTGCCGGCCTGGTACAGCACCGGCGTGCGCTGCGGCGACGGCTCGCTGAGGTGAATGGTGTTGTTGATGCGGTAGTTCGCACCTTCATGATTGACGCGATGAACTTTTGTGGGATCCGTGAAGATGCCGCGCTTGCGGTCGCGCAGCACGGCGCCGTCCTCCCAGCTTCCTTCCCAGAGCTTGTAGACCACCTCCATATATTCGTCGGCGATGTCGTAGCGGTCGTCATGCCCCGTCTGCTTCTCCTTGCCGGCGCCGCGGGCGGCGCTGTCGAGATAGCCGGTGACGACGTTCCAGCCGATCCGCCCCTCGGTCAGATGGTCGAGCGTCGACATCCGCCGCGCGAACGGATAGGGCGGCTCGAAGGAGAGATTACTGGTGACGCCAAAGCCGAGATTTTGCGTCACCGCCGCCATGGCAGAGAGCAGCAGCAGCGGCTCGTTCGACGGCGTCTGTGCTGCATTGCGCAAGGCTGCGTCAGGGCTGTTGCCATAGACGTCGTAGACACCGAGCACGTCGGCCAGGAACAGCCCGTCGAAGCGCCCACGCTCCAGCGTCTTGGCCAGATCGATCCAGTAGGGCAGGCGGTTGTATTCGGCGGTGCGGTCACGCGGATGGGTCCATAGCCCCGGTGATTGGTGCGCGACGCAGTTCATCGCAAATGCGTTGAGCCTGATCTGTTTGGCCATGCTGGTCCCTCGGCGCCCTGTACTGAGCGCTCTTCGAATGATAGACGTGCGCCCCGACTTGGCGAAGTTCTTGCATATCGCGCGACCTTGGCAAGGCCAAATCAGCAGCGCTCCTGCCCTTGGCAAGCCGATCTCAAGAGAGCAAGAACGAATCCCAAAAAGATATCAAGAGCGACCCAACTTCCCGCCACTTTCGGTAACCGGCCTAGCCCGCTACGCTCGCCCGCCTCGAAGCTGTGAAAACCAAAGCAATGACCAGAGCCGACGCCATCGCCCGCGCCCGTGACGATTTCCAGTCCGGCGCGTTCCTCGCCGAACTCGACCGTCGCGTGGCCTACCGGACCGAGAGCCAGAATCCGTCGCGCGGCGCCGAGCTGCGCGGCTATTTGGAACAGGAGATGGTGCCGGCGTTCGCCGCGCTCGATTTTACTAGCCGCGTGGTCGAATCCCCCAGCGGCAAGGCGCCATTCCTGTTCGCCGAGCATCATGAGAGTGCATCCGCGCCGACCGTGCTGATCTACGGCCATGGCGATGTCGTCGACGGCATGGAGGGCGAGTGGCGCGACGGCCGCGACCCCTGGCGCACCACGATTGCGGGGACTCGCCTCTATGGCCGCGGCACCGCCGACAACAAGGGGCAGCACAGCATCAACATGGCCGCGCTCCGCGCGGTGCGCGAGGCCCGCGGTGGCAAGCTCGGCTTCAATGCCAAATTCATCGTCGAGATGGGCGAAGAGATCGGCTCGCCCGATCTCGGCAAGGTCTGCGATCTCAATCGCGAGGCGCTCAAGGCGGATATGTTCATGGCCTCTGATGGACCGCGTCTGTCCGCGGATCGTCCGACGCTGTTCCTCGGCTGCCGTGGTGGCGTCCGCATCCATCTCGACGTCAATCTGCGCGATGGCGGCCACCATTCCGGCAATTGGGGCGGCGTGCTCGCCAATCCCGCGACCATCCTTGTCAATGCGATCTCAACGCTGGTCGACGGCCACGGCCGCCTCCAGCTCGAGGCACTGAAGCCGCCGCGCCTCACCAACCAGATCAAGAGCTACCTTGCCGACGTGCAGGTGGTGCCGACCGAGAACGAGCCCGCCCTCGCGGAGAACTGGGGTGAGGAGGGCCTGTCGGCACCCGAGCGGCTTTACGCCTGGAACACGCTCGAAGTGCTGGCGATGTCATCCGGCAATATCGAGAAGCCGGCCAATGCCATTCCCGGCCACGCCAACGCCGTGCTGCAACTGCGTTTCGTGGTCGGCACCAAGGTCGAGGGTCTCATTGAGGCCATTCGCGCGCACCTCGCGCAGAAGGGCTTTCCGATGGTCGAGGTGCGGGCGGCGCAGAGCTTTGCCGCCTCGCGCACCGATTTCGACAGCCCCTGGATCAAATGGGCGGCGGATTCGGTGCGACAGACCACCGGCAAGGCGCCGGCGGTGCTGCCGAATTTCGGCGGTTCGCTGCCGAACGACGTGTTCTCCGAGATTTTGGGCCTGCCGACGATCTGGGTCCCGCACTCCTATCCCGGCTGTTCCCAGCATGCGCCCAATGAGCACATCCTGCTGCCTTTGACCGAAGAGGCACTGACCGTGATGGCCGGCCTGTTCTGGGATCTCGGAGAATTGCCGCACCCGTTAACCTGAGCCGCGCTCCAGCCAAAAGTCACATTCTATTCCGGGCCGATTTGTGCTTGCATCCGGCCGCATCATCCTGAAAGGGGACTAAAAAGTGAAACATTTCCGTAGCATCGGGCTCGCGCTCGCCGCGACCTTTGCCGTCAGCCAGGCCGGCGCCGAGGAGCTCACCGGCACGCTGAAGAACATCAAGGACACCGGGGCCATCACGCTCGGCTTCCGCGATTCCTCGATCCCGTTCTCCTATCTCGACGACAACCAGAAGCCCGTCGGGTTCGCCATGGACATCTGCTACAAGATCGTCGACGCCGTGAAGAAAGAGCTCAAGCTCGATAAGCTCGAGGTCAAGCTCAACCCGGTGACCTCGGCGACGCGTATCCCGCTGATGGCGAATGGCACGATCGATCTCGAATGCGGCTCGACCACCAACAATGCCGAGCGCCAGAAGCAGGTCGCCTTCACCAACACGCACTACCTGACCGCGAGCCGCTACGTCTTCAAGAAGTCGAGCGGCCTCAAGTCGATCGACGATCTCAAGGGCAAGTCGGTGGTCTCCACCGCCGGCACCACCAACATCAAGCAGCTCACCGAGGCTAACGTTGCCAAGAGCCTGGGTGCCAACATCATCCCGGCCAAGGACCACGCCGAAGCCTTCCTGATGGTCGAGACCGACCGCGCGGTCGCCTTCGTGATGGACGACATCCTGCTCGCCAGCCTCGTCGCGGGCTCGAAGACGCCGTCCGACTACGTCATCTCCAAGGATGCGTTCTCCAAGCCCGAGCCTTACGGCATAATGCTGCGCAAGGACGACGCACCGTTCAAGAAGGTGGTCGATGCGGCAACCGCCGCGCTCTACACCTCCGGCGAAGGCGAGAAGATCTACGACAAATGGTTCACCCAGAAGATCCCGCCGAAGGGCCTGAACCTCAACACCCCGATCTCGCCCGAGCTGAAGCACGAGTTCGCCAAGCCCACGGACTCGCCGAACCCGGACGACTACAAGTAAGATGCTGCTTGCCTCTCCCCGCGTGCGGGGTGAGGCAGTGTATTGCCGCCATTCTGGAGGGAGAGTGGCCGGACATTTGCATAAGCGCCGGGGCATCTCTGACTGGCGCGTTCGCGCGGGGGACACGTGAACTACCACTGGAACTGGGGAATCTTCTTCCAGCCGAACCCGATGGGGACCGGCACCTATCTCGACATGCTGCTGTCGGGACTTGTGCTGACCCTCAAGACGGGAGCGCTCGCCTGGATCATCGCGCTGATCACCGGCTCGTTCGTCGGCGTAATGCGCACGCTGCCGTCGAAGGGGGCGAACTGGTTCGGCTTTGCCTATGTCGAATTCTTCCGCAACATGCCGCTGCTGGTGCAGCTCTTCCTGTGGTTCTTCGTTCTGCCGGAATTGCTGCCGAAAACCGCCGGACTCTGGTTGAAGCAACTGCCGAATGCGCCGTTCTGGACGGCGGCGATCGGCATCGGCTTCTTCATGTCGGCACGCGTCGCGGTGCAATTGCAAGCCGGCATTGGCTCGCTGCCGCGCGGGCAGAAGATGGCGGCGACTGCGCTCGGCCTGACGACAGTCCAAACCTACCGCTACATTCTGCTGCCGATGGCCTTCCGCATTATCCTGCCGCCGTTGACGTCCGAGTTTCTCAACACCATCAAGAATACGGCCGTTGCCATCACCATCGGCCTCTTGGAACTGACCGGACAGGCCCGCTCGATGCAGGAATTCTCGTTCCAGGTGTTCGAGGCCTTCACTGCCGCGACCATCCTCTATCTCCTCGTTAACGCCGTCGTCGTGACCGCGATGCGCTTCCTCGAGCGCTATGTCGCGATCCCCGGCTACATCACGGGGAAATAGCATGTTCAGCAATTTCGATTTCGAGGTCATCCGCCGCGCGCTGCCCTATCTGTTCTACGAGGGCATGACGTTCACGCTGATGCTGACGGGGCTGTCTGCACTCGGCGGCCTGGTCTTCGGCACGGCCATCGCGCTGATGCGGCTCTCCGGCTTCAAGATCCTGGGCCGCATCGCCGGCGTCTATGTCGATTTCATGCGCTCGCTGCCGCTGGTGCTGGTGATCTTCTGGTTCTACTTTCTGGTGCCCTATATCGGGCAATGGGTCACCGGCGCGTCCCGACCGATCAGTGTCGGCGCGTTTGCGTCCTCGCTCATCACCTTCATCATGTTCGAGGCAGCGTACTTCTCCGAGATCATGCGCGCCGGCATCCAGTCGATCTCGCGCGGCCAGCCGGCCGCGGCCAACGCACTCGGCCTGACCTATGCCCAGACCATGCGCTACGTCGTGCTGCCGCAGGCCTTCCGCAACATGCTGCCGGTGCTGATCACGCAGACCATCGTGCTGTTCCAGGACACTTCCCTGGTCTACGTCTTGTCGATCACGGATTTCCTCGGCGCGGCGAGCAAGGTCGCGCAGCGCGATGGCCGTCTGGTCGAGATGTATCTGTTCGCCGCCGTGGTCTACTTCACCATCTCCTGTATCGCATCCTTCGGCGTCCGCCGCCTCCAGGCGCGTATCGCCATCATCCGTTAGAGCCCGTCATGATCGAAATCAGCCACGTCGACAAATGGTACAGCCCGACTTTCCAGGTGCTGACCGACTGCACCACCAGCGTCACCAAGGGCGAGGTCGTGGTGGTCTGCGGACCCTCCGGATCCGGCAAGTCGACGCTGATCAAATGCGTCAATGCGCTGGAGCCGTTCCAGAAGGGCGACATCAGCGTCGACGGCACCAAGGTTAACGATCCCAAGACCAATCTGCCGAAGCTGCGCTCGCGCGTCGGCATGGTGTTCCAGCATTTCGAGCTGTTTCCGCATCTCAAGATCATCGACAACCTCTGCCTCGCCCAGCAAAAGGTGCTCGACCGCTCGCGCGACAAGGCGATGGCGAAGGGCATGCAGCTGCTGGAGCGCGTCGGCCTGAAGGAACAGGCGCAGAAGTTTCCGGCGCAATTGTCCGGCGGCCAGCAGCAGCGCGTGGCGATCGCCCGCGCGCTCGCCATGGACCCGATCGTGATGCTGTTCGACGAACCGACCTCGGCACTCGACCCCGAAATGGTCAGCGAGGTGCTCGACGTCATGGTCGACCTCGCCCATGACGGCATGACCATGATGGTCGTCACCCACGAGATGGGTTTTGCCCGCAAGGTCGCCAATCGCGTCATCTTCATGGACCGCGGCGAGATCGTCGAGGACGCGCCGAAGGACGATTTCTTCGGCAAGCCGCGCAGCGACCGCGCGCAGAAGTTCTTGTCGAAGATTCTCTCCCACTAACTCCGCCGTCATTCCGGGGCGCGACGTCGTCGCGGGCCCGGAATCCATCGGGCGGCATTGTACGAGGCTAAATGGATTCCGGGCTCATTCGCTGCGCGAATGCCCAGGAATGACGAATAGAGAGGTGATCGCCGCCCCCATTTCCCGTATAAGCGCGCCAAATCCCCTCCCCACCGCCAGGAGACCTGCCTTGGACTCGATCGCCTACGTCAACGGCTCATTCGTCCCGCTCTCGGATGCCAAGGTCTCGGTGCTCGACCGCGGCTTCCTGTTCGCCGACGGCATCTACGAGGTCTCGGCCGTGCTCGACGGCAAGCTGGTCGACAACGCCTCGCATCTGGCGCGGCTGGAGCGTTCGGTTGGCGAGATCAAGCTGAGGCTGCCGGAAACGGTCGAGCGCATCACCGCGATCCAGAAGGAGCTGATCGCGCGCAACAAGGTCGAGAGCGGCCTCGTCTATCTCCAGGTGACGCGTGGCGCCGACAAGGGCCGCGATTTCGCCTTCCCCAAGGGCGACGTGAAGTCCAGCCTGGTGATGTTCACGTCCGAGAAGGACATCATCAATGCCCCGTCGGCGAAGACCGGCATCAACGTGATCACGGTGCCCGACATCCGCTGGGAACGGCGCGACATCAAGAGCGTGGCGCTGCTGGCGCAGGTGCTGGCGAAGCAGGCCGCGGCCGAAGCCGGCGCCGGCGAGGCCTGGATGCTGGAGGACGGCTACGTCACCGAAGGTGGCTCGTCGTCGGCCTTCATCCTGACCCAGGACGACGTCATCGTGACGCGCCAGAATTCCAATACCATTCTGCCGGGCTGCACCCGCAAGGCGGTGGTGGCTCTGGCCGAAGAGCGCCAGCTTCGCGTCGAGGAGCGCGCTTTCACGGTCGCCGAGGCGCTGGCCGCCAAGGAGGCTTTCGCTACCTCGGCCTCGCTGTTCGTGCAGCCGGTGGTCGCGATCGACGGCAAGGCGATCGGCGACGGCAAGCCCGGCCCGATGGCAACGCGTCTGCGCGAGATCTACGTGGAATTCGCCAAGGCGACGGCGGTCTGAGCCATACACGAACTGTTGCGACGACCGGTTGAATCCGCCCAGTACTCCGTGACGGGAGTGATTGACGCGAGGAGCCGCAGCGTACTGGATGCCCCGGTCAAGCCGGGGCATGACAGTCGAATGTATTGAGGCAGTTTGGCCTCCATGCGTCAATGCCTCACGCCATCGACGCCTTCACCTTCACCGGGTGCACCGCGCGGAACGAGATCGCGAGCCGATTCCAGGCATTGATGGTGGCGATCAGCATGGTCAGGTTGACCGTCTCTTCTTCCGAGAACTGCGCGCGGACCTGTTCGTAGACGTCGTCGGGAGCGCGCGTCTCCGAGATCAGCGTCACCGACTCGGTCCAGGCCAGGGCGGCGCGCTCGCGCTCGGTATAGAGCGGGGATTCGCGCCAGGCGTCGAGCAGATAGATGCGCTGCTCGGTCTCGCCGCGCTTGCGGGCGTCTTCGGTGTGCATGTTGATGCAGAAGGCACAGCCGTTGATCTGGGAAGCCCGGATCTTGACGAGCTCGATCAGCGATTTCTCGAGTCCCGTCGACTGGATCTGCATCTCCAGCGCGTTCAGTGCTTTGATGGTGTCCGGGGCGGCCTGGTAGAAGTTCATGCGCGGTTTCATGGTCGTTCTCCTTGCTGGGTTGAGCTCAGTGGGCTCCGCCGGCCGAGGCCTGGCCGGCCTTCTTCAGGAACAGCACGGCCATCAAGGCCACGATCAGCGCCATGCCGAGCAGGTAGAACGTGTCGCTGAAGGCGAGGATATAGGCCTGCTTCTGCACGACATGGCCGATCGCGACATAGGCACGATGCGCGGCATCGACACGGTCGAGGACGCCGTGATTGATGAAATATTGCGTGAGCTGCTCCAGCCGCGTGCGGGTCGCCTGTTCGAACACCGAGACCGACTGCATCAGCACGTTGGAGTGATATTGCTCGCGCTTGGTCAGCACGGTCTGGAGCAGCGCGATGCCGACGGCGCCGCCGAGATTTCGCATCATGTTGAACAGGCCGGAGGCCGAGCCCGCATTCTCCGGCTCGATGCCCGCGGTCGCCACCGCCGACAGCGGCGTCAATACCAGCGCCTGCCCGATCGCGCGGACGATATTGGGCCAGAGCAACTGGTCGGACCCGTAGTCGTTTGTCATATAGATGTTCATGAAGTTCGAGCCTGCGAACAGGACGAAGCCGATGCCGATGATGATCCGCGCGTCAAAGCGCTGCATCAGGCGCGGCACCAGCGGGATCAGCACGAGCTGCGGCAAGCCGGTCCATGCCAGCACCATGCCGATCTGTTCGGAATTATAGCCCTGAATGCGCGACAGATATTGCGGCAGGATGAACACCGAGCCGTACAGCGCGATGCCGAGCAGGAAGTTCGCAAGCATGCCGAAGCCGAAATTGCGGCGGACCAGCAGTCGCAGGTTCAACAGCGGCTTCTTCACCGTGAGTTCGATGACCAGGAAAGCGGAGAGGGCGACGGCGGCGATAACCGTGAGCTTGACGATGAACGGCGAGCCGAACCAGTCGTCCTTGTTGCCTTCCTCCAGCACGGTCTGAAGCGCGGCCAGGCCGATCGCCATGGTGATAATGCCGGCCCAGTCGCCCTCGGCGAGCAGCGACAGCTTCATCGGCTTCGCGTCGAGTGCGTACCAGAGCATGCCGACCATGATCGCGCCGGGCACCACGTTGACGTAGAAGATGTACTGCCAGCCGAAGTTCTCGGTGAGATAGCCGCCGATGGTCGGCCCGATCGCCGGCGCGAAGGTTGCCGACAAGGCGAACAGCGCAAGCCCGACCGGCTGTTTTGCGCGCGGCAGCAGCGTGATGATCAGCGTGAACGCCATCGGGATCAGCACGCCGCCGGTGAAGCCTTGTAACGCGCGCAGCACGATCATCTGCGGCAGGTCCTGCGCCAGCGCGCAGGCGGCGGACAGCAGCAGGAACAGGATTGCGTTGGTGAGGAGATAAATCCGGATCGAGAACACCTGCGCGAGCCAGCCGGACAGCGGGATCACCACGATCTCGGCGATGAGATAGGAGGTCGAGATCCAGCCACCGTCATCGATGCCGGCGCCGATCGCGCCCTGGATATCGGCGAGCGAGGCGTTGACGATCTGGATGTTCAGCACCGCCATGAACGCGCCAAGCGTGGCGCCGATCACGGCGATCCAGGTCTTGGCTGACACCAGTTGCGTGGCGGCAGCCGCGGCGGGGAGGCTGGGGGCGGAAGCGGCGTCGACGGCCGGTTGGAGCGTGCTCATGGAGGCCTCGTCTCGGGTGTGGAGACAGGATGCATTAGGCGGGTCGTTTCGATAATCGATGAAGTTCTGGAAGGATCATCCGGCAGGACTTGATAATCCTGCCGCGATCCTCTCGGCGTCAGCCGCCGTTTCGCCGCACAATGCTTTCGGCCATGCGCTTGGCGGTCTCCCGCTCGGCCAGCACGGTGGCCTTGGTGTCGATGGTCGGCTCGGCCGACATGCCGGGCCGGAGCAGGCCGGTCAGGCCGTGGTCGTCGAGCACGATCTTCACCGGCACGCGCTGCACGATCTTGGTGAAATTGCCGGTCGCGTTGTCCGGCGGCAGCAAAGCGAATTCGAGCCCGCTCGCCGGCGACAGGCTGTCGACATGGCCGTGCAGGGTCTGCTTGCGAAAACTGTCGATACGCAGCTCGACCGGCTGGCCGGCGCGCACATGGGTGAGCTGCGTCTCCTTGAAATTCGCGACCACATAGACCGCGTCGAGCGGCACCACCGCCATCAATTGGGTGCCGGCCTGCACGAACTGGCCGACGCGAAGCGAGCGGGCGCCGACTGTCCCGTCGACCGCCGCGGTGATCTCGGTATAAGACAGATTCAGCTGGGCCTGCTGCGCCACCGCGCGGGCGTGTTCGAGCTGGGCTGCGGCCTGGGCGCGCTGAGTGCTGAGCACATCGACCTTGCGCTGCGCAGCCAGCAGGCCCGATTTCGCGTGCTGAAGTTGTGCGCTGCTGGCGCGCAGAGCCGCGTCGGTCTGTTGCGCGCGCTGGATCGTGCCGGAGCCCGACTTCATCAAATCGTCGTAGCGGGCACGCTCTTCCTGCGCGAATTTCAGGTTGGCCTCTGCGGCCGTGACATCGGCGGTGCTCTGCTCGATGATCGGCTGTTGCAGCTCGAGCTGGGCATCGAGATTGCGCACCGAGGCTTCGGCTGCGGCGACGTCGGCGCGGGCTTGGCCCAACGCGGTCTGGAAGTCGCGGTCGTCAATCTTGGCCAGAACCTGGCCCGCTCTGACCCTCTCGTTGTCGCCGACCAGCACCTGGGCGATGTAGCCCGAAACCTTCGGCGCGACGATCGTGGAATCGGCCTTCACATAGGCGTCATCGGTCGATTCGAGGTAGCGGCCCGTGGTCAGGTAATCGTAACCAAAATCGCCGGCGACCGCGACGCCCAGTGCCAATACCAGGCCGAGCGCCGCCCGCTTGATCGCCTGCCGGGACGGGCGAAGATTAATTTTCCCATTTGATTCAGCTACGTAAGAAGCATTCGACATGACGTCCTCCGGATCCCGAGCGTCCCGGTCCGAAGGGGCGCTGTTTTCAAGCGTCAAGATGCGCTGTCCCGTCCATTGTGATAATCCCTCAAATATTGGAAGCATTATCCAGCACAGACGGATAATCGGAGCTTGAGCCATGGATCGCTTCACCAGCCTCACGGCCTTTGTCCGGGTGGTCGAGAACGGCGGGTTTTCCGCGGCCGGCCGCCGGCTCAACATGTCGACGACCATGGTCAGCAACCATGTCCAGGCACTGGAAGACCGGCTCGGGGTCCGGCTGCTCAACCGCACGACGCGAAAGGTGAGCCTCACCGAAATCGGCCAGATCTATTACGACCGCTCAACGCAGATCCTCGCCGATCTCGAGCAGGCCGACGACATCGCGAGCGAGCTGCACTCGGTGCCCCGGGGCACGTTGCGGATTCACGCCGCCACCCACATGGTGCCGATGGTCGCCTCTGTCGTGGCCAAGCTCCTGTCTACCTATCCCGAGGTCAAGGTCGACCTGCGCATGGGCGAGGCCGATGTCGATCTGATCGAGGAGGGATACGACATGGCCCTGCGCATGATTGCGCCGCCGGATTCCAGCCTGATCGTCCGCCGCCTCGCCACGTGGCGGCACGTGCTGTGCTGCTCGCATGATTATCTCGAAAGGCACGGCCGCGTGCAGCAACTCGATGAACTCACGCAGCATAATTGCGGACGCCACCTGAACTATCCCTTTGGTGACGAGTGGCGCTTTCTCGATCGCAAGGGGACGCCGGCATCGGTGCGCATTTCAGGCAGGCTCGTCACCAACAGCGGAGAAGCTTTGCGGAACATGGCGCTGGAAGGCGCGGGCATCTGCCTGATGGCGGGATTCCTGGTCAGCGACGATCTCGAAGCCGGCCGGCTGGTGCGCCTCTTGCCGGAATATCGTCCGGTCGAGATGTCGATGAACGCGGTCTATCCGCATCGTCATCATCTGTCGGCCAAGGTCAGGACCTTCATCGACATGCTGGTGGCGCACAGCGCCGAGCAGCAGAAGCTGATCAATCCATATTCATGAGAGGTGCGGCGGCGGCAGCCGTCCGAACACGGCGTCGAGCGCCATGCCGATCGCAAGCAGCCGTTTGTCGCTGCCGGCGGCGCCGTCGAGTTCAAGGCCAATCGGCAACTTGCTGGCAGCGCCCAGCGCGATCGGAATCTGGACGCCGGGAATCCCGGCATTGCTGCCGGGATCGGTGTTCTGGATGAACAGGCCGAAATTCTCGAGACTGCTGGACTCCGGGTTGGAGGGAATGGCCACGCGCGGCGTGGTCGGGAAGACGATAGCATCCAGTTTATTGTCGGCAAAGGTGCGAGCGTAAAGCGTCTGAAGCGCCGGTCGCGCGGTCCTGATCGCGGCGTCGTAGATCGGCCTGGCATCGACCAGCGTGTTGTCGGGACCGGGCAGTTTGCGCGGGATCACCAGGCCATCATAGGTGCCCTTCACGTCGGGGCTGGCGATCTCCTTCGCCATCGCCTCGATGGTGATGCCGGTCCCGGTGTGCGCGAGATAGGCAACCATGTCGTCATAGGCTTCGTATAGCGCAACGGGGAAGCCGGCCTGGCCGTTGAGCTCGGCGAGCTCAGGCATCACGATCTCGACCACCGTGACGCCCCTTGCTTTCATTTCCGCGACCGCAGCCTGGAAGGCAGCGTCGGTATCGGCGTCGAGATTGGTCAGCATCGATCTCACAAGGCCAATCCGCACCTGCTTCAAATCGGCCGGCGCAACGGCCTCGCCACCGGCGATTACGCGGTCGAGCAGTTCGACATCGGCCATGGTCGCGGCCATCGGGCCTGCCGTGTCGCGGGTGTGCGAGATCGGCGCGATGCCCGCTTGCGGATAGCGGCCGACAGTCGGGCGCAGCGACGCGCATCCGTTCAGGGCGGCGGGCACCCGGACCGAGCCGCCGGTGTCGGTGCCGAGCCCGCCCGCGACGATCCGTGCGCCGATCGCCGCGCCCGTTCCCGACGAGGAGCCGCCGGCGATCAGGGCGCGATCATAGGCGTTGCGCACGCCGAATTCGGCGCCGGTTTTGAACGCGGCGTTGTAGCCGGAGATGCCGAAGGCCAGCTCATGCATGCTGGTCTTGCCGATGATGATGGCGCCTGCAGCGCGAAGCTTTGCGACAACCGGCGCATCGGCTTTCGGAACGTAATCTTTCAGCGCCGGTGTGCCGGCGCTACAGGGCAGCCCGGCGACCTCGATATTGTCCTTGATCACGATCGGAACGCCGCCGAGCGGCTTGGCTTTGTCGCTGGTCGCATCGAATGCCGCCGCGGCTTTCACGGCGCCGGACTCGTCCAGGGTCACGAAGGCATTCAATTCGGTATTGGCCTTGGCGCGGGCGAGCGCTTCGCGCGTGAGCGCCGTGCTGGTCAGTTTTCCGGCGCGGAGATCCGCCGCGGCCTGGGTCAGGGTCAACTTGTCCAAATCCATGATGCATCACCCGATTGCACGGACTCCATAAGGGAGCCTCTCCGGGTTTGAAGCTGAAGCCTCGCCGGCGCGGCGTCAACCATAGGCGCGCATCTTTGCCGGCGAGGATCCTGCCAGATCGGCGAGCCGGCGCTCGACCTCAGGCTTCACCTGGGCGATTGCGGCTTCCTTCACCGGACCATAGCCGCGAATCTCCATCGGCGCTTTGGCGATTGCGACGAGATCGGGCAGGCGCGTGGCGTCGAGTTCGCCGAGCATCCGGTCGATCACGCCTTCATACCAGCCGATCAGCTCCCGCTCGCTGCGGCGCTCGGCTGTGTAGCCGAACGGATCGAACCGGGTTCCGCGCAACACCTTGAGCCGCGCCAGAATGGCGAGCGGCGTCTGGATCCATTGCCCGAAAGCGCGCTTGCGCGGACGGCCGCGCGCGTCGCGCTCCGATGGCAGGAAGGGTGGCGCAAGGTGGTACTGAACGCTGAAGCCGTCCTCGAACTCGTGCTTCAGCTCGTCGAGAAAGCCGCTCTGCATGTGCAGGCGCGCGACCTCGTACTCGTCCTTGTAGGCCATCAGCTTGAACAGGGCGCGCGCGACCGCTTCGGTCAACACCTCGCTGTCCAGGTCCGCTTCGGCATTGCGGACCCTAGCGACAACCGCGCGGTAACGCGCGGCGTAGGCCGTGTTCTGATACGCACTGAGGAAATCGGCGCGACGATCGATGAGCTGATCGAGCGTCTCGGCTCCGGGTGCGTCGTTCGTTTTCGGCAAAAAGTCCGGATCGGCGGCGGCGATCCGGCCCCAGGCAAACGCCTGCTTGTTGCGTTCGACCGCGACGCCGTTGAGCTCGATCGCGCGCAGCAGCGCTTGCAGCGAGACCGGCACGAGGCCGTGCTGCCATGCAAAGCCGAGCATGATGATATTGGCATAGACGGCATCGCCAAGCAGACGCTCGGCGAGCGCGTTGGCGTTGATCGCATCGAGATTGCCGTCGCCGATCACGCGGCCGATTGCACGCAGGCGGGCAGGCGAGGCGAGATCGGCGTCGCGGAAGCGCACGACGTCGCCGGTCGGCATTTCCGCGGTGTTGACGGCAGCGCGCGTGCCGCGATGATAGGTGCCGGAAGCCTTGGGCGAGGAGCTCACCACGAGGTCGCAGCCAATCAGCGCATCGGCCGCGCCCTGGTCGATGCGGACCTGGTGCAGCGCCTGAGGTGACGCGGCCAGGCGGATGTAGCTCAGCACCGGGCCGAACTTTTGTGCGAACCCGGTGAAGTCGAGCACCGAGACGCCGCGGCGCTCGAGATGCGCGGCCATCCCGATCAGCGCGCCGACCGTGATCACGCCGGTGCCGCCGACGCCCGTCACGAGCAAATCGTAGGGACGATCGAGCGGGGCGGGCGGGGGCAGGGGCAGCGTGGAAGCGCGAGCGACTGCGTCGATCTGGCTTGCGGCCTTGGCGCGGCGCGTGGCGCCTTCGACGGTGACGAAGCTTGGGCAAAAGCCGTTGAGACAGGAAAAATCCTTGTTGCAGGCCGACAGATTGATCTGGCGCTTGCGGCCGAACGGCGTCTCCTTCGGCTCGACGCTGAGGCAATTGGATTCGACCGAGCAGTCGCCACAGCCTTCGCAGACGAGGTCGTTGATATAGGCAAAGCGTCTTGGATCGGCCATCTGGCCGCGCTTGCGTCGGCGCCGCTTTTCGGTGGCGCAGGTCTGCTGATAGATCAGCACCGAGACGCCGGAGAGGTCGCGCAGATCGCGCTGCACGGCGTCCATCTCTTCGCGTGGATGGATGGTGACGCCATCAGGCAAGTCCGCCGGCGAAAACTGCGACGGATCGTCCGACACCAGCGCGATGCGCGCGACGCCTTCGGCGCGGACGCTGTGTGCGATCGCATGCACGCTGACAGGGCCGTCGACCGGCTGGCCGCCGGTCATGGCGACGGCATCGTTGAACAGGATTTTGTAAGTGATGTTTGCCTTGGCCGCGATGGCCTGGCGGATCGCCATCGAACCGGAATGATAATAGGTGCCTTCGCCGAGATTCTGGAAGATGTGCTTGTGGCCGGTGAACCGAGATGATGCGGCCCAGTTCACGCCTTCGCCGCCCATCTGGATCAGCGACGAGGTCTCGCGGTCCATCCAGCTCGCCATGAAATGGCAGCCGATGCCCGCCAGCGCCTTCGAGCCTTCGGGCACTTTGGTGGATGTGTTGTGCGGACAGCCTGAGCAGAAATAGGGCGTGCGCGTGGCACCAGGGACACTGATCGTTCGCTCCGCCTCCGGCGACAAGGCTGCGGCGCGCGCGCCAAGATTGAGGCCGGGAAACATTGGATCGAGCCGGCGTGCGAGCACCGCAGCCAACCCGCGCGGCGACAATTCTCCGGTCCAGGAGATCAGCCGCGCGCCGGTCTCGTCATGCTTGCCGACCATGCGTTCCGGCTTGGCACCCGGATAGTCGTAAAAATATTCCTTGAATTGGCTCTCGATGATGCCGCGCTTTTCCTCGACCACCAGAATTTCGCGCTTGCCCTGCACGAAGTCCATGGCGTCGTGCAGCGCGAGCGGCCAGACCATGCCGACCTTGTAGATGTCGATGCCGATGTTGCGGCAGGCGGCTTCATCGAGGCCCATCAGCCGCAGCGCTTCCATCAGATCGAGATGCGCCTTGCCTGTGGTAACGATGCCGTAGCTGGCGTTCGCAATGTCGTAGATGCGGCGATCGATCGGATTGGCTTTTGCGAAGGCGTAGACCGCGTGCTTCTTCGCCTCCAGTCGCTCCTCGATCTGCGGGCCGGGCAGATCGGGCCAGCGATAGTGCAGGCCGCCCGGCGGCGGCGTGAAGTCGGGCGTGCGGAAGGTGCGTGGCGGCCGCAGCGCGACCGATGCACCGGACTCCACGATCTCCGAGACCGCCTTGAAACCGACCCACATGCCGGAAAAGCGGCTCAGCGCGTAGCCATATTCGCCGAACGCCAGATATTCGCCGACATCGGCCGGATGCAGTGTCGGCATGAACCAACTCATGAAGGCGACGTCGGACTGGTGCGGCATCGACGACGAGACGCAACCATGATCGTCGCCGGCGACCACCAGCACGCCGCCATGTGGCGAGGAGCCGTAGGCATTGCCATGCTTGAGTGCATCGCCGGAGCGGTCGACGCCGGGGCCTTTGCCGTACCAAAGCCCGAACACGCCATCCACTTCACGATCGGCTTGCGTCTCGACCTGCTGCGAGCCGAGCACGGCGGTTGCCGCAAGGTCTTCGTTGACGGCAGGGAGGAACTCGATGCGGTCTCGCTTCAGCTGCTCCTTGATCCGCCAGAGCTCGAGATCGACGCCGCCAAGCGGCGAGCCGCGATAGCCCGAGATGAAGCCGGCGGTGTTCAACCCGCGCGCGCGGTCGCGCCGCGCCTGATCGAGCGCGATGCGGACGATCGCCTGCGTGCCCGTGAGAAAGACGCGGCCCTCCTCGCGGTCGTAGCGGTCGGAGAGCTCGTAGCTGTCGAGTGACGGAGTAGCGTCCATGGCGGGCCTCGCACGGCTTCCTGCCGGATGGCCGAAGGTTAGGCCCGCGACGCTGGTAGGTCTTACCTATTCATCCCATATAGGGCATAAATCTGGTGGTGTTTTGCAGTTACTGGTCAAATTTGGTAGATTCTATCGAATTGAGGAGCTTCCATGATTGAAGACCAGGACGCGCGGATTCTCGTTCATCTCCAGAAGGACGGCCGCGCCACCAACCAGCAGCTTGCGGATGAGGTCGGGATGTCCACCTCGGCCTGCTGGCGCCGGGTGCGCGCGCTGGAGGAGACCGGCGTCATCAAGGGCTATGCTGCGCTGGTCGCGCGCGAGCAGGCGGGCTTTGCGATGTCCGCAATTCTCCACGTCTCGCTGGAGCGGCACGATGCAAAGTTCGTCGATGAGTTCGTCGCGCGGGTGACAAAACGGCGCGAGGTGCTGGAGTGCTTTGCGACCACCGGCGATGCTGATTATCACTTGCGCGTCGTGGTGCAGGACATGGCCGCTTACAACAGATTCCTCGACGAATTCATGTTCCGCATCCCTGGCATCCGATACGTTCGCAGCAATGTGGTCCTGAAGGAAATCAAGACCAGCGTGATGCTGCCGTTTTGAGGCACCTTGCGCGGCCGGCAGGTCGCAGTTCGCGATCCGCTCCCTGTGTCACGCCGTCTGTTCTTTCGGCTCGGGCCTCAAGAGAATCATGAAGATGAGAACGTGGCTGACCAGCAGCAGGGGCACGTACACGGCCGGGATATAAATGCCGGCGCCCAACAGGCCGGGATTCTGCAGTTTCACGCCCATGTAGTACGCATTCAGAAGATCCAGCGTACCCCAGATGTTGAATATCCAGACCATCGGAACGGCGATCGACCAGCGCCAGGAGAGCGCCGCCATTGAAATGAGCGCGAGAGTGGCGGCGATAAGATCTCCCCACCCGACTGCGTTGGCGAAATCCGGGCTCAACTGCGGAGACACGAATCCGGCAACGAGGAAGTTCATCCCCAAGAACCTGAACGCATGGAAAGCCGCGAGAAGTCTCAAGGCATTATGGCGCGGCATCGCGCGGACAAACGGCCAAACATAGACGACGGCGACCACCGAGGTTGTCAGGAAAGCGCCGGCGACGCTGAGGACGAATGGAAGGTTGAAGCTCGGTGGCACGTTCGGATGTCCTTGTGAGGTCGGGTGGGGTTCGAAGCCGGTCGATCCGGTTCGGCCGTGCTCAGGGCTTGGTCATGAGCAGGCGAAGCGGCATCAGCGGGCCGACCGCGATGTATTCGTGGTCGATGAGATCCTGCCTGGCGAGCGGCAGGCCATCCATGATCGCGTGCCCTTCGGCGACATCCTTGACGTCCAGCAGGAACACGGCTCCGCGCCCATCGGACCGCGAGTACCATTCGCGAACTTTTCCGTTGAGATAGAGCTGAACGGTCTGCCTGATTTCCTCGGGCATCACGGCCATGATTTGCTCACGTGTGATGCCCGCCTTGGCGGTCAGGATGACCATGACCCCGGTGGTCGCGAGGGCTGGCGCTTGTGCTTGGGCAAGGGATGGTTCGGTCATGGCGGTAACACCTGTCAGTGTGAGGGCGAGTGCCAGGGCGGCATTGCGGATTGGCTTCATCAATTTCGCATCTCCGAGGCGGCTCATTTGCAACCCGGATGTAAGGCCGCTTTGCGCGCGCGACTATTCGCGATAATGTTGACGGGCTATGAAGCAGAACTTCACAGTCAGGCACGGTGCGCTGGACGGCGTGGAGGCGTTCCTCAGTGTCGCCCAGCACCGCAGTTTCCGCCGCGCGGCCGCTGAACTCGGGGTGACGCCCTCGGCCATCAGTCAGGCGATACGCGCGATCGAGGCGCGCGTCGGCGCGGCGCTGTTCATCCGCACGACCCGCAGCGTCGGTCTGACCGAAGCCGGCGAAAGATTCCTGGCGCGCGCAAGACCTGCCTTCGAAGAACTGATCGCGGCAAGCGGGGCGGCCCGTGAGCTCGGACAACGGCCGGCCGGTCT
Organism: Bradyrhizobium sp. Kon10; assembly: GCF_055807395.1. NCBI lineage: Bacteria > Pseudomonadati > Pseudomonadota > Alphaproteobacteria > Hyphomicrobiales > Nitrobacteraceae > Bradyrhizobium > Bradyrhizobium sp. Kon10. The sequence continues at coordinate 77,210 of NZ_JBVVOZ010000009.1, read as the reverse complement.
CCTGCGACTGACCGTACCGCGCTCGGTCGTGCCGATCCTGCTCGAGCCGCTGGTCGCATCGTTCTGCCAGGCGTTTCCGGAGATCGAGGTGGAGCTTGCCGCAAGCGAAGAAATGGTCGATCTCGCAGCCGGAGGGTTTGATGCCGGCATCAGGATGGGCCAGTTCATCACGCCAGACATGGTCGCGGTGCGGCTGACCAAGCCGCTACCTCTCGCCATCGTCGGCAGCCCGGCCTACCTCAGCCGCCGCGGCCGGCCCGAGCGCCCGGACGATCTGCGTCAGCACGCGTGCTTGAGATTGCGACGATCGAGCGGTGCGCTCGCACCATGGTCGCTCAACGACAACGGTCGTTCGATCGAGATTGCAGTTTCGGGACCTTTCATCGCCTACGACTTTCCCACGATGCTCGGGGCCGCGGTCGAAGGCGTGGGTCTTGCGCAAGTGCCGGCACCGCTGGCCACGGGCGCCGTCACGGAAGGAAAGCTCGTCCGCGTGCTGGAGCAATTCGCGCCGATGACACCGGGTGTGTTCCTGTACTATCCCGGCAATCGACAAATCATGCCGAAGCTGCGCGCCTTTATCGACCATGTGAAGGGCCGATCAAGCGCCACGACTTGAGGTGCCGGGCGCCACTAGCCCTCCCGCACGAACCTGTTCCGCAGCGTGCCGATACCGGTGATCTCGATCTCCACGACATCGTCGTGCTTGATGTCGGGCGAGGCGCCGTCCGTGCCCATCCAGATCACGTCACCGGGCCATAGCGTAAAGTACTTGGTCAGCTCGACCAGGAACGGCACCACGCCGAAGATCATGTCGTTGGTGTGGAAGCGGTTGGTCTCCTTGCCGTTGACCCGGACGATGGTCTCCATCTTTTCGAGATCGGCATCCGTCTCGATCCACGGCCCCATCGGCTTGAACGTGTCGACATTCTTCGAGCGCCACAGGCTGCGATCGGCCTTCTGCCAGCTGCGCTCGCTGACATCGTTGCCGATGGTGTAGCCGAACACGCACGCCATGGCGTCGGCCGCGGTCAGGTGCTTGACCTTCCTGCCGATGACAACGACGAGCTCGCCCTCGTAGTGAATCTTCTCCGTCGCAAATGACGGGATCACGACCTCCTCGTCATGTGCGATCAGCGCGTTCTGCGCGCGATAACCGATTTCGGGCCTCTCGGGCACGGCAGGCACCTCGCCGCGCTTGTCGGCGGCCTCCTTCAGATGCTTCAGATAGTTCAGCCCGACACAGTAGAAGGTGCGCGGGATCAGCGGTAGCTCGATCTTCACCTGCGACAAGGGAAGCACGCGCGAGGTGCGCCGCCATTCGCCAAAGGGGTCGCCATGGACCGCGATCACCTGGTCGCCTTCGACGATGCCCCAGGAGGTCTCGCCCGACGCCGTGAATTTCAGCCAGCGCATGTCATGTCCTCGCTATTCCGCGGCATCGCGCGGTTGCAGTTTCCAGGCGCCGGCAGCCGGCCGCATCAGCCCAAGATTCTCGCGCAGCGTCTTGCCGCGATAATCCTTCTGGAACAGGCCGCGGCGCTGCAATTCCGGCACGATATGCTGGACGAAATCGGCATAGGAGCCGGGCACATGGGTCGCGGCGATGACGAAGCCGTCGCAGCCGCGCTCGACGAACATCTGCTCGAATTTGTCCGCGATCTCCTTGGGCCCGCCGACCATCGCATCCTGGACCTGGCCGCGGCCGGAGAAGGTGACGAAGTCGCGGGCGCTCGGATTGCTCTTGCCCGAATTCTTCAGCACGCCGTCGCGGATACCCAAGATGCCCTGCATGCTCTTCAGCTCTTCCGTCGTCAGCGGCTCGTCGAGATCTTTTGAGGCAAAATCGTAGTTGAGGGCTTCCGCAAGCAGCGACAGCGCGTCGATCTGGAGCGGCAGCTTGTTGATCAGCGCCATCTTGTCTTCGGCTTCCGCCTTGGTCGCGGCGCAGACCGGCGTCGTCAGATTGCAGAGGAACATCGCTTCCGGATCGCGGCCGGCTTTCGCGGCTTCGTTGCGCACGGCGGCATAGCCCTCCTTCGCCGCGGCAAGGTTGCGCGCGGCGGTGAAAATCACCTCGCCCCAGCGTCCTGCGAAGCGCTGGCCACGGCCGGACGCGCCGGCCTGGATGATCACGGGATGGCCCTGGTCCGAGCGCGGCACGGTGAACGGTCCGCGCGACTTGAACGCCGCTCCGATGTGATCAAGCCGCTTCACCTTGGACGGATCGGCAAAGCGGCCGCTTTGCTTGTCCATGATCAGCGCGCCGTCTTCCCAGGTGTCCCAATGGCCGAGCACCACTTCCATGAATTCGTCGGCGCGGTCATAGCGGGAATCGTGTTCGGGATGAGAGTCGCGGCCCATGTTGAGCGCCTCGCCGTCGTTCAGCGACGTGACGACGTTCCAGCCCGCACGCCCGCCCGACATCAGGTCGAGCGTGGCAAAGCGCCGGGCGACGTCGAACGGCTCGTAGTAAGTGGTCGAGCAGGTCGCTCCCAGTCCGAGCTTGTCGGTGACGAGGCCCATCGCCGTCAGCACGATCAGCGGATCCATCTTCACGCAACGGATGCCGTATTCGACGGTGTGAGCGTGGTCGTTGCCGTACCGGTCCGGCATCGCCAGGCGGTCGTCGAAGAAGGCCATGTGGAATTTGCCAGCTTCGAGGATCCTGGCGATCTCCTGATAATAATCCGCAGACATCGAATCGGCGCGCGAGTCGGGATGCCGCCAGGAGCTCGGCAAATTCGTGCAATTCTGCGCCTGAAGGAATCCGACCAGGACCATCTGCCGATTCATGCTGCTGTTCTCCGAATCCCATCAACCCAGATCGAGAATTGTTTCCAGCCTGTATTCACGCGCCAATCCGCGCAGCTTGTCCCAGGTCGCATCCTCGATCTCGATGCCATCGCGCAGCCGCTGCTGCTCGCGCAGGCCCTCGATCTCGCCGGGATAGAACACGCCCTTGCTGCCCTCGGACGGCGGCGTCGATTTCAGATAGCGCGCGAACTCCGCGACCTCGCGCTTGAACTCTTTCAGCGGGCGGAACGCGGCGACGTTGAACACCGCCATGAAGCATCCGTCATTGTGCCGGCCGGTCGGCTCGACGCCGAACCCGAGACCGGTGAGCAGGCCGCAGAGCACCTCGACCATTGTGGCCAGGCCGCTGCCCTTGTAGCCCTCGCTGCCGCCGAGCGGCAGCAGCGCGCCGCCCTTGCGATATTGGGTCGGGTCGGTGGTGTGGCGTCCGTCGGCATCGATGATCCATCCGGCCGGAATCTCCTCGCCGCGCGCGACCGCGAGCTGGATCTTGCCGGCCGCGACCGCCGAGGTCGCCATGTCCAGATAGAAGGGGGCCTCGAGATCGGACGGCACCGCGATCGAGATCGGGTTGGTCCCGAGCCGCGCCTCCTTGCCGCCGAACGGCGCGACGTGCTTCGGCGAGCGGCCGGAATCCGCCGTCGCAATCCCGATCATGCCCTCGCGCATCGCCATCAGCGGATAGGCGGCGAGCCGGCCGACATGGCTTTGCCGGAATACGGTGCAGGCAGCCACGTTCGCCGTCTTCGCCTTTTCGATCGTCAGCGCCATCGCCTTGGCGTTGACGTGGAAGCCGAAACCCCATTGGCCGTCGATCACGGTCGTGGTCGGGGATTCCTGCACGATGGTCCATTTGGCGCCGGGAACGATATGTCCGGCCTTGATGCGATCGATATAGACGGGAACCGCGATGATGCCGTGGGAGTCGTGGCCGGCGAGATTGGCGTTGACGCAGCCGACGGCGACCGCGTCGGCTTCTTCCTCGGAGGCCCCCGCAGCCCCGAGCAGCGCCGCGCCAATGCGCGTCAGGCGTTCGGCGTTGACGATCGGCATGGCGCTTCCTCAGGTCTCGCCCTTGGCGGGCTATCGTTCGTTGGAGGCCATCGTCTCAAAGCACAGGTGCGATATCAATCTCCTGTAAACCAATACAGGGCTGCAAATTCGTAAAGGGAGCGCGTCTTCGGCCGAAACCGCCATCCGGTATAGCGGGATTTCCGACAGTTTCGCGACAGCTGTTCGCAGCTGGTTCACTTTGATTGACGGTTTGCGGGGGCCAATAACCACCACTTAGGCGATCGGCTTCATAAAGCTACCCGGGAGAAATGGCAGAAATGCCGGGGAGTTGAGATCGTGCAGACGACCCTCGCGCGCACATTTGCAGCGTTGAGCGCCATCAACGAAGCTATCCTCTACGCGAAGTCTCCGGACGAGCTGTACCAGAAGGTCTGCGACGGCGGGTTTTCGAGTGGGGACTTCATGGCTGTCGCCGTGTTCCTGGCGGAGCCGGATGGCCAGCGGCTGCGATTTGCGGCCGGCTGCGGCGACGACATGGCGCGGCTGCGTGCGATCAAGATCACCACGGAGGCCGGCACGCCGGAGGGATCGGGCGTCGGCGGCGAAGCCTTTCGCAGCCAGAGGATCTGCATCAGCAACGATTACCTCAACGATCCGCGCTCGCTCGCGTGGCGCGAAGGCGCGGTTGGGGCCGGTGTCGGTGCAGCCGCGGCGCTTCCCCTGATCTGTGGCGGTCGCAGCATCGGGGTGTTGTTTGTGACGCGCTCGGGGGCAGGCACGCTCGACGAGGCGATGGTCTCGCTGTTCGAGCGGATGTCGAGCAATATCTCACATGCGCTGGAGAATTTCGCGCGCGAGACAGCGCGCCTGGATGGCGAGCGGGCAGTGCGGCGGCTCAACCGCATGTTTGGCGCCCTCACTGCGACGAACGAGGCAATCCTGCACGCCAGCACCGACCAGGATCTATATCAGCGGGTCTGCGACGCTGCTGTGTATAGCGGCAAATCGCTTGCGACTTTCGTCCTGCTGCGCGAGCCGGGTTCCGAATGGCTGACCCCGGTGGCAGCGACCGGACAAAATCTGGATCTGATCAAACACTCGCGCTATTCGATCGATGCTGAGAGCCCCTACGGCAGGGGCATCTCCGGTGAGGTGTTCCGGAGCCAGAAGGCGATTGTCGAGGACGACCTCGTCAATCGTACCAAGGGGACGACCTGGGAGCAGACCAACGTCAATGCCGGCGCCGTCGCCTGCGTGGCAGCTCCGTTAATCAAGCGCGGCACCAGCATCGGCGTGCTGTTTTTCTTCGTGAGCAAAGCCTGGGCAAAGGACGAGGGCATTGTCGCACTGTTGCTGCGCATGACCGAAACCGTATGCTTTGCGCTCGAGAACTTTGACCGCGATAAGGAGAAGGCCCAGATCGCCCTGGAGGAGGAACGGCTGGCGCGCATGTACGCGGCGCTAAGCGCGACCAACGAGGCCATTCTGCGGGCAAAGTCGCGCAGCGAACTGTTTGATCTGGTTTGCGAAGCCACGGTGCAGGGCGCGAAGTTCGCCTCGACCTCGATCGCGTTGCTCGACGGCGACACGGGGCTGCTTCGCGTTGTCGCATCCTTCGGACCGAACGCCGCTGAGGTACGAACCTTCAGATTGCCGGTCAGCGACAAGGTGCCGGAGGGTCGTGGGCTGACCGGCACTGCGTTCCGGACGCGGCAGCCCTGCATCAGCAACGATGTTCTGGCCGACGTCCGCCTGAAGCCCTGGCACGCCAGCGCGCGTCGCAACGGCATCGCGTCGTCGACCGCCCTGCCGCTGTTCAACGGCGACCGGGTCGAGGGTGTATTCCTGTTCAACTCGCGCGAGCGCGGCACTTTCACGGACGAATTCGTCGAGCTGTTGCGCAAGCTCCAGGCCAACGTCGCCTTCGCGCTGGAGAATTTCGATCGGGCCGATGAAAAAGCGCGGGCCGACAAGCAGCGTGACCGCCTGAGTGGCATGTTCGAGGCGCTGAGCGCCACCAATGAAGCCATCATGCGTGCCAAGACGCGCGAGGAGCTGTTCGAGGTCGCGTGCCAGGCCGCCGTGCTCGGCGGGGTGTTCGCCTCCGCGACGATCGGGATTTTGGACGACAAACGTGAACTCGTCCGGGTGCTCGCCGTGAAGGGACGCCTGCAGGAACGAATGGTGGGGCGCACCTGCCTTGTTTCCGCCGACCATCCGGAGGGCCAGGGAATCATAGGGATGTCGCTGCGGACCCGCCGGGCCAGTGTCATCAATGATTATCAGAACGATCCGCGGTCGGTGCACTGGCATTCCAAGGCGATCGAGGATGGAACCCGGGCTGCTGCCAGCTTCCCACTGCTGCGGGCCGGCCACGAGCCGATTGGCATCCTGCTTTTTCTCGCACCGGAAGAGAATACGTTCACACCCGATCTGGTCGAACTGCTCGGACGCCTGGCTGAAAACGTCTCTTTCGCCCTCGACAATTTCGATCGTGCCGAGGAGAAGGCCCGCACTGAGGTGCAGAAGGAACGCCTGACGCGAATGTTTGCGTCGCTGAGCGCCACCAACGAGGCGATCATGCGGGCGAAGTCGCGCGCCGAACTGTTCGAGCTCGTCTGCCTTGCAGCCTCGAATGGCGGAAAATTCACCTCGACCGCCATCGCGCTCGTCAGGGCAGATAGCGACCAGCTGGAAATCGTCGCCGACGCCGGGCCTGCGTCCGGCACCACGCGCACCGTCCGCCTCTCCATCGACCCCGATCGCCCGGAAGGTCGCGGAATGAGCGGCACGGCGTTCCGCACGCGCCAGCCTTGCATCAGCAACGATTATCTCAACGACGATCGCGTTCGCGCCTTCCACGCCATCGTACGGGGCGACGGGGCGCGCTCGGGCGCGGCATTCCCGCTGGTCGCGCACGACCAGGCGGTTGGCGTCATGATCTACCTGTCGGCGGAGCCTGTCGCCTTTACCGACGAGTTCGTCGAACTGCTGCAGCGTCTCGCCGAAAACGTTTCCTTCGCGATGGAGAATTTCGATCGCGCCGAGGAGAAGAACAAGGCTGACGAACGGATCGAGTATCTCGCCTCCTATGACAGCCTGACCAACCTGCCCAACCGCGAGACCTTCAATTCCGTGTTGCGCGCGGCAATCGATGCGGCGGAGCGCCATGACCATCGTTTCGCGGTGCTGTTCATCGATCTCGACCGGTTCAAGGTCATCAACGATTCGCTCGGCCACGAGGCGGGCGATTTGCTCCTGCTCGAAATCGCCGACCGATTGCGCGGCGCTCTGCGGGCAAGCGACGTGGTGGCGCGGCTCGGCGGCGACGAGTTCGTGGTGATCCTGGACCAGTGCGGCGCGATCGACGACGTCCAGCGCATCGCGACGGAACTGCTCAACGTGCTCGCGAAGCCGATGGAGCTGGCCGGCCATGAGTGCCATACCACCGCCTCGATCGGCATTGCGATGTATCCGGCCAACGGTGCCGACGCGTTGACGCTGACCAAGAACGCCGACATGGCGATGTATCTCGCCAAGGAGGACGGCAAGAACGGCTATCGCTTCTTCTCCAAGGAAGTGAAGACGCAGTCGATCGAGCGGCTCTCGCTCGAAAGTGCGCTGCGTCGAGCGCTTGAGCGCGGGCAGTTTTCGCTGAACTACCAGCCCAAGGTGGACATGGTAACCGGCCAGATCACCGGCGTGGAAGCGCTATTGCGCTGGGCGCATCCCGATCTCGGCAATATCTCGCCGGCACAGTTCATCCCCCTCGCCGAGGAAACCGGACTGATCGTGCCGATCGGCCGCTGGGTGCTGAAGGAGGCCTGCGCGCAGGCCATGGCCTGGCAGCGACGCGGCCTGTTGCCGGTATCGATGGCGGTGAACCTGTCGCCGCGCCAGTTCGTCGACGAGCATCTGTTGCAGGATATCGACGAGGCTCTCGCCGCAAGCGGCATGTCGCCGGTGCTGCTCCAGCTCGAAGTCACCGAGAGCATGATGATGCGCAATGTCGGACGTGCGATCAAAGTGCTCGACGCCATCCAAAGCCGCGGTATTCGCCTGGCGATCGACGATTTCGGCACCGGCTATTCGTCGATGTCGCTGATGAAGCATTTCCCGATCGACACCATCAAGATCGACCGCTCCTTCGTGCGCGACCTGCCGCAGGACGCGGAGGATCAGGCGATCGCACAGGCGATCATCAGCATGGGCAAGGCGCTCGGCATGACCGTGGTCGCGGAAGGCGTCGAGAACGCCGAGCAGGAGGCGTTCCTGCGCACCCATGGCTGCGACGAGATGCAGGGTTTCCTGATCTCCCAGCCCGTGCCGGCGCGGCAGATGGCCGCGCTGCTGCGGCCGATGGTGCCGCCCGAAGCGCCGCCGCTGCAGCCGGAGACGGATCCCGCATTAAAGGAAGCCGTGCTGTCACGGCTGAAACGTGCTGTCGTCTGACGGCTGCGGGTGCAGCTCGCGGACATCGTGTTTCTCGACCTCCGCTTTGCGAGGAAAATCATCCGGCCAGGACGGCGAGGTCTGCTCGGCGAACAGCGCGAGAAGAACATGCGCAGCTTCGGCATAGGTTGAGCCGTCGCCCAGGCCGAGCTCACGACACCAGGCGTGTCGCATCGGCTCGTGCGCGTCGAACACCGCCATCGCCGGGCCCCACCACCAGGCCGGTGCCGCCGAGCGTTCGTCCTCCGGCACGGCGTGCCAGACAACGAGTTCGTCCATGACGCGCTCGAATTGCAGGCTTGCGGCCTGATGCATTCGTTCTCCCAGAGTCGCGCCTGAAAGCAGGTCGATGCGCGAACTCGATTGTGGTCTTCGCTGTGAAAAAATGGCTCGCTAGAGGTTGAGCCAGACGTGCCGCTTCCATCGGCGGCCAGACAAGGAACGCGCGGCGACCGGGAAAGTTGCCACGCCGACTGTCACAGTCTCTTTAGCAGCACGCGGTCCCGATCGGCAAGGCGCTATTCGGGAGTCTAATGCGGCCTTCGCGGATGTGCCTTCTGGTGCCAGGCCCAGGCGGTGCGGATCACGGTGGCCAGGTCGGAATGGCGCGGCACGAATTTCAGCACCTTTCGCGCGGCGGAGGGGTCGGCGACGAGATAGGTCGGATCGCCGGCGCGACGTGGCTTGATGGTATGCGGCACCTCGCGTCCGGTCTCCTGCCGGATGGCTGTCAGGATCTCGCGCACCGAAAAACCGGTGCCGGTGCCGAGATTGAAGCTGCCGCCGGCTTGTCCCTGTTCCAACAGCTTCAGCGCGGCGACATGCGCCGCGGCGAGGTCGGTGACGTGGATATAGTCGCGGATCGCGGTGCCGTCGGGCGTGTCATAGTCGTCGCCGAACACGGCGAAATCGACATGGCCCTGCAGCGCCATCATGGCGCGCGGAATGAGATGCGTTTCGTTGTCACGCAGCTCGCCGATGCCGCCGGCCGGATCGGCACCGCTGGCGTTGAAATAGCGCAGGCAGAACGCGCCGAAGCCATAGGCCGTGCGGTAATCGGCGAGCATGCGCTCGATCATCCACTTCGATGCGCCGTAGGGGTTGATCGGTGCGCAGGGAAAATCCTCCGGCAGTTCCTTGGAATCGGCGTTGCCATAGACCGCGCCGGTCGAGGAGAACACGATCCGGTGGCATCCGGCGTTGCGCATCGCCTGCAACAGCGACAAGGTGCCCTGCACATTGTTGACGTAATATTTCTGCGGGTCGATCATGGACTCGCCGACGAGGCTTGCGGCCGCGAAATGCATCACCGCCGTGACCTTGTGGTCCGCGAATGCGCGCGCCAGCGCCGCGCCGTCGAGCAGATCGCCTGTCACAAGCTCTCCGGCAACGAAGCTGCGATGACCTGTCGACAGATTGTCATAGACGATGGGCCGGTAGCCGGCAGCGGCCAGGGCGCGGCAGGCATGCGAGCCAATATAGCCCGCGCCTCCTGTGACGAGGACGGTCGGCTGATCGGTCATGTCGATTTCTACTCTTCTCAGCGATTGAAGGGCTTGTTGCGGCGGAAGAGAAGATAGATCGCGCGGGGGTTGGTGGTCAAATAGCGCCAAAACAGGCGGCGCGGCTCGAGCCAGGTGCGCCAGGCCCATTCCAGCGCCATTTTCTGCATCCATCGCGGCGCGCGCGATCGGCTGCCCGACAAAAAATTGAACAGACCGCCGGATGTTTTGATGACGCCGACATTGGTCAGAAGCGGCGTGAATTCCTCGACGAACGCCTGCTCGGAAGGAACACCGAGCGCAACCCAGAGATAGTCTGGCGCCAGCGCATTGATCTCTTCCACTTTGGCGCGGAGCGCGTCGCCACGTAGATAGCCGTGGCTGAATCCGACGATCTTGAGTTTCGGATACAGGTTCTGGATTTTCCTGACCGCCGCCGCGTTCTCTTCCTCGCTGGCACCGAGCATGTAGAAGCTGCGGCCGGCGGCTTCTGCCTTGCGCGCCACAATATGGAACAAGTCCGTGGTCGCGACGCGTTCCGGCAGCGGAAACCAGGACTGCAGTTTCGAGGCCGCCACCAGCGGCTGGCCGTCGGCGTTGATCAGATCGGCGGCGCGGAACAGGCGCTCGGTCTGCGGCTCGGTCGCGCAGCGTGCCAGCACCTCGCCATTGGCGGACGTCAGGAACAGCGGCCGGCTGATGCGATGACGCGGGTCGGTGGCCTCGATCATGAAATCAGCGGTAGCTTCGAGGTCGAGCGCCGCCATGCGAAGTCCGCCGACGGTGATCCGTGGCACCTCGGCGGTCGCGGCCCGTCCTTCAAGATTGACGCGGCGCTCAAGCATATTGTTTGCCTCGCTGGCGCGTTTGGGCTGCGGGGGTGAGTTCGTCGAGCATCACGCCGACGAGTTTGCGTTCGGCGTCGCCGAGCGCGGCCAGGATCTCTTCCATGCTTTCGTTGATATCGAGGTTGGTCGGCAGCACGGCGACCAAAGCATCGGCGTTGTCGAGCAGCTTGCGGCCGGCGGCCGAGAACGGCATCGCCGGGCCGTCGAGGATGACGAGATCATAGCCGGCGGCAGAGCGCGCCTGCGCGATCGCCTTGCGGATCGTGTCCGTCACCTTGGCGGCGTCGCCCTCGGCAGCCGGCAACACTGTGATGCCGTTGACGGTTCCGATCTCGCGCGCGAGATTGCTGCCGATGGAGAGCCAGCCGAGCTTGTTCGGCTCGGTCTTGCCGGTGCGGTTGACCTTGTTCGAGAGCATGTGGGCCTGAGGGTCGGCGTCGATCATCAGGACGCGGCTGCCGTCGCGCGCGGCCGCGAGCGCGAAATTCAGCGCGGTCACGCTGCGCCCGACGGTCTCGCCGGCGCCGACGAGAGCAATCACCGGCATCGCCTTGCCGGCGCGCCGTGTTACTGCGGCGCGCATGTCGCGCAAGGCGTTGAGCAGCGTGGTCAGCGGAAATCCGGGGCGCAGCGTCGGCCAGCCCAGCCGGGTGAGATCGACGCTGCCACCGGTGGCGAGAATGGCGCCGAGCGTGCGGATGACGTCGGCTTCCTGGAGCCGGGCGATCACCGGCTTTTCGACCAGCGAAAGCGGCGGTGGAGGCGACGCGGCGATCGCCGGATCCTTCGACATCACGGGCTCCGGCGCGCGCTCACGACGCCTCGGCTGGGGCGCGCCCGCGAACAAATGCTCGGCCGCGACAAACCAGCAGGCGGCGGCAAGCCCACCGAAGATGAAACCAATCATGGCGAACAGGCTCATCGCCGGTGGGAACGAGCGCCGCTGCGGCACCGTGGCCTCGCCGATAATTCGGGCGGCCGAGGTGTTGAGTGTCTCCTGCTCCTCGGTCTCGCGCGAGCGCTTGAGGAAGGATTGATAGACATCGCGGCTCGCATCGGCCTCGCGCTCGAGCTCGCGAAGGCGCACCGCGGCCTGGCTGAGCTGGACGCTCTGCCGCTTCTGCGCTTCCAGCGCCCGGTTGAGCGAGGCTTCGTAGTCGCGGGCGCGCGTCAGGTCGTTCTTAGCGGACTGGGCGAAGCGGTCGATCTCCTCGCTGATGTTGCGCTTGAGATCCTCGACCTGCTTCTCGGTCTGGCGCAGCGCCGGATGGCGCGGTCCGAGCTCGGCGGTCTGCTCCGCATATTTCTTGCGGGCGTCGGCATATTGCGCGCGCAGGTTTGCGATCGTCGGCGATTGCAGCGCTTCGGGGATCGCGCCTGCATCCGCCGCCGTGCGCTTGTTCGCCTCGATCTGGTCCAGCCGCGCCTGCGCATCCATCGTCGCCGCGCGGGCCGCGGAAAGCCGCTGGTTGCTGGAAGAGAGCTGCTGGTCGCTGATCAGCGCGTCCTGGGTGCCGACGAAATTGTTCTGGGCCTTGTAGGTGGCAAGTGCGGTCTCGGCGTTGCGCAGTCGTTCGCGCAGTTCCTTCAGCCGGCCGGACAGTTCGCTGGTGGCGCGCCGGGCAGCCAGCGCCTGCGAGTTGCGGGACTCCGTGAGGTAGGTATTGGTCAGCGTATTGGCGAGCATGGCTGCTTTCGCCGGATCAGTCGACCAGACCTCGATATCGACGATGAAACTCTTATCGGTCTTGCGGATCGTGATGTGCTTGTTCAGCGCGTCGAGCGCCGCGAGCTGCACGTCCCGGCTCTCCGCGGGGGAGGGCGCGCGGGGCTGCAGTCCGATCAGGCCGAGCAGCGACGATGTCGCGCTCTTGCCGCCTCCGCCACCGAATTCGGGATCCCTGTCGAGATTCGCCTGCTCGATGACCCGCAACAGCACGCTGTTGGAGGTGATCAGGCGCGCCTGACTCTCCACCACCATGGACATGCCGGAGACGTCCTGCGCGCGCGGCGTGAGTTCGCGGTCGACGAGCTGGAGCTCGCGCGGATCGACATAGAGCTGGGACGTCGCGGTGTAGCGGGAGGTCAAGCCCTTGCCGACGGTGACGGCAAGGCACGCGCCGATCAGGGCCGCGGAGGCAATCGCGATCTTGCGCCGCCAGAGCAGGCTGACGAGCTCCAGCACGTTGAAGCCGGCCTCGGACCCCCGCTGCGGGGCCTCCGACCTGCTCCGGTCTATTGGCTGGTTGTAGTCAAGCATGATCCCCAGCTTCCATTCCAGCTGCCGCGGGCTGAGGGGTTACTCTTCGCTCTACGCCACACACCCGGGATATAGGTGTCCAATCAACGCAACAGGGAAAATTAACCATACTCATTGAGGGACTATTCACCGAAATGGCAAACAAAGCGTTTAAGCGCACCGCGCCATTTGCCGCGTCATTGTGACCGTTCCGATGCGCAGATCCCTCGCTGATTAACGGTTCGTTACCACGCTTGCCGCCTGGCACGCGCGCGTCCGCCTTCGCAGCTGGACGGCAAAGCTGCTGGGACCATGGCTGCGCACGCATGGCCGTTAGTGTTTTCGCAGGATGACGTGATAGTCGCCGCGGCGGACGTCGGTGCCGCGCGGAAGCACCGCGTTCAGCACGGCGGCGCCAGCGTCGACGAGGGCGGCGAACAGCGGCTTGCGCTGGCGCATCTCGGGATAGCGCGGGCTTTCGACCTCGCGGCGGTAGATGGTCTCGAGACCGTTGGCGGCCGCAAATGCCTCGAGCCGCGACAGCGTCACCAGGGGATGGAAGAAGGTCGGGAACGGCGCCTCGCCGGGTAGCCCGGCGGTCTTGATGCCGCGGATGTGCCGGTAGAACCAGACATGGAACCAGTGCGGCGAGTATTTGGTGACGACGCCGGACAGCGAGCGCGGATTGGGCGCGCCGATCAGGATCATCCCGCCGCGCTTGAGCGCGTCGCGGAAGTTCAGCAGCGCCGCCTCGACGTCGGGCAGGTGCTCGATGACGTTGTAGCAGATCACGACGTCGAAGGTGTCCGGACCAAAGCGATAGGTCTGCACGTCGCCGAGGATCGCCTCCTGTGCGTAAACGTTGTTGCGGATCTGGTCCTGGTCGATGTCGACGACGGTGACGTGGCTGCGGCTGAGCACGTCGACGGGCAGGAAGCTGGAGGAGCCGCCACCGGCTTCGTAGGTGGCAACGGGGCCTTGCGGCAACTCGCGGCGCAAGACGTCGTGAATGGCAAGCAGGCTGTCGCGGGCTTCGCCGGGGACAAGCTCGAGCAGCCCCCCGGTCTGCACCGGAGTCTGGGTAGCTGTCGCGAAATCGATCGTGGCTGACTTGTTCATGTCTTTTGACCGCGCTTGTTCGACTCAAATTTACAGGCAAGATCCCACATGCCCGAAGAGCAAATCTGATGCCGCATCGTGTCACCGGTCGCGGTGCTTACGGTCGGGTTAATGTGCCCTCGCGTTAACTACGGCATCGTCCGTGTCGCACCTCGCGGGCGCTTTGGACTGCGAATTGCAGTATCACACTTGAAGAAATTCGCCGGGAAAACACGCAAAAGCAGTTAAGCGCATCATGGGACCTCTGCATCGTCGGGAGACAAGCTGTGTGGCGCGGTTTCGCGACTAAAGCCCGCCACCCATTTCGGGACGGATCTGTCCCGCGGCGCTGTGCCGTCGCGAGACGGCGCCGGTGCATGCGATCGGCGCAAATCCCTTTCTGGTGCAAGGCCTTTTTCAACTTATCTCAGGCATCTAAGTCGCCATGACGCTGATCCCGATCGATTTGTCCGCCAGCCGGATCTCGGATGCCGTGCGTGATCCCAACCGGGAGATCGCCGCGAGCTCGCGCGTCATTGATCTCTCGGTCGGCATCGTCGTCTGCATTCCCTGCTTCCGCCGCCCCGACCATCTGCGGCTGACGCTGGATTCGCTGGTCGGTCAGCGCACCCCGCGCTCTTTCGCCGTGGTCATGGTCGAGAACGATGCGGCAGGGCGCGCGAGTGCGCCGGTCGCTGCCGAATATCTCGCCGCCGGCAAACTCCAGGGGATCTGTCTGGTCGAGAAGCGGCAGGGCAATTGTCAGGCGATCAACGCCGCGTTCGAGACGGCGCAGGCGCTGTTTCCCGCCGCGACCTGCTTCCTGATGATCGACGACGACGAGATCGCTTCGCCCGACTGGCTCGAGCTGATGGTCCGTACCGCGGAGGCGACCGGTGCCGACGTGGTCGGCGGACCGGTGCTGCCAGTGTTCGACGACGACAGCCAACCCTGGCTCGCGCATCATCCCGCGTTCTGTCCCGCTTACGATTACACCGGCGCGGTGCCGCAGATCTACGGCTGCGGCAATTGCCTGATCACGCGCGCCGCGTTCGAGCGGCTCGGCAGTCCGGCTTTCGATTTGCGCTTCAATCTCCTCGGTGGCGGCGATTGCGATTTCTTCTATCGCGGCCGCAATGCCGGCTTGACCTTCCACTGGACGGCGGAAGCCGTTATCACCGAGACGGTGCCGCAGAACCGCACCAGCCTCGGCTGGATCGCCAAACGGAGCCTCCGCATCGGGGTGATCAACTATCGTGCGCAGTCCAAAGCCGCGCAGGGCGCGGGCGCGCGGGCGCGGGTGTTTGCGCAGACCCTGGGACGGCTGCCGCTGTCGCTGGTACGCTCGGCTCGCCTGCTGACGTCATCGAAAGCGATCGTCGCGATGCACCCGATGCTGGTGGCCGTCGGCTCTGCACTCGCGGCATTCGGTTACGATCCGAAGCCCTATGAGGCCTCGAAGATCGTTTCCTGACGCGTCAGCCGCTAGATTCCGAAATAAGCCAGAACGATCTTGATCGCGGATCGTGGTATCGCCCTCGGCGATCGCCGACCGATCATGCCGAGATAGGCGAGGGCGTCGCGATACCGGCCGAAGCGGACCGCCTGTGTCGCCGAATAGGTCACGAGATGAATCTCGGCCGCCTGCCGCAGCCGCGATGCGGCATTCGCGGGCAGCCTGGACAGGATCAGCTCATCGCTGAAGACGCGCGCGACCGCCGGAACGAAATCCTGCGGCGTCCGCATGGCGGCGTTCATGGTGTTGGCCGTGTGCAGCCGATAATCGAGCAGAAGCTCGGGCACGAACGCGAATTCACCGAGCGCCGCGAGGCGGCACCAGCAATGCCAGTCCTCGCAATATCGCAGCGAGACGTCGAAGCCGCCGGTCGTTCGGAAGGCGTCGGCGCGCACGAGCATGATTCCGCCATTGACAATGAAATTGCCGCCGGCGAGCCGCGCCAGCACGTTGCCAGAGGGCTTGCGGCGCCCCTTCAGGAGGCCGCGGCGGCCGATCGGGCGGCCCGCGCTGTCGATCGTGTTGTAGTCGCCGTAGGCCACCACCGCGCGCGGCGCGGCCTTCGCCGTCACCAGCAATATCGCAACCGCATTGGGTCGCAGCCGGTCATCGGCATCGAGGAACATCAACCAGTCCCCGCGCGCGCCTCGTGCGCCGAGATTTCGCGCAGCCGACACGCCGCGGGCATCGTTCATGATCAGGCACAGCCGTGGATCGCGGACGGCCTGGACGATCGCCACGGTAGCATCGGTCGAGCCGTCATCGACGACGATCACCTCGCAGACATCGGTTTGCGCCAGCGCGCTTGCGATGGTTTCGCCGATATAGGCCGCGGCATTCTTCGCGGGAATGACAACGGACACCACAGGCGGCATCGCGCGCGCACTCGCCGCCGCGGGCGCGGCGGCGGATGCATCGAGCATGGCGTCGGTGAGGGTCAAGCGATGGCTCGTCGTGTTTAAGGATCTGTTAACCAGGCTGTCGGCAATCGCAGTCTGGGCTGGCGCGGATGATACCCGCATAACGATCAAATCGTTGTCGCGAAGGCCGTCGCGTCGTCGGTTTCGTCAATTAGCGTTAAACCTGTGGCGCTATGTCTGTCGCAGCCTTTTCAGAGGTGCGACAGCCGGTCTCGTGCGAGAATGCAGCTGTTGATGCCGCGGATGGACCCAGTGCCCGCAAAGACATTCGACTACGATCCCGACGCCATGATCCTCAACCTGTTCTACGAGGACAAGGACGATCGCTGGTTTCCCGGCGATCGTCATCTGCGTCGCATGGCGCGCAAGATGCTGTTCGGCGAGCCGCGGATGAGCGGGCAGCTGCGCGTGTTCTTCAATCTCTGTGCGGGGCTCGACCGGCTCGGCATCCGCTATCGCGTCAACGATTACGGCTACATCGCGCAGCACCCGGAGGAAGTCGCCTGCATCCTCGGCCGCGCTTTCCTGCTCGACAAGTTTGCATGGAAGAACCCGATCCTGCTTGGCGTTTGTGCCTATAACCATCCGTTCGACGATCCCGACCTGTTCAAGCGGCTTCCAGTCCGGAAATTCCTGGTGCCCGGTCCGTGGTATGCCGAGATGTACCGGGCCCATTGGCCTGAGACGGAAGCCTGGCCCGTCGGCATCGACACTGATTTGTGGGCGCCCTCCCGCCCGGGCGAGAAAAACGTCGACGTCCTGCTCTACGACAAGGTCAGCTGGGACCGGGAGCGTTACGTGCCTGAGCTGGTCGAGCCGGTCCGCGCGCGCCTCACCAGGGAAGGCCGTTCGTTCACCGAGCTGCGTTACGGCAGCTACCAGGAGGAAGACTATCAGGCCGCGCTGCGACACGCCCGCGCGATGATTTTCCTGTGCCAGAACGAGAGCCAGGGCATCGCCTATCAGCAGGCGCTGTCCTGCGGTGTGCCGGTGCTTGCCTGGGATCCCGGTGGTCCATGGCCGGATCCCGATTATTATCCGCACCGGGTGCGGTTCGAGCCGGTGTCGTCGGTACCCTATTGGGATGATCGCTGCGGGCTCAAATTCACGGACCGCCCCGGCTTCGAGCACCGCTGGACCGATTTCTGGGCCGGCTGCACCATGGGCAAATTCGATCCGCGAGGCTACATCCTCGACAATCTCACGCTGGAGCAGCGCGCGCTGCAATATTACGAGATCGCGCGCAGCGTCGCGCGGCAGAGCCGGGTTCCTGCCGCTTCCGGCGTGCTGGTTGACGGATGGTTAACGGGGATGGGCTAGGCTTCCGAGGTCCCGCATCGTCCCACCCGGCCTTGAGGCATGGATCGCAGCGTCGCAGACATGACTGACGTCGAGGCCCGCTCGGTCGGCCATGCGCTGCGCGACGAACTGGCGAGGCTCAACGTCGTGAGCGCGGCGCGCTGTCTTGTTGCCGTCGCTGCCCTGCTTTTGGTCCTGATAACGCTCGATCCGTTTCCAGACTTGCGCAACCCCGACGTCGCCACCGTCGTTGGCGGACGATTGGCGACGACCTACATCTCGTTCGGATTGCTCGCCGTGGTCGCGGTGCTGCTCACCTTCACCACCGACGCGGCCTCGCTCAGAAGCCTGGTCACGCCCCTGCATCTCTGCCTGCTCGGCTGGATGCTGATCGATCTCGCATTTTCCGAGAACCGCGAGGTCTCAACCCAGCGCTTCGTGCTCGCCGCCAGCGCAACCACGCTCGCGGTCCTGCTGCCTTTGCTGCCCCCGACGCAGCGGAGCTTCACTCTCTGTCTCGGCGGCGCCGCGCTGGTGCTGCTGATCGTGTGCTATCTCGGCGTTCTCTTTGCCCCGCAATATTCGATGCACAGCGGGCTCGACATCAGCGAGCCGCAGCTTGCCGGCGACTGGCGCGGCAGTTTTGGCCACAAGAACACCGCCTCGCCGGTCATGAGCATCCTGGTCTATGTCGGCATTTACCTGTCGGCCGTGGGCTCCTTCGTCATGGGGCCTGCTATCGCGCTGCTTGCCGGCATCTTCCTGGTCTTCACCGGCGGCAAGACGTCGTCGGTTCTGTGTCTTGCCATCTATGCCCTGGCATCGCTGGTCTACGTCACCCGGAGCCTGTGGCTGAAGCGGATCATCTGCTTTGGGCCGCTGATCGTGATGAACCTGCTGACGGTTGGCAGTGTCATGAGCCCGGTGCTCGGCAGCATCACGCGAGCGCTGCCGGTCGATCCCACTTTCACCGGCCGTTCCGAGGTCTGGGAGTTTGCGCTCGCTGCCGTTGCGGAAAAGCCGATCACCGGTCACGGCTACACGGCGTTCTGGGACGGCGTGACGGAGCGGCAGACCACCCAGGGATCGGAATGGGCGGTGACCGCGGCCCACAGCCACAACAGCTGGCTCGACGTCGCCGTCAACATCGGCCTGCCGGGCCTGCTGCTGGTCGTCCTCATCTTCGTGATCGGGCCGCTGCGCAATTTCCAGCAGGTCCAGGCCCACAACCGCAGCAACGCGCTGGGCAAGCTGTTTCTGACCATCTGGCTGTTTGGCCTGTATTTCGGGACGACCGAGACCTTCCTGCTCGAGCGGCAGAATCCGGTTTGGTTCATGTTCGCGCTTGCGGTCGCCGGATTGCATTTCCTGGCCAGATTCCAATGCGTCGCGCCAATGGAACCCGCTCGCTGACAACTCGTCGCAGCGGTCCGTTTCATATGGACACAGAGGAGGACGTCACGCTCCGTACGGCGGTATCGGCTTAACGATAAGCAGCGACGTAACTTGTGGTCTGCGGCAAAACATAATCTATCTGGACACGTTCAGTAACCGTATGCCCCCCCAAATGGCGTTTCTCAGCGTCGAGCAATTAGACGGTCAGGTATCCAGCACGTCGGGAATCTCAGTCGATTTCTTGCGCGACTGGCGGCCGGCCGCATTGCGCCTGAACGCTGGACATCGCACCGCGTTCCAGCATGGTTACTGGTTAGCTGCCTGGTACGAGGCCTTTCACGGCGCGGCGCCGCTGATCGCAGTCATCACCGACACGGCGACCGGCAGGGACATCGCGATGGTGCCGATGTTCAGCCATATCAGACGCGGCATCCGCGTCGTCGAGTTTGCCGATCTCGGCGTCTCCGACAACAACGCTCCGATCCTGGCCTGCGACGCCAGCTTCGATGCGGCCGGCGCAGAGGCGGTCAGCGCGGCGCTGGTCGATGGTTTGCGCGCCTTGCCCGATCGCTTCGACCTGCTTCGCTTCAAGAAGATGCCGGCCTATGTCGGCGCCAAACCGAATCCGCTGGTGTCGCTCGGCCGGTTCGGCTCATGCTCGCTCAACGGCAACCTCGTGCTGACCGGCGACGACTACGCAGATTATCAGGCGTCGATCAAGCGCATGCAGATGCCGCGCTGCTGGCGCGTGTTCAGCCGTCATGCCGGCGCCCGGTTCGAAATCGCGACGGATATTGCCCGCGCGCACGAGTTGCTCGACGTGATGGACGTGCAGCAGCAGGAGCGTATGCAGCTGCTGGGCTCGCCATTCGTCCTCAATAACGAGGTCCACGCCCGCTTCTACCGCGATGTCGCGCGGCAGGGCATTGCGGAAGGCTATGCGGTGGTTTCGGCGCTCGCCTGCGACGAGGGCATTGTCGCGACCACGTTCGGCGTCCGATACGGCGCAACTTATTTCCTGCTGCGGATCGGCCATGCCGGCAAGGCCTGGGCGAATTGCTCGCCGGGCCTGCTGGTGACCGAGCGCACCATGGCAGCGCTGCATGCCCAGGGCGTGCGGCGCTTCGATCTCAGCATCGGCAATCACGATTACAAGCGCCGGTTCGGCGCTGAGCAGGTCCCGCTGACCGATGTCAGCATCGCGCTGTCCTGGCGCGGTCTGCCTTTTGTCCTGCGCGACCATGCCGCGCAGGGCCTGCGCCGGCATCCAAAGCTTGCAGCGTTGGTCGCGCGGGCCATGGCCAAGAGACGCTGAATCGCGCAGCGCCCCTGGTTGCAACGGTCGCTCGAATATCGCAATCGTTGTGCTATCGTTGTCTCCAAAGCCTGGAGGCGACATGGACGATCGTTCGAACAAATATCGCGCGTTCTATGCGCAATTGATCTGCGCTGCCGCCAAAGCCCCCGACCCCCGCATCGAGCAGGCGTTTCGCAACGTCAGGCGCGAGCCCTTTGCCGGACCCGGGCCGTGGTCGATCTCGCTCGGCGGGCATCCTTATGTCGTGACGCCCGACGATGATCCCGCCTTCCTCTATCAGAATACGCTTCTGGCGCTGGATGCCGCGCGTGGCGTCAATATCGGCATGCCCGGCGCGCACGCCTATTGGCTCGGCGGCTGTGACGTGAAGGAAGGTGAGACCGTGCTCCAGATCGGCGCGGGCACCGGCTACTACACGGCTATTCTCGCCGAGCTCGTCGGTCCCAATGGCCGCGTCTATGCCTATGAGATCGATGAACGCCTGGCGGCACTCGCGCGCGAGAATTTGAAAGACATCACTGCAGTCGAGCTGCGCGAGCGCTCGGGCATTGCCTCCGATCTGCCAAGGGCTGATGTGATCTACGTCTGTGCGGGCGCGGCGCAGCCCGCCATGGAATGGCTCGAGACGTTGCGGCCCGGCGGGCGACTGGTGTTTCCGTTGGCCCCGGAGGGCGTGCTCGGCGGCATGCTGATGGTCACGCGCCCCGATCAGGGCCTGGCCTGGCCCGCCAAATTCTTAGGGCGAGCCCAGTTCATCGGTTGCGCGGGACTGCAGGATGCGGATGCCGGCCGGCGCTTGGCCGAGGCGTTCGCAAGAGGATGGGAGCGCGTGCAGTCGTTGCGGAGACGGGACACGCCCGACGACACCTGCTGGTTTGCCGGCGACGGCTGGTGGCTTTCGACTGCGCCTGCATTTGCACCGGCAATCGATATTCCGCCGCATGCGGACATCACGCAGGCCTGACGCCTCATGATCCCGCGCACCCGGCGCAGTGAAACCGGCCGCGGGAGGCGCGGAACAGGCTGCGGCAATACCAGCGCCGTGTCAGCGCCTGCACCGGCCTGCGGATCATCTGCGCCAGAAAGAGAAATTCGAAAGCCATTCGCGTCGCTCCTGCGACGATAGATAGGGCGGCATTCCCGAACGAGAACGCCGCCCCGATAGCATCAGCCATGCAGTCGATTGCGAGGCTTGATAGTGAATCTCAACCGTGCAGCTTCTTGGCGGTTTCCGCGATCGCACGTCCCTGGTAGCGCGCGCCGGCGAGCTCGTTGGCGCTGGGCTGGCGGCTGCCGTCGCCGCCCGTGATTGTGGTGGCGCCGTAGGGCGCGCCGCCGGTGACCTCGTCGAGCTTCATCTGGCCGGCAAAGCCGTAGTTCATGCCGACGATCACCATGCCGAAATGCAGGAGGTTGGTGATGATCGAGAACAGTGTCGCCTCCTGTCCGCCATGCTGGGTCGCGGTCGCCGTGAAGGCGCCGCCGACCTTGCCATGCAGCGCGCCCTTGGCCCAGAGCCCGCCGGCCTGATCCAGAAAGTTCGCCATCTGCGAGGTCATGCGGCCGAAACGGGTGCCGGTGCCGACGATGATCGCGTCGTAATTGGCGAGGTCCTCGACCTTGGCGACAGGAGCGGCCTGGTCGACCTTGTAGTACGAAGCCTTGGCGACCTCGGCCGGCACCAGCTCCGGCACGCGCTTGATGTCGACGGTGGCGCCGGCTTCGCGCGCGCCTTCGGCGACCGCGTTCGCCATCGCTTCGATGTGGCCGTAGGCAGAGTAATAGAGAACGAGAACTTTGGTCATGGTGGTCTCCGTTGGGATTGAAGGTGACTGTTTGATTGGCAGGAGTGGTGCGCTCAGGCCGCGTCGACGAGCACGAGCTCGGAGTCTTCCAGGGCTGTGATCTTCAGGCTGGCCTCGCCACGAATTGCGGCGCCGTCCCGCGCGTTGACGCGCACGCCGTTGATCTCGACGGCACCTGCCGCCGGCACCAGATAAAGGTGTCGCGACCTCTCGGGCTCGTACTCCGCGGTCTCACCCGCCTTCAGCGTGGTCGCCAGCACCCGGGCATCGGCACGGATCGGCAGCGCGTCCTTGTCGTTCGCGTCGCCGCTCGCGATGGTGACGAGCTTGCCCGAGCGGTTTGCCTTGGGGAACGGCTTCGAGCCCCAGGTCGGCTGGCCACCGCGCAGCATCGGCTCGATCCAGATCTGGAAGATGCGCGCCTTGGTCGGCTCGAGATTGTACTCGGAGTGGCGGATGCCGCTGCCGGCGCTCATCACCTGCACGTCGCCCGCCTCGGTGCGCCCCTCATTGCCGAGGTTGTCCTGATGGGTGATCGCGCCCTCGCGCACATAGGTGATAATTTCCATGTTGGCGTGGGGATGGGCGGGAAAGCCGGTGTTTGGCGCGATCTCGTCGTCGTTCCACACCCGCAAGGCGCCGTGACCCATGTTGTCCGGGTCATAGTGGCTCGCGAAGGAGAAATGATGCTTGGCCTTGAGCCAGCCGTGATCGGCGCCGCCGAGCTTGTTGAAAGGTCTGAGTTCGATCATCTGCATAATCCTTTGCTTGAGCTTGACGCCTCAGGCGCCAAAGCCGCCGTCGACCCTTGGATAAGTCTCTGTCTGTGGTATAGAAATAGAAACTGTCGAAACATATTGTTTCATTAAACATCCCAATTGGGCGGCGGCCATGGCAAAACTTCCGGACTTCGAGGCGCTCGCGATCTTCGCAAAAGTCGTGGAATTACGGTCGTTTGCGGCGGCCGCGGCCGAACTCATGATGTCCAAGGCAACCGTGTCCAAGGCCGTGACCAGGCTGGAGGAGCGGCTCGGCGCACGGCTGTTCAACCGCACCTCGCGACGGCTCGCGCTCACCGACGCCGGGCACAAGCTTGCGGAGCGCGCGACCCGCCTTCTGAGCGACGGCGAGGCGGCGGAGAACGAGGCGCTGGCGCAATCGGTGGCGCCGCGCGGGCTGGTGCGGCTCGCGGTGCCCATGACGTTTGGGGTCAAGGCCGTAGCGCCGTTGCTGCCGGAGTTTTTCGAAACCTATCCGGAAGTCTCGGTCGACCTGCACCTGAGCGATGCGACCATCGACTTGATCGGCGAAGGTTTCGATATGGCGGTGCGGATCGCGCGGCTGCCGGATTCTTCGCTGATCGCGCGGCGTCTCTTCACCATGCCGCGCTTCACGGTGGCCGCGCCGTCATACCTCAAGCGCCACGGCCGGCCGACGCATCCGATGCATCTCGCCGAGCACAAATGCTTCAGCTACGCCTATCTCTCCACGCCCAATGTCTGGCACTACACCAATGCGGCCGGCGAGCAGGCCAGCGTGCGCCCGGGTGGCCAGCTTCGCGCCAACAATGGCGAGGCCGTGATGCCGGCGTTGCTCGCCGGCCTCGGCATCGCCGAGCTTCCCGAATTCATCGTCGGCGATGCCATTTCATCCGGTGAGGTCGAGGTGCTCCTGAAGGACTGGAAGCAGGCCGAAGGCGCCGTACATCTGGTGACGCCACCCGGCGGCCCAAGGCCAGCGCGCGTGGAAGCACTCGGCGATTTTCTCGCGGCGAAACTGCCAGGTACCTGCAAGCGGCGACCGAAGAAAGCTGGAAAGGCCGGATAGACACCTTGGTGGACACGGCGCTTTGCGCCTTTGCCCACTTGCGAGACCTCGCTAGTCTATCGTCCGAGCACAGCTATCGTAGGGTGGGCAAAGCGCAGCGTGCCCACGGCTTTGCCTAAGAGGATCGCAAGTGTCTCGATATCGGCGCGCACAGGGCAGGATGTTCTTCTTCACCGTCGTGCTCGCAGATCGCTCGAGCACACTGCTCGTCGATCAAGCTGATCGCCTGAGACGAATCTACCGAACCGTGTTTGAGCGCCAGCCATTCGAGACCGTCGCAATTTGCGTTCTGCCAGACCACCTGCACGCCATTTGGATGCTGCCGGACGGCGATGTCGATTTTTCATCGCGTTGGAATCTGATCAAAGCTGGGTTTTCGCGTGGCCTGGAAGCCGGTACCCCCTCGACTAGCAAACTGAAAAAGCGCGAGAAGGGCATTTGGCAGCGCCGCTATTGGGAGCACGCAATTCGGGACGACGCCGACTTGGAGCGCCACGTTGACTACATTCACTTCAACCCGGTGAAACATGGGCTTGTCGCGCGCGTTTGCGATTGGCCCCTCAGCAGCTTCCATCGCTACGTCGATCAAGGCACCCTTCCTGCAGATTGGGGAGGGGATATGCGGGACATTGCCGGGCAGTTCGGCGAATGATGGTGGGCACGTCGCGCGAAGAGCGCGCCTTTGCCCACCCTACGGCATCTCATTGCACAGCGATCGTAGGGTGGGCAAAGCGGAGCGTGCCCATCATCTCCGGCTACGGCACCTTCATCCCGTCGCGCGCGACAACACGCAGCTTCGGCTTCAGCGTCTCATCGAGCCGCGACTTCCATTCGTGGACGCGCGGATCGGTCGAGCGCGCCGCGCAGACCGCGTATTGATGGACCGACTGCACCAGGGCGCGCCGCGCTTCCGGCGTGCGCGTCATTTCGGGCTTTGAAAGCCGCAGGACGATCGCCGCAAGATTCACCAGCATCTCGTCCAGGGCGACGTCGATGGTTGCAAGTTTTCCCATGGCACCCCTCCTGGCAGGGCAACGGTGGCTCGGAGCATGCGTTCCTGACCGGGCCGAACATGGTTAATGCTTGGTAAAAATCTTGTTCTTGCCGGTCGCTGCGCTAGGCTGAGAGCGAAACAAGAAAAGATCGGGGAGGGATCTGCCATGGATCGACGCGACGTCCTGCGCGCCGCTGCCACGCTGCCGTTGTTGCGCGCCGCGCTGCCTGACAAAGCCTTGGCGCAAACTTATCCCACCCGCAACATCACCATGATCGTGCCATTCCCGGCCGGGGGCCAGGCTGATCTCGCGGCACGCCCCCTGGCGCAGGCGCTGGAGCGCATCCTCGGCAAGTCCGTCATCGTCGACAACCGCGCCGGCGGGGCCGGCGGATCGGTCGGCAATGCCGCCGCAGCGCGCGCCGAGCCGGACGGCCATACGCTGCTGATGACGCTGTCCTCGCTGGCGGTGCTCCCCGAGGCCGACCGGTTGTTCGAGCGTCCCGTCACCTATGAGGTCTCCCAGTTCATGCCGATCGCGCGCGTGCTGGCCGACCCCACGCTGCTCGCGGTGCCGGCCTCCGCGCCATGGCAGACGGCGCAGGATTTCGTCGAGGATGCGAAGCAGCGACCCGGCCAGATCACCTATGGCTCGTCCGGCCCTTACGGCACGCTGCATGTGGCGATGGAGATGTTCGCCAACAGCGCCGGCATCAAGCTGTTGCACGTGCCCTTTCGCGGCGCTGGTCCCGCGCTGACCGCGCTGCTCGGCGGCACCGTGCAGGCGATCGCGGCGGCACCGGTCACGCTGAAGCCGCAGGTCGACGACGGCAAGCTGCGCGTGCTCGGCAATTGCGGCGCACAGCGCATCGCGAGCTTCCCCGACGTGCCGACCTTCCAGGAATTCGGCTACAAGGATGTCGAGATGTACATCTGGGCCGGGCTGTTTGCGCAGAATGCTCTTCCTGAGCCGATCGCGACCCGGCTGCGGCAAGCGATGGGGCAGGTGATGACGAGCCCGGACGTGCTCAGGACGTTTGAAGCCTCGGGCAGTCTCGTTGCCTATCAGGATGCGCCGGCATTTTCCGACTTCGTCGCAGTCGATAGCGCGAGGCTCATCGTGGCGGTCAAGAAGATCGGCAAGGTCGAATAGGTTCCAGTTTCGCTTTCACATTTTTTTGTTGGTCCAGAACCATCCCGCGCCTCATTGATTGGGGAGATTTTGACTGAACGGGAAGGATCGGACATGCGAACAGAGCGGATTGCGCTGGGCCTGGCGCTTGCGATCGGCGGTATCGTCGCGCAGGAGGCTGCGTCCGCCGAAGACTATCGGGGGACGATGGAACAGCAGATGGCTTGCACCCCGGATGTCTGGCGCCTGTGCAGCAGCCAGATTCCAGACGTCAACCGCATCGTCGCCTGCTTGCAGCAGAACACGACCCAGCTCTCGAGCGGATGTCGTGCGGTGTTCCAGTCCAACAACCAGGTGCAGCCGCAGCAACCGGTCCCGCGCAATCGCGCCGCGCCGCCGCGCTACAACGCTGCACCGCCGCCTCCGCCCGCGCAACCGCGTCCCTTTGACGACGACGATTAGCGGTGCCCTAGCCACATGCCAAGCAGCGGCAGGCGCGACGATGCGGTCGTGCCGCTCGTTCAACGCTCTCGCTTGCGGTCCGATTCAGGTCGACGTCCCAGCACCGTCCGCAAGGCGACACCGAAGAGAATAACTGCGACCGGCCAATGGAACCAGATCTTATGGCTCGTGAAAAGATTGATCACGATCAGGAAGGCCGACACCGTAAGGGCTGCTGCCACCGGGCGGGGCAGCTTCGCTAGTCCATCCGACACGATTTGCGTCCAGGAGGACGGCTCGTGGCTGTCGCCAGTTCGCGAAGCACGAGATGCCCCTCGCGGAGCGGGGCTTTCCTCGATCGGGACGCTCCCTTGCGCGGCAGTCTGTCCGCCCAAGGTCAGCCGATAGCTGGTCAGGGGAGCAATGTTCTTCAGGGGGCGCTGACCGAGACAGTCGAACCCAACGGATAATTTGTTGTGCACCTGATCGTAGACCGAGCTCGAGATCACGACGCCGCCGGGTTCGGCGAGTTCTTGCAGGCGCGACGCGATATTGACCCCGTCGCCATAGATGTCGGAGCCGTCCACCATCACATCGCCGAGGTTGATGCCGATGCGAAACCGCATCGGGTTCGCCTGAGGCGCGTCAGAATCCTGATGGGCGATTTCCTGCTGAATCTCGACCGAGCATTGCACGGCCTCGACGACGCTGGCGAACTCGGCGATCACGGCATCGCCCCAGGTATTCACGATGCGGCCGTCGTGACGCTCGACCAATCGCGCAATGGCGGTGCGGTAGCGGCGCAGCGTCTCCAGCGTTCCGGTCTCGTCTGCTTCCATCAGACGAGAATAGCCGTACACGTCAGCGCACAGGACTGTGGTCAGTCGTCGTTTCACTTTATCGTCGGTCATGGTTGCTATGCTAGCCTCCCTGACCGGCAAATGCATCAGGCGTGGGGCGCCGAAGCCGCCTTACGCCCTGACCTCGCACACATCGACCCATTCGGCCGCGGTCAGCTCGGCCAGCCGCTCGGGCGTGATGCGCACGGCGCTGTGGGTCGAACCTGCCGCCGGCACCACGACGTCGAACGCCTTCAGCGAGACGTCGCAATAAACGGGCAGTGGTGACTTCAGTCCGAATGGGCACACGCCGCCGACCTCGTGCCCGGTGATCTCGGCAACCTCTTCCAGCCCCAGCATCTTCGGCTTGCCGCCGAACGCCGCCTTGACCTTCTTGTTGTCCATGCGCGAGGTGCCGGCCGCGACGATCAGGATCACGCGCTCACCGACGCGCAGCGACAATGTCTTGGCGATCATGCCGGGCTCGACGCCATAGGCCTCGGCGGCCAGCGCCACCGTGGCGGAGCTGATCGGCGATTCCATGACGGTGATGTCGGGGGATTTTTCGGCGAAGAAGGCGCGAACGGATTCCAGGCTCATTCCAGTCGGCTCATTACAGGCTATGGGCAGGCGGCGATTGCTTAGGCGATTCTTGGCAGCTCCGCGAGCGTGCGGATCCGATGGTCCGGCGCAAATCCGAGCTCGTCCATCTGGGTGCGGATCGCCTTGAACAGGGTCAGCGGTGCCACCAGCTCGTTCTCGACGCAAGCCAGCGCCATCGCTTCCGGCGTGACGCGCTCGA
Organism: Bradyrhizobium sp. Kon10; assembly: GCF_055807395.1. Taxonomy (NCBI): domain Bacteria; kingdom Pseudomonadati; phylum Pseudomonadota; class Alphaproteobacteria; order Hyphomicrobiales; family Nitrobacteraceae; genus Bradyrhizobium; species Bradyrhizobium sp. Kon10. The sequence continues at coordinate 48,952 of NZ_JBVVOZ010000009.1, read as the reverse complement.
TCCATGCGACGTTTAGTCCGAACGATTTCGCGCCCGCGGCGTCCCAAGGATTTGAGGAGACGAACAGAACCTCATCGGGCTTGGTGCCGAGCACCTCGCCGATCAGCGCGTAGGCCTCGGGGCTCGGCTTGAAGATCTTCTTGGCATCGACGCTGATGGTGGCATCGAGCAGGCGGTCGAGGCCGGAATTGCGCACCAGCGCATTGAGCATGTCCGGGCTGCCGTTGGAGAGAATGGCGAGTTGTCGTGGCTTCAATGCGCCAAGTGCTGCCACTGCATCCGGATAGAGATCGAGCTGCAGATATTTCTCGATCACCCGATCGAACGTCTCGACGTCATAGCTGAGCCCGAGCATGCGCAGCGTATAGGATAGCGAGTCCCGCGTGACGGCCGAAAAATCCTGGTAGCACCGCATCAGCGAGCGCAACCAGGTGTATTCGAGCTGCTTGATCCGCCAGACCTGCGTGATGATTTCGCCGTAGCCGGGAAACGCGTCCTCGGTGATCTCCGCGACCGACTGGATGTCGTAGAGCGTCCCGTAGGCGTCGAAGACGACGGCTTTGATCGTCACGCTGACCTCGCTAGATCCCCAACAGCTTTCTTGCGTTGGCCTTGAGCACCTTCGGCCGGATCTCGTCGCGGATGTCGATCTTGGCGAAGTCCGCAAGCCAGCGGTCGGGCGTGATCACCGGCCAGTCCGAGCCGAACAGCATCTTATCCTGAAGGATCGAATTGATATAGCGCACGAGGATCGGCGGGAAGTATTTCGGCGACCAGCCGGACAGGTCGATATAGACGTTCGGCTTGTGGGTCGCGACCGACAGCGCCTCTTCCTGCCAGGGGAAGGAAGGATGGGCGAGGATGATCTTGAGGTCGGGGAAGTCAGCCGCGACATCGTCCATGTACATCGGGTTGGAATATTTCAGCCGCATCCCCATGCCGCCCGGCATGCCCGAGCCGACGCCGGTCTGGCCGGTGTGGAACAGCGCGATCGCACCGCCATTGTTGATCTCTTCGTAGAGTGGATAGGCCATGCGGTCGTTGGCGTAGAAGCCCTGCATGGTCGGATGGAATTTGAAGCCGCGGACGCCGTATTCCTCGATCAGCTTGCGCGCCTCGCGCACGCCGAGCTTGCCCTTGTGCGGGTCGATCGAGACGAACGGGATGAGCACGTCGAGATGGTCGGAGGCGATCTCCAGCATCTCCTCATTCTTATAGCGGCGGAAGCCGGTCTCGCGCTCGGCGTCGACCGGGAAGATCACCGCGGCGATGTTCTTGGAGCGGTAATAGGCCGCGGTCTCCGGCACGGTCGGCGGATGCTTGTGCGGCGACTTGAAATAGTCGGCCATCTGCGCCTGGAAGTCGTCATAGCCGTCGTCGGGATGGGTGCCGCAGGGCTCCTCGGCGTGGGTATGGATGTCGATGGCGACGACGTCGTCGATATTGGGCAGCTTCAGCTTGGGCATTGGTTTCCTCCCGACGGGTTGCCAAATTGATTATAGGATATAACGAATTTGACAAGGCGTTGCCGGCCCCAAACCGCAGGTCGCAAAAGTCTTTGCCAGGCTTGGCCGCGAATCGCCGGAATCGGGCCGATCCGGCCGTTTCTACTGTGCATGGGGTTGTTTTCACGATTTTGCCGGTTCGGACCGGGGCAGTTAACATTGACATGCGGTCCCGCCATGCCTTAAGAACCGCCCCGTCCCGGGCGGTCGTCCGCCGGCGGGGAAAATCTCATTTTGCCACATTCGCGCGTGCCGAAACGGTAGTGCCGAACACGGCCTTTCGAACGTTCAGGATTCTGCCATGAAGGTCCGTAACTCGCTGAAATCGCTGCGCGGTCGCCACCGTGCCAACCGCCTGGTCCGCCGCAAGGGCCGGGTCTATGTGATCAACAAGGTGCAGCGCCGTTTCAAGGCTCGCCAGGGCTGATACGCCCTGTCGGCGGCCCGAAGCGCGCCCCGCAAGACCACGGTCTCACACGAGTTTGACGCCGCCCCTGCTTTGCAAGGGCGGCTTTGCGCGTTTACACTTTCACCATGGCAGTGAGATTCCTTTTCGCGCGCACCCTGTGTCTGGCCCTCGTTTTGGGAACCGGCGGCCTCGCTCCGGCTCAGGCGCAGAATGATCCGGTACCGCCCTCGAAGCAGAAGAAATTGCCGGAGGCGCCGGCCAAGCTGCCGAAAGTCGACCGCGGCAAGAATCTCGACTTCCTGTTCGGCGCGCTGAAGGCCGCCCCTGACGAGGCCAGCGCCAAGCATGTCGAGGCGCGGATCTGGGCGATCTGGCTCCAGACCCCCAGCGACACCGCCGCGCTTCTGATGGCGCGGGCCAAGACCGCGGTCGACGCGCAGAAGATCGACATCGCGATCAAGCTCCTGGATTCCGTCATCAAGCTCAGGCCCGATTACATTGAAGCTTGGAACCGGCGCGCCACGCTGTATTACATGCAGAACGACTATGGCCGTTCGCTTGCCGACATCCAGCAAGTGCTGGCCCGGGAGCCCCGCCATTTCGGCGCGCTCGCGGGCCTCGGCATGATCATGCAGGAAGTGGGCGACGAGAAACGGGCGCTCGAGGCCTACCGCAAGGCGCTTGCCATCAATCCGCACCTCGAGAAGATACCCGATCAGGTCAAGGCGCTGACCGAAAAGGTCGAAGGCCGCGACATCTAACCTCCAACTCGATCATTTCTTGAGCGAGTGCGGCCTGCGCGGGTTAACCACGATCGCATGCGTCGCATTGCGAGGGGTATTGTCGGCGCGCCGGCAAGCCTACCTGCATGGCAGGAGCGAAAGCCATGAAGCGTTTGATCGTTGCGGTTAGCTTGCTGCTGGCGTCGGGGACGGCAAGTCTGGCCGACGGCATGTTCTGGGTGATCGGCAATCGCGCCACCGGCACGTGCACCATCGTGACCAGCAATCCCGTCATCATTGGCGACATCTGGTTCGGCGACGGCCCCTACAAGTCCAAGGCCGATGCCAAGCTCGCCCGCTCGACCATCCGTGCTTGTCCCGCGGTCACCCCCGACGAGGACAAGGCCGAGGACAGCGCGAACTAGGGTCAGTGCAGGACGTTGCCAGCGCGCTCAGTGAGGCCGTGATCGGCCGCTGCGGCATAGGCCTTGGCAAGCTCCGCCTCGAGATGCTCATTGATCAGGAGCAGCGCACGCACCGCACCGCGCAGGTCGCCGCTACAACTCGCCACGATCTCCTCGATCGCGGTGTCGTTCGATCTGAAGCTCATCAAAAATCCTCCGGTTCAAACCAGGACAATCTGCCGGCCATTCCCGCGTTCCTGTGGATTGCGGGGAGGATCGGCGCCCACCCGCGTCTAGATGGCGGAACCGACCGTGGCGATTATATGGAAGCCGCGATGACGACTGCATGAAGCTGTCCCAGGCTCGTGGGTCACTTAGGAAGGACGTTGATTCTACTGTGCTTTTGCGGATCGAGATTATGCACATATCCACAGCCCCCTCCTTTTCAGTGGAAGCGCTGCTTGGGGACCGAAACTGCGGCGTGGCGAGACCCGTAGCTGCGATGTGCCCTGGATCGCCCGGACTCTCTCCATGCTCGTGATCTCAGTCATGACGGCGCTGGCTTTGCTGGCGCTGGTCACGCAGGCGGGAATTATCGCCGTGCAACGCGCGTTTCCGCCGCAGGGACGGATGGTCGAAGTCGAGGGCGCGACGCTTCACGTCGTCGACATCGGTCCGCGCGATACCGGCCTGCCCATTGTGATGCTGCACGGCGCGAGCTCGAATCTCGTGGTGATGCGGCGGCCACTCGGCGATCTCCTCGCAAAAGACCATCGCGTCATCCTGATCGACCGTCCCGGCCATGGCTGGAGCACGCGGGCGCGGCGGCAGGATTCGACGCCGGAGATCCAGGCGCGGATGATCGACGAGGCGCTTGGCAGGCTCGGCATCGATCGCGCGCTCTTCGTCGTGCATTCCTGGAGCGGCGCGCTCGGCGCGCGGCTGGCGCTCGATCATCCGCACCGCGTCGCCGGCCTCGTGATGCTGGCGCCGGTCACCCATCCCTGGCGCGGCGGGGTCGGGCGCTACAACGAGATCATCGCGACCCCCGTCATCGGCCCGCTGCTCGCTTACACCGTCACGCTGCCGCTGGGGTATTTCGTCGCCGAGTCCGGCGCGCGCGACGTCTTCCTGCCGCAGACGATGCCGGACGGATTCGTAAAGGATTCCGCGACGCCGCTGTTGTTGCGCCCGCGCGAGTTCATCGCCAATGCCTATGACCTGGTGACGCTGAAGGCGTCGGTCGCCGCGCAAGTCTCACGCTATGGCGCGATCAAGGCGCCTGTCACGATCATCGCCGGCGAACCCGACAAGACCGTCTCGACCAACATCCACGCCCGCCCGTTCGCAGCGACGGTGCCGAACGCAAAACTGATCGTGCTGCCCGATCTCGGTCACATGGTGCAGAACGCGGTGCCGGATCTCGTGAAGACTGAAATCAAGACCATGATAGGCAAGATCGCTTCGGTGAACGCGGCCGCTGACTAGCGGCCGCATTGCGCCCGCTTACTGCTTGATCTTACCGTCCTTGTCGAACTGCGAGACGTAAGCCCAGAGATTGTTGATCTCGTTCTCGCTCTTGATGCCGGCGAACGCCATCTTGGTGCCGGGGATCTTGGCCTTCGGGTCCTTGATGTATTCCTTGAACTGCGCCTCGTTCCAGGTGATGCCGGAATTCTTGTTTGCATCCGAATAATTGTAGTCCGGTGCGGTGCCGGACTTGCGGCCGTCCAGCCCGTTGAGTTCGGGACCGACCTTGTTCTTGGCGCCTTCGCCGATCGCATGGCAGGCCAGGCATTTGTTGAACGACGATTTGCCGGCCGCGACATCCTGCGCCATCGCGGTGGAGGCCGTGGCAGTCATGGTGAGAATCATCAGCGCGCCAAAAGTCAGTTTTTTCATCGGGTGCTCTTCGTCTCTTCCCTGGTGGGTCTGTGGCCTGATCGGCGACCATCGAACCTGCCGCTTTTGGCATGGCCCGCTCGGCTTCGACAAGCCACGAAACCATGACAGGTTTCAAGATTTCGGACTTGTCCCAGAGCGAACTCGCCCGAGATCGTCGCTCCGACTTTCGATGGCCTACCCAAACCACCTCGGACGTGGTTGATTTGGCGCGACAAATTGATCGTGGGCTCTCGAGCCGGAAGGATATGTCATGAAGGATGCGTCATGGCCATCATGATGCCGGCGAGCGACGAGGCCGTGCTCGCCCGCCGCGCCGAGATCGTTACAGCGCTACGTGCGATCGTTCCTGGCGAAGGCGTGATCGACAGCGCCGCCGAGATGCGGGCCTATGAATCCGACGGGCTGACGGCCTATCGGCAGCCGCCGATGGTCGTGGTGCTGCCCGATACCACCGAGCAGGTTTCGCTCGTCCTAAAATATTGTGCCGGGCAGGGCATCAAGGTGGTGCCGCGCGGCTCCGGCACGTCGCTCTCCGGCGGCGCGCTGCCGCTGGAAGACGGCGTGCTGCTGGGCCTCGGCAAGTTCAAGCGCATCCGTGAGATCGATTTCGACAACCGCGCGGTCGTCACCGAGCCCGGCGTCACCAATCTCGCGATCAGCCAGGCGGTGGCACATGCCGGCTTCTACTACGCACCCGATCCGTCGTCGCAGATCGCCTGCTCGATCGGCGGCAATGTCGCGGAAAATTCCGGCGGCGTGCACTGCCTGAAATACGGCATGACCACCAACAACGTGCTCGGTTGCGAGATCGTGCTGATGAGCGGCGAAATCCTGCGCATCGGCGGCAAGACGGCGGAGAATTCCGGCTACGATCTGATGGGTGTCATCACCGGCTCCGAAGGCCTGCTCGGCGTCATTACCGAGATCACGGTGCGCATCCTGCAAAAGCCGGAGACGGCGCGCGCGCTGATGGTCGGCTTCGCGCAAGTCGAGGCGGCCGGCGAATGCGTGGCACGGATCATCGGCGCCGGCATCATTCCCGGTGGCATGGAGATGATGGACAAGCCGGCGATTCACGCCGCGGAAGCCTTCGTTCATGCCGGGTATCCGCTCGATGTCGAGGCGCTCCTCATCATCGAACTCGACGGCCCTTCCATCGAGGTCGACGAGCTGATCAGCCGCGTCGAGGCGATCGCGAACGGCTGCGGCTCGACAACGTGCCAGATCTCGACCTCGGAGGCCGAGCGCAATTTGTTCTGGGCCGGCCGCAAAGCCGCGTTTCCCGCGGTGGGCCGCATTTCGCCGGACTATCTCTGCATGGACGGCACGATTCCCCGCGGCGCGCTGCCGAAGGCGCTGGCGCGCATCCGGGAGCTCTCGGAGAAATACCGGCTCGGCTGCGCCAACGTGTTCCACGCCGGCGACGGCAATCTGCACCCGCTGATCCTCTACGACGCCAACAAGCCGGGCGAGATCGAGCGTGCCGAGGCCTTCGGCGCCGACATCCTGCGCGCCTGCGTCGAGTTCGGCGGCGTGCTCACCGGCGAGCACGGCGTCGGCATCGAGAAGCGCGACCTGATGCCGGAGATGTTCAGCGAGATCGACCTCAACCAGCAGCAGCGCCTGAAATGCGCCTTCGACGCGCAGGGCCTGCTCAACCCCGGCAAGGTGTTTCCGACGCTGCACCGCTGCGCCGAGCTTGGCCGCATGCATGTGCACGCGGGCAAGCTGGCTTTCCCGGACATCCCGCGCTTCTAGGCGATCGCGCGGAGGGAAGGGGCTTGCGAGGCAAGCTCTTCCCTCCGGGAGCACTTACAGAAGCCCGTATTGAGTCCGCTCTCGCTTGGCGAGCAACGGCAGCGCTTCGCCGGCTATGCAGGTCTTGAAATGTGCGCTGTCCTGGTGCGCCTTGAACGCCGCCTCGTCGCGGAACAGTTCGTAGAACAGGAACTGGGCCGGATTGTCCTTGGCTCGGGAGATCAGGAACAATTTGACGCCGTCCTCGCGCTGCGCCTCGGGCAGGAAGCGGTCGAGGATCGCGGCGACCTTGTCGGCCTCGCCCGGCTTGGCCTCCCATTGCGCGACGACGAGCAGGCCGCCTCCATCGACGGCGGCGCTGAGAGATTTCTGCGTGGCATAGTGGTTCATGATGTCTGTCTCCATCGGTTCTCGATCGCGATCGGTGCAGACTTGTAGCCGCGGCCCCGCTGGCTTTGGTTCGCCGATGATCGAACTGTCGATGTCGTGAACGCTTCCGTCGCGATCGAAGTGTGGTCGTGGGGCCGCTTCCGATTGTGCCGGCAATGCTCCCCGGCGTTACGCCGCATTTGATTTTGGGGCCGAATTTCGCTACCCGCTCATCCGTGGATACGCTCAAGGTCAGAGACGCCAGAGACGTCGAAGAGGTGGTGCGTGCGGCGATTGCCAATGAGCAGCCGCTCGAGATCATCGGCCATGGCAGCAAGCGCAGCATCGGGCACATGATGGCGACCAATGCCGTGCTCGACCTCTCCGCGCTGAGCGCGGTGACCGCCTACGAGCCCAACGAACTGATCGTCACGCTTCAGGCCGGAGCGCCGGTCGCGGACGTGCTCTCGCTGATTGATTCCAAGAATCAGCAATTTGCTTTCGAGCCGATCGATACGGCGCCGCTGCTCGGCACGCCCGCGCTCGGAACCATCGGCGGCATGATCGCGGCCGGGCTGTCCGGGCCGCGACGGATCAAGGCGGGCGGCGCGCGCGACCATCTGCTGGGCGCGCATGCCGTCTCCGGCTTCGGCGACAGCTTCAAAACCGGCGGCAAGGTGGTGAAGAACGTCACCGGCTACGACCTCTGCAAGCTGCTCGCCGGCTCGTGGGGCACCCTATCCGTGATGACCGAGGTCACGCTGAAGGTGATGCCGAAGCCCGAAGCCGAACGGACGCTGCTGCTGCGCGGGCTCGATGATGCCGCCGCCAACAAGGCGATGACCGCGGCGCTCGGCTCGCCCTTTGATGTCTCGGGCGCGGCGCACCTGCCGAAATCGGACTTCCGGGCTGGGACCAACGGGCTTGGCGACATCGCGGGCGAGGGCGATGCGCTCACCGTGCTGCGGCTCGAAGGCATTACCGCGTCCACCGCCCATCGCGCCGGCTCGCTGCGCGAATTGCTGGCACCGTTCGGAACCGCGACCCTCATCGAGGACGCCGCGTCGTCAGCGCTGTGGGCCACGATCCGCGACGTCCTGCCGTTCGCGGCAAGCGGCACGCTGGGGCCGTGGCCGGTGTGGCGGATCGTCTGTCCGCCGGCTTCCGGGGCGGTCCTCGGCACGCAATTGGCGCGCGAGACCGGCGGCGAGCTCATTTACGATTGGGGCGGTGGACTGATCTGGGCCGCGCTGCCGCCGAAGGATGATGCGCACGCCCCGGCGGTGCGCCGTCACGCCAATGCCGTCGGCGGCCACGCCACACTGATCAGGGCGGCCGAGGACGTCAGGCGCAGTATCGATGTGTTCCATCCGCAACCGGCCGGCGTCGCCGCCCTGAGCGAACGGGTCCGCGCCAGTTTCGATCCAAAGACCATTTTGAACCGGGGACGACTGACGCGGGGCGCTGCGGCATGAAGACCGAATTCTCACTGGCCCAGCTCGCTGATCCCGACATCGCGGAAGCCGACAAGATCCTGCGCGCCTGCGTCCATTGCGGCTTCTGCACCGCAACCTGCCCGACCTATGTGCTGCTCGGCGACGAGCTCGATAGCCCGCGCGGCCGGATCTATCTGATCAAGGACATGCTGGAGAAGGACCAGGCGCCGAGGCCGGAGGTGGTCAAGCATGTCGACCGTTGCCTCTCGTGCCTTGCCTGCATGACGACGTGCCCCTCGGGGGTGAACTATATGCACCTCGTCGACCAGGCCCGGGTCAGGATCGAACAGCGCTATCGGCGGCCGCTGGCCGAGCGGCTGTTGCGTCAGGTGCTGGCGTTCGTCCTGCCCGACCCGCAGCGGTTTCGCCTGAGTATGCAGCTGGCGCGGCTGGCCCGGCCCCTCGCGGTCTTCCTGCCGACCCCGCGACCGTCGGCTACCCCCGGCTTGATCCAGCGGATCAAGGCGATGCTGGCGCTGGCGCCAGGCCGGTTGCCGCCGCCGGGCCCCGCTGCCGGCAGCGTGTTTGCTGCCTTCGGCAAGAAGCGCGGGCGGGTCGCGCTGCTCCAGGGCTGCGCCCAGCAGGTGCTGGCGCCGCGCATCAACCAGGCCGCCATCAGTCTCCTGACCCGGCACGGCATCGAGGTCGTCCTGGTCAAGGACGAACAATGCTGCGGGGCGCTCACCCATCACCTCGGCCATGACGATGACGCGCTGGCACGCGCCCGCGCGAACGTTGCGGCGTGGCGGAAGGAGGCGGCAGGCGAGGGGCTCGACGCCATCCTGGTGACGGCGTCCGGCTGCGGCACGGTGATCAAGGACTACGGCTACCTGCTGCGCGAGGACCGTGCGTTTGCCGCCGATGCCGCGCGGATATCCGCGCTCGCAAAGGACATCACCGAATACGTGGCCGGTCTCGGACTCGCGCCGACGACGCGACAGGACAACATCGTCGTCGCCTATCACTCCGCGTGTTCGTTGCAGCACGGGCAGAAAATCACAGGCCTTCCGAAAGAATTGCTTTCCAAGAATGGATTCGTGGTGAAAGATGTGCCGGAGAGCCATTTGTGTTGCGGTTCGGCGGGGACTTACAACATTCTCCAGCCCGACCTTGCGGGCAGGTTGCGCGATCGCAAGGTCGCCAACATCGCGAGCGTCAAGCCGGACATGATTGCCGCGGGCAATATCGGCTGCATGGTGCAGATTGCCAGTGGCACGTCAGTCCCGGTCGTACACACGATTGAGCTTCTCGATTGGGCTACGGGCGGGTCGCGGCCGGCATTGAATTCGTCGAGCTGAGCTTTCGTCCCGAGGTGACGGCTGAAGACCCCGATCGACCATTGTTCGGCGACAACAGGAGGACCACGATGGCGAAAGCGAAGAAGAAGAAAAGCAAGAAGGCCAAAAAGGCCAAAAAGGTTGTAGCGGCGAAGAAGAAGACCGCGACCAAGGCCGGCAAGAAGAAGTCGGGCAAGGTATCAGCGAAGAAGGCCGCCAAGAAGTCTGCAAAGAAATCGGCCAAGAAGGCTGCGCCGAAGAAGGCTGCCAAGAAAGCCGCGAAGAAAGCCGCGCCCAAGAAGAGCGCCGCCAAGAAGAGCGCGACCAAGGCCAAGCCGGCTCCGACGGCTGCACCGGCTCCCGCTGCCGAGCCGGCAGCAGAGACAAGCTGGGCGATGCCTTCATCCGCGGGGGACGGGGCGTCGGCCGAAGGGCAGGGCTGAGACCCTCTCCTACCTCCTTCAGAGCGACTCCAGACAGAAGGGCCGCAGCGGCGACGCTGCGGCCTTTTTGCATCCTTGTAGACGCTTCTGGCGGCCGCTGCTCCTCGCCTCACCTTGATTCGTAGCGTGGAGGCCACGCCCCCTGAGCTTTCCGTACTTCCACGGCCTCTCCTGTGCCCGATCGCATGCAAATCATGTGGTCTAGAAGCAACACCGACTGACAACCTTTCGTGGAATCGTCAGAACGCCCAAAAAGTCGGCAGATGCCCGTGTTTTTTGCTTCACGGTTGGGGTTCCTCGATCCAAGTTGCCGCAGTTAGGAAATTTGCAATCAGGTCGGGTGTCCCGGGGGGCCTCCGGAGCTCGACCGGGGTCTAGAACTGGTATTGGGGATCGAGATGAAGAAAGTGACTTTGTTGGCAACGGCGCTGGCAATGGTGACGGGTTCGGCTTTCGCGGCGGATATGCCCTTGAAGGCCGTGAAGGCGCCTCCGGTGGCCGCGTTTGACCCCTGGGACGTCGCCTTCGGCGGCGCGATCATGAGCGACTACATCTTCCGCGGTGTCACTCAGTCGAACCACCAGCCCTCGGTCGCTGCCTATTTCGAGCCGCGCTACAACGTTACCAAGGACCTCCAGCTCTACGTCGGCGTGTCCGCGGAGAGCATCTCCTTCGCCAACCGCGCTGCCGCTGAAGTCGATATCTACGGCGGTATCCGCCCGACCTTCGGCGCCTTCGCCTTCGACATCGGTGTCTGGGGCTACCTGTACCCGGGTGGAAGCTGCGCCGACAACGTGCTCACCGGTGGCATTCCGGGCGGCGGCGTTTGCCCGGTCAGCACCACGACCATCTTTCTCGGCGATGGCAACGTCATGAAGAAGGACGTCAGCTTCTTCGAAGTCTATGGCAAGGTGAACTACACCATCAACGATAACTGGACGGTCGGCGCGACCGAGTTCTACTCGCCGAATTTCCTGAACTCGGGCGCCTGGGGCAACTACGCGTCATTGACCGCGAAGTGGACCGCGCCGAGCACGACGTTTGGCGCATCGGGCGTCGGCATGTACGTTTCGGGTGAGTTCGGCCGGCAGTGGTTCGGCACGTCGGACGCCTTCTACGGCACCGGTGCCGGCACCGTTTTCGCCAACGGTATCCCCTACAAGGACTACAATACCTGGAACCTCGGCGTCGGCTTCACCTACAAGGTGTTCACGCTGGATCTGCGTTACTCCGGCACCGACCTGAACAAGGGTGATTGCAACGCCTTCACCAGCGCCTTCAACGCCACCGGCACCACCAACGTGACCCCGATCAACCCGGGCGGCGCCGGCTCAAACTGGTGCGGCTCGGCGGGCATCGCCAAGCTGTCCTTCGACCTGACGGCGATGAGCAACCTGAAGTAAGTTTCTTCCCGAACGACTTGACGAGGGCGGCAGAGCAATCTGCCGCCCTTTTGCTTTGGTCTCAGGTCGCTCCGCGGATCGTCATGCCCGGGCTTGTCCCGCCTGCGCGGCCGAAGCCGCTTCGGCGAGGCGAAGGCCCGGGCCTCCGCGTTCTCTGGCGCCGTGACATAACTCGTGGATGGTCGGGACAGGCCCGGCCATGACAATGCGGAGATGTCGGTGAACAGGATTGCCGACTTCGCAATCGGGAAGGCCTGGTTTCAGTTCGCAGTCGGAGCGGCCGGGCTCATCTTGCGCCTCAGCCCGCCGTGCTCGGCTCCGCCTTGGCCCGCTCATCGCTGAGGACGTGGACGTCGCCGTCCTCGACCATCGCCACCTTGCGGGTGTGGAAGGCGTCGAGGGTCGAGCGATGGCCGATCGAGACGATGGTCGCCTGCGGCAGCTTGTCCGCCAACAGCCGATACAGCCGGGCCTCGGAGGGCTCGTCGAGTGACGCGGTGGCCTCATCCAGGAACAGGTAGTCGGGCGCGTGCAGCAGCGCGCGTGCGAGCCCCAGGCGCTGCTGCTCGCCGAGCGACAGCATTCTATTCCAATGGCCGTCCTCGTTGAGCCGTTCGGCCAGATCGGGCAGCCCGACCGCGAGCAGCGCATTCTCGATCTGCTCGGGTGGAAACATTCCGCGCTCGGCAGGATAGACCACGGCATCCGCGAGCGGGCCGACCGGGAAATAGGGGCGTTGCGGCAGCATCATGAGCTTGGCGTTGCCGGGCACGGCGATGTTGCCAGTGCCGAACGGCCAGATGCCCGCGACGGCGCGAAACAGCGTCGACTTACCGGAGCCGGACGGCCCGGTGACCAGCACCCGCTCCGACGGGCGGATGGCGAAAGCGTCGGCCGAGACCAGCGGCTTGCCGTTGGGCAGTTTCACCAGCAGCTGCTCGAGCGCGATTGCCGTGCCGCTGGCGGACGGCGCGAGGCCGATGGTCGGCTCGTGCTCTGCGAGGTGAGCTGCGGAGTTGACCGACATCTCGAAGCCGTCGAGACGGGCGACCACCGAGCGCCATTCTGCGATCGTGCGGTAGGATGTCACGAAGAACGACAGCGCATCCTGTACGGTGCCGAATGCCGAGCCGGTCTGCATCATGTCGCCGAGCTGAATGCTCTTGGCGAAATAGGCCGGAGCCACCACCACATAGGGAAAGATCACCGCGGCCTGCCCGTAGCTCGCCGTGAAGGTGGTGAGGCGCTTGGTCCGGCTCATGATCGCGTACCAGTTCTCGATCACGGATCCGAAGCGGCGCAACAGTCCCTCGCGTTCGGCGCCCTCTCCCTTGAGCAGCGCGATCTGTTCGGAGTTTTCGCGTACCCGCATCAGGTTGAAACGGAAGTCTGCTTCATAGCGCTGCTGCTCGAAATAAAGATTGATGAGCGGTGCGCCGACCCAGTGCGTCAGCGCCGTACCCAGGATGGCATAAGCCAGCGCAGACCAGAGCAGGAAGCCGGGAATGACGATATCGGTGCCGAAAAGATGCAGGGGCGCCTTGTTGGACAGTCCCCACAGGATCACCATGAAGGACGCCAGCGTCACGATGGACGAAAGCAGACCCAAGCCAATGCTGAGCGTCTGCTCGACGAAATTCCTGACGTCGTCGGTGATGCGCTGGTCGGGGTTGTCGGCCGCATCGCCTTTGAGCTGCATGCGATAGTGCGTGGCGCCCTGGAGCCATTCGCCAAGATAGCGCCCCGTCAGCCAATTCCGCCAGCGGATCTGGAGCCACTGGTTGAGGTAGAGCTTGTAGACCTGCAACGCGATATAGATCGTGGCGAGGACGAGGAAGATCCAAATCTCCTTGACGAAATTATCGAGCTCATACGCCTGAAGTGCGTTGAAGAACCGGTTCTGCCACTGGCTGAGCAGGACATTGACCGCGACCAGCGCCAACTCCATCGCGATCACCGCGGCCAGCAGGCCGCGGCCGGCCCATTTGTCCTCCGATCGGAAATAGGGGCCGGCGATTCGCCAGACGGTCGCGAGCGTGGCGCTGATGTTCTTCACAGAGCTCAGTCTCCTGCGGGGGTGTGCGCTAATGCCCGAAGCCAAACGGCTGAGCAATGGCGAGGATAGGCGCGCTTAGACTAAAGTCGCAAATTGTGCAATTTGCGTTGGCTTGTCCGGGCTTGCGACCCTAGCATGGGCGCAACGGCGCGGGGTGGGGGCCTCCGGGACTTCGCGGGCTTGTGAGCGGGCGGGAACAGCCGCATTCGCAACAGATTCGCAAAAAGTGCACAGGCGCCCTCAGCATCACGCCAGGCAGGCTCCGCATCCACGCTGGCGGCCTTGCCACATAAACGCGTGGGGGAGGAAGATTATGTGGAATCAAATCTACGATCCGCTGCACAGCCCGGTGCTGTCGACGATCGCGGCGGCGGTACCGGTCGTCACGCTGCTGGTCCTGATCGCAAGCGGGCGCGTTCAGGCTCACATCGCAGCCATCGTCGCCGTGATCGTGACCAACCTGATCACGATCTTCGTTTTCACGATGCCGGTGAACATGTCGATCCGCGCCTCGATCCTGGGCATCGTGACCGGCTTCTTTCCGATCGGCTGGATCGTCCTCAACGTCATCTTCCTCTACCAGGTGACGGTGACGACCGGGCGCTTCGAGCTTTTGAAGCGTGCTGTTGGCGGCGTCACCGAGGACCGGCGGCTGCAACTCCTGCTGATCGCCTTCTCCTTCGGCGCCTTCTTCGAGGGCGCTTCGGGCTTCGGCACGCCGGTGGCGATCACCGGTGCCGTGCTGATCGGCCTCGGCTTCTCGCCGCTCGCGGCTAGCGGCCTGTCGCTGATCGCCAACACCGCGCCGGTCGCCTTCGGTGCGCTGGGCACGCCGATCCAGGGTCTCGCCTCGGTCACCGGGCTCGATCCCTACATTCTCGGCGCGATGGTCGGGCGGCAATTGCCGCTGTTCTCGCTGATTGTACCGTTCTGGGTGGTGTGGGCGTTCGCGGGCTGGAAGGGCATGAAGGACATCTGGCCGGCGATCCTCGTCACCGGCGTATCGTTCGCGGTCCCGCAATTCGTGATCTCGAACTACGTCAATCCCTGGATCGTCGATATCGGCGCGTCACTCATCTCGATGGGCGCTCTGATCCTGTTCCTGAAGGTGTGGCAGCCGCGGCAGCTCTGGTTATCGCCGGCACTGCGCGGTCACGATGAATCAGCTTCGACCATGGCCACGGCAAAACCGCTCGACAAGACGCCGCTCACGCAGGGCGAACTGTTCAGCGCGCTGCTGCCGTGGATCATCGTCTGCATCGTGATGCTGATCTGGGGCAACGGCGCGTTCAAGACCTGGGCAAACGGCATCTTCACCTGGAACTATCCCGTTCCCGAACTGCACCAGATGATCAACAAGATGCCGCCGGTGGCCCCAGCACCGACCAAGGAAGGCGCGGTGTTCGGCTTCACCTACCTGTCGTTCACGGGTACGGGCATGCTGATCGCGGCGATCATCTCAGGCTTCCTGATGGGCGTCGGTCCCGGCAGGCTGCTGACCGAGTATGGCCGCACCATCCGGCTCTGCGCGATCTCGCTGATCACGATCTCGGCGATGCTCGCAATCGGCACGCTGACGCGGCTGTCCGGGGTCGACGCGACGCTGGGTCTCGCCTTTGCCGCAACCGGCGTGCTCTATCCCTTCTTCGGCACGCTGCTCGGTTGGCTCGGCGTGGCGCTGACCGGGTCGGACACGTCCTCGAACATCCTGTTCGGCAACCTCCAGAAGATCACCTCGCAGCAGCTCGGCCTGTCGCCGATCCTGATGGCGGCGGCGAACTCGTCCGGCGGTGTGATGGGCAAGATGATCGATGCGCAATCGATCGTGGTCGCCTCGACCGCCACCAACTGGTACGGCCATGAGGGCAAGATCCTGCGTTTCGTGTTCTGGCACTCGATCGTGCTGGCCTCGCTGGTCGGCGTGTTCGTGACGTTGCAGGCCTATGTCTGGCCGTTCACGGCGCTCGTCCTGAAATAGCGGGCGACGTCCGGCTTCGACGCAAATCCCCGCGGGCTCGTCCTGCGGGGATTTTTGTGGCTTGAATCGGCGAACCTTCTCAAACGCCTCGCCGTCTTATAGAAGATCGGCAAATCGGGTCGGTCGAGAGGTCTCATGGTTTCGTTGAAGCGGATGGTATGTGCGGCGGCTGCGGTGCTTGCGATGTCCACTATCGCACGTGCGGAAGAGGGCTTCCCCTTCGGCACCGAGATGACGCTCGAGGCAGTGCCCCAGCCCGGCTCGAAACGGATCCCGAACATCGAGATCGGCGACAATGGCGAGGTCGTGCTCGAGCTGTGGTGCAAGGCCGGCAGGGGCCAGTTTTCGGTTGCCGGCAACACCGTGATCTTCGTGCCCGGTCCAATTCAGGACCGTTCCTGTCCGCCGGCAAAGGCCCAGGCCGACGACGATCTCGTCGCGGCGCTCGCGGCCGTCGAGACCTGGAAGCGCCAGGGCGACATGCTGACCCTGATCGGCCCGAAGCCGCTGCGCTTCCGCACCAACGGAAACTAGCGCTTTCCAATCATCCGTTCCTTGACGCGGAATGCAGGGTGTCGGGCACATCCATGTCCAGCAAGAGCGAACTCAGCGACTTGCCATGCGCGTCCAGTGCAAGCGATCGCGTGACGCCGCCGCCGAGAGCGCCGGTCATCACGAAGTTCAGGGCACCGATCGACGGCAGTTCATAGCGGGTGACAGTCCCGATGACGATGCCACTGAAGGCCTGCTTCACGCGCTCGGCTGTGACGTAAGACCGAAGCGCCTCGTAGTCGTTCGGATCGTAGGCGATCAGCGAGATGTTCGATGTGTTGCCCTTGTCTCCGGTGCGGGAGTGGGCAATGTCGCGCAACTTCATGATGAGGAGGCTCGCTGTTCAAGATCCGGGGTTAGCGTACGTTTCCTGTTCGTCTGCACCCTTGAGCCGGGCGGCTTATGCTTCGAAGATTCGGACTGACGTCGTGACTTGTGTTTCGGGAACGAGGGTCGATGCGACCGCGATCACCTCGCGCGCCGATTTCCAGGCCCCGCCACCGCCGGCCGGGCCATTGGTGTAGAGCGTTTCGACTTCCTCGCCGACGCGTGCCGCTTCTGCGAGCGTCTCGGCACGCCCGGCAATGCGAATCCTGACTTCGTAGGGGTCGTGGCTCTCGGACCGGCCCTCACCGTGCAAGGCGCTGACGCCGATCAGATCGCTCCGCAACTCGGTCAACTTGACACCCGTCAGCGCCAGACGCTCGCGCACGATCTCGCAGGCGAGCTTGCCGCGCGCGACAGCGCCCGGGCCGGCGTAAGACATCTGACCTTCGCCGATGTAGCTGTCGACATAACCGACGGAGACCTTCAACTGACCGGTCTTCGACACGCCGCCTGCTCCGGTGACGTGGACGCGGTCTTGGCCGACCTCATCGATCCGCACCTGGGAGAAGTCTGCGATCACATCCGGCTGGACATAACGCGCGGGATCGTGGATCTCGTAGAGCAACTGCTCTTTGACCGTGGCGGCCGTGACCTGGCCGCCAGAGTCGGCGACCTTGGTGATGACGAGATCGCCATCTTCCCGCACCTCTCCGATCGGGAAGCCGAGGCGGGCGAGCCCTTCGACATCCTTACGGCCCGGGTCGGCGAAATATCCGCCGGTGATCTGGCCGGCGCATTCGAGCAGATGCCCGGCTAGTATTCCCTTTCCTAGCAGCGGCCAATCGTCCAACGCCCAACCGAACTCGTGGAGCAGCGGCCCGAGGAACAGCGAGGGATCGGCGGCGCGACCGGTGATGACGACATCGGCGCCGAGCGCCAGGGCCTGCGCGATGGATGCACCGCCCAGATAGGCGTTGGCGGAAACGATACGGTTGCCCAGCTCGTTCACCGTACCGCCGATGTCAAGCTGGTATTGCGGCGTCCTCACCGCAGCGAGAACGTCGTCGCCCGTCACCGCGGCGACTTTGAGCCCAGCCAGCCCCAGTTCACGGGCGATCGCTCTCGTCGCCTCGGCGGCCGATACCGGATTGGCGGCTCCCATATTCGTGACGATACGAACCTTGTTCGCACGGCAAGCGGGCAGCACCGCCCGCATCCGGGTCGTCAGCAGCGGATCATAGCCCGCGCCCGGATCCTTCAGCCTGGCTGCCTGCGCCAGCGCGATCGTGCGCTCGGCCAGGCATTCGAACACGAGGTAATCCAGCTTGCCGTGCACCGCGAGCTCGACAGCTGGTTCGATCCGGTCGCCGGAATAGCCCGCACCTGATCCAATCCGGAGTGTTCGCATCGGAGATCTCGCTAAAACGTGAAAATGCCGAACAGGACGCCAGCCATCGTCATCACAAGAGATGCCGCGAATAAAAACGGGATCGAGAATTTCTGATGATCGGCCAGATCAATCCCGGTCAATCCTACCACCAGGAAGGTGGCCGGCGTGAGCGGACTGACGGGGAAACCGGTCGTCATCTGTCCGAGCAGTGCGGCCTGCGCCAGCTGTACCTTGGGGACGCCGAGTTGGCCACCGACCTCCGCCACCACGGGCAAGACGCCGAAGTAGAAGGAGTCGGGGTCGAACAGGAGACTAAGTGGCATGGAGATCGCCCCGAGTGCAACCGGCATGAATTTGGCCGCGCTTGCAGGCACAAATCCGACCGCCGCCTGCGCCATCGCCTTCAGCATGCCCGAGCCTTGCATGATGCCGGTAAAGACGCCGGCTGCGAGCAGCACCGACGCCATCAACAGCGCCGCCTTGGCATGCGCATCGATGCGTTGGCGCTGCGCATCGACATTCGGGTAGTTGATCAGCAGCGCAAGACAGGTCCCGACCATGAAGACGATCGCCGGGGTCAGCTTGTCGCCGAGCGCGACCATGATGCCGAGGACCAGGATGGTGAGAAGGATGTTGATCCAGAATTTGTCGGGACGCCGCAGCTTGAGCTCGGATTCGGAGAGCGTCCGCCGAGCGGTCATGTCGATCGCCGCGCCTTTCTCGAGGCCAAGCCGCTTCTCCTCCCTGCGACCGAGCCAATAGGCGACGCCAAAGATGAAGACGATGCCGACCAACTGAACCGGGATCAGCGGATTGAAGATCTCGGGTATCGGCAATTTGAGTGAAGCCGATGCGCGGATCATCGGGCCGGTCCAGGGCAGGAAGTTCACGCCGGCGGCGAGCGACGCCGCGCAGGCCAGAATACGCCGATCGAGACCGAGACGATCGTACAGTGGCAGCATGGCGGGGATGGTGATGAGGAAGGTCACCGCTCCAGAGCCGTCGAGGTGGATCAGCAGTGCGAGCAGCGTCGTACCCATGACGATCCGCGTCGGCCTCGTGCCGACGGTCCGCAGGATCCGGTCGATGATGGGGTCGAGCATGCCGGCGTCGGTCACGATCCCGAAGAACAGGATCGCGAACACGAACATGCCGACAACCGGGGCCAGGCTTTGCAGGCCGCTGACGATGAACTTGCTGGTGTCCCAGCCGAAGCCGCCCAGCAGGCAGGCAACCAGCGGTACGAGGATGAGAGCGATCAGCGGCGACATGCGTTTCGTCATAATCGCCACAAGCAGGACCGCGATCGTCGCGAGTCCCAGCCACGCCAAATTGAGCATATCTCCCACCTGATGTCTGTTCCGGACTCGTGCCCGGCGGTTGGGCGGAATTGAGCGCGCGGCTTCCGATTATTCAATTGAATTTATTCAATGCCAGCAATAGACAAAGCCTATGGATATCAACGTCAGGCAGCTCCGCTCTTTCGTGGCGGTCGCGAAATTGCGCAGCTTCACACAGGCGGCATCCGCGCTGCACGTTTCGCAGCCGACGCTCACGGTCCAGATCAAGCGGCTCGAAGCCTCGCTCGGCCTCAAGTTGTTCGACCGCAATCCGCGTTCGGTGGCTTTGACCAGGATGGGGCGCGAGCTGCTGCCCGCACTCGAACGCACTCTGCAGGATCTCGACTCCGTTCTCAGCGACGCGCGGGGTGACGCCTCCGAGCAGCGCGGTGTGGTCCGTATCGCGGCATTGCCGTCCTTCGCAGCTGGTGTCCTGCCCGACGTGATCGGGAGATTTCGCGCGCAGCATCCCGGCGTGACCTTCGCGTTGAAGGACGTGATCGCGAGCCGTGTGCTGGCGCTTATCCGGTCCGAGGATGTCGATCTCGGCCTGACCGGCGGCGACGTGTCATTCCCGGACATCGAGACCATCTTCACCGCGCACGACGAGATGAGCGTCGTCTATCCCGACAAGCATCCGATCGGCGAGCAGCGACGGATCACGGCACGCGTGCTGGCGAACTATCCGCTCGTCATGATGGACCAGGGCACCAGTGTGCGCGCCGTCACCGATCTGGCGTTCAACCGGGCGGGGCTTCTGCCCACGCCAGCCTCCGAGGCCACCTACATGATGACGGCGATCGGCATGGTGCGCGCCGGGATCGGCCTGACCATCCTCCCCGCCTCAGCCCGGGAAATTGTTGCCGAACCCTCGCTGCGAAGCCGGAAGATCAGTGACACCAATTTTTCGCGCCCGGTCGGCCTGATCAAGCGAGCGCAACGGACACTTCCGCCGGTGAGCCGGCTGTTCGCGGATTTCCTCATGGCCAGCAAACGCAGCATCTTCAAGAGAAGCAGGCCTTAGTCACCGCGAGCTATCAGCTCACTCGAAGACAGCAGCCGCGTTTGCACTCACCGAGCTTCGGATCGGCGGCGCTTGCGCGCCAACACCCGACCTACTTCCACACCGACTTGTCGGCGTCCCAGCGCTGGCCCTTCAGCTCCCTGGTGAGCGCCTCGATCGAGCCGTTGTCGTCAGGTTGGTCGCTCTCCTCGTCGGCTGCCGCCTCATCCGATAAATTGAGCTTCGCGCCGCTGCTCTCGTCGGCGGTGGTGGTCGCAGGGCTGCCGATCCAGAGCATCAGCTTGTCGGTCGTCCCCGGCTTGTCGGCGGCGACAAGGCCTGCGACCTCGATCGTGTCAGTGAGTTCGAGGGCCGGGAAATCCTGGTTCGGCCGCTTGAACACCAGCTTGAGCTTGCCCGTGGCGGGGTTGAAGGCCTGCGAGACCGGCTTGGCCGCAAGCGTCCGGCTCAGCACACCCGCAACCGCAGCGGCGAGCTTGTCGCGGTTGATCCTGTCGCCGTCGCGCCAGTCGGCCGCGGCGATGCGGATGGTGCGGTCCATCTCGGCCATCCCGGAGGTCCAGCCTGCGGCGGTGACGCCCGGCGTCGCCTTGAATTTCGCGAGCAGTGCGGCGGAGCGCTCCGGATCGACCGACATGTTGATGGTCTGCTCGCCGGCGCGCAGCGCGTCGCAGCCGACGGTGAGGCTCGCCAGCGTCACCTCGACATCCTGGCCTTTGAGGCTCTTCAGAAAGTCGGTCGCCGCGTCCAGCTTGACCTTGACCGCGATTGCTTCCGGCGAGACTTCGGTAAAATCCTTGGGCTGCGGCGTGATGCCGTCGTCGGTGGTCTGGTTGTCGAGGAATTCCTTCTCGCTGAGATCGGAATTGTCCGGCGAGGTCACCTCGGTCACGCTCTGGCCGATGCCGATCTGGCCGCGGAATTCGAAGGTGTC
Source organism: Bradyrhizobium sp. Kon10 (assembly GCF_055807395.1). Lineage (NCBI taxonomy): Bacteria > Pseudomonadati > Pseudomonadota > Alphaproteobacteria > Hyphomicrobiales > Nitrobacteraceae > Bradyrhizobium > Bradyrhizobium sp. Kon10. The sequence continues at coordinate 27,660 of NZ_JBVVOZ010000009.1, read as the reverse complement.
GCCGGTCGGCTTGCGCGAGAGCTTGACGGTGACCGGCGCCTTCTCGCCGAGGCTCTGCGTGGTGCCGGTCAGCGTCTGGCCGGCAACCTGGAGATTGACGACGAAGCGGTCCTTGCGGTCGGAATTCTTTGCGACGGGGTAGCAGACGTCCAGCACGGCCGCCGTCACCGTTTTGCCCGAGCGCGTTTCCTTCAGGATCACGTCGGCATTGCCGTCCATCAATCCGTCGATCGAGGTGAAATAGCGCGTCTCCGTGCCGCCGGGCGCCGCCGCCTTCGGTGAAAGCTTCATCTGGGCGGAGGCGGAATGCGGCGAACCCGCAAGCAGAGCGGCCAAAAGAATTGTCGGGCAAACCAGCAGCGCGCGCATCGACGTCGTCCTCGAGCAATGGAGCATGATCTGGACCCGGAGGGCCGCGTTAGCGAAAAGTGTGAAGCGGTTTTCCGAAAACATCATGCTCGAACATAGAATCGGCGCCACCGTAATGGGTTTTGGCCGCCGGTTGAAGCTTGGGCCATGGTCGGCAAAAAAGAAGGCCGCCCGGAGGCGGCCTTCGCAACATTGCAATGGAACGGACGGCCTAGAAGCCGCCCATGCCGCCGCCGGCCGGCATCGCCGGGGCCGCTTCCTTCTTGGGCATCTCGGCGACCATGGCCTCGGTGGTGACCAGCAGGCCGGCGATCGAGGCGGCGTCCTGGAGCGCGGTGCGCACCACCTTGGCGGGGTCGATGATGCCCTTCTCGACCATGTCGACATAGGCTTCGTTCTGGGCGTCGAAGCCGAAGGTCTCGGACTTGTTCTCCAGGATCTTGCCGACGACGATGGAGCCTTCGAGCCCCGCGTTCTCGGAGATCTGGCGGACCGGGGCTTCCAGTGCCTTCAGCACGATGTTGATGCCGGCCTGGACGTCGGCATTGGGGTTGGTGAGACGGCCGACCGCCTTCTTGGCGCGCAGCAGCGCGACGCCGCCGCCGGGGACGATGCCTTCCTGCACCGCGGCGCGGGTGGCGTTGAGCGCGTCCTCGACGCGGTCCTTCTTTTCCTTGACCTCGATCTCGGTCGCGCCGCCGACGCGGATCACCGCGACGCCGCCGGCGAGCTTGGCCAGCCGCTCCTGGAGCTTCTCGCGGTCGTAATCCGAGGTGGTCTCCTCGATCTGCGCCTTGATCTGGCCGACCCGCGCCTCGATCTCCGGCTTCTTGCCGGCGCCCTTGACGATGGTGGTGTTCTCCTTGTCGATCACCACCTTGCCGGCACGTCCCAGCATCTTCACCGTGACGTTCTCGAGCTTCATGCCGAGGTCTTCGGAGATGAGCTGGCCGCCGGTGAGGATCGCGAGGTCCTCCAGCATGGCCTTGCGGCGATCGCCGAAGCCCGGCGCCTTGACGGCGGCGACCTTGAGGCCGCCACGCAGGCGGTTGACGACCAGGGTGGCCAGCGCCTCGCCCTCGACGTCCTCGGCGATGATGACGAGCGGCTTGCCCGACTGCACCACGGCTTCCAGCACCGGCAGCATGGCCTGCAGGCCGGAGAGCTTCTTCTCGTGCAGGAGGATGTAGGCGTCCTCGAGCTCGGCGGTCATCTTCTCGGCGTTGGTGACGAAGTAGGGGCTGAGATAGCCGCGGTCGAACTTCATCCCCTCGACGATGTCGACTTCGGTATCGAGCGACTTGTTCTCCTCGACGGTGATGACGCCCTCGTTCCCGACCTTCTGCATCGCCTGGGCGATCATCTTGCCGATGGCGCTGTCGCCGTTGGCCGAGATGGTGCCGACCTGGGCGACTTCGGAGGAGGCGGCGACCGGCTTGGCACGCTTCTCGATGTCCTTGATCACGGCTGCGACCGCGATGTCGATGCCGCGCTTGAGGTCCATCGGGTTCATGCCGGCGGCGACCGACTTGGCGCCTTCGCGCACGATGGCCTGGGCCAGCACGGTCGCAGTGGTGGTGCCGTCGCCGGCGAGGTCGTTGGTCTTGGAAGCGACCTCACGGACCATCTGGGCGCCCATGTTCTCGAACTTGTCCTCGAGCTCGATCTCCTTGGCGACGGTGACGCCGTCCTTGGTGATGCGGGGCGCGCCGAACGACTTCTCGATGAGGACGTTGCGGCCCTTCGGGCCGAGCGTCACCTTGACGGCGTTGGCGAGAATATCGACGCCGCGCAGCATGCGATCGCGCGCGTCTCCGGAAAACTTGACGTCCTTGGCAGCCATGATCTGCAATCCCTGTTATTCGTGATGTGTCTTGTTTGGTGATGTGTCTTGTGTGCTCGTCGCATCAATTCCGGGATCCGTGGGTCGAACCCGGCGGAACGATGCATGCCCGGATCTGACGATCCGGGCATGGTATTCAGCGGCCGTTCAGGGCTCTGGCCTTAGGCCATCACGCCCATGATGTCCGACTCTTTCATGATCAGGAGATCTTCGTTGTCGATCTTGACCTCGGTGCCCGACCATTTGCCGAACAGCACGCGGTCGCCGACCTTGAGGTCGATCGGGATCAGCTTGCCGGCCTCGTCGCGCCCGCCGGGACCGACGGCGATGACTTCGCCCTGGGACGGCTTCTCCTTGGCGGTGTCGGGAATGATGATGCCGCCCTTGGTCTTTGCCTCGGCATCGATACGTTTGACCACGACACGGTCATGCAGTGGACGAAATTTGGACTTAGCCATGACGTTTCCCTTTGGAGGCTCGGTTTTCCGAAAGCAGCGGAAGTGGGTGAGGGCAGCGCTGCCATCCACCCTCTTCCCGAGGATCGAACGGCGCGCTTAGCAATCGGTGTTTCCGAGTGCTAATAGTACGCCCGGGAATATGGCTTGGCTGCGATCCTGTCAAGCAAAGGTGGTTAAGCGATTGGTGAGGCGGATATAGGATGGTGAGTTCGGAAGCTCGATTCCGGTGCGGGCGTATATCAGGACGTCATTGCTCCGGCAGCATTTTTGCGCTTGGCTGCGGGAGGGGTGCGGCCGTGGTCTTGTTTGGGGGGAAGCGATGATCAGTTCAGCACATGCGCGCACGGTTGCCCATCTGGCGGCGGCCTCTTGCCTGGCGCTGCTGCTTGGCGCCTGCGGCGGCGGCATGAGCCTGCCGTCCTTCTCGTCGTCGCAGCCGGCGCCCGAGTCCGAGCCCGGCCAGGCGCCGGAAATGCCGGCGTCCATCCGTGCCGACGAGATCGTCGGCCGCTGGGGTCTGGCCTCGTTCCAGAACCCGGCCGATCGCGCCCGCACCGAGGCGGCTGCGCGGGCCCAGTGCAAGAATCCCTACGTGATCGGCGCCGGCACCTCCGGCGGCGTGGTCATGCATCTGGCCGACCAGGCGACCCCGCAGGAACTGCGGCTGAAGGGCTCGCCAGGCGGCAAGAACTATATCGGCCCGCCCGGCCCGACACCCGGCGAGCAGGACCGCGAGATCGTCTCCTTCGACGGCCGCGTCATGATCACCCGCTTCGTCGACAAGGACGCCGCCACCCGCTACGGCAACATGGTCTACGTCCGCTGCGCACCAAGGGCGTAAGGCGGACCGCGCTGCTTCTTTCCCTCTCCCCTTGTGGGAGAGGGTGGATCGCCGCGTAGCGCGGCGAGACGGGTGAGGGGTTTCTCTCCCCGCGTTAAACTCTCACTTTCGAGTTTGCTGAAACAACCCCTCATCCGGCGCTTCGCGCCACCTTCTCCCACAGGGCGAGAAGGGAAGCAGCTGTGCAAGACAATAAACAAAAAACGCCGGCTTGCGCCGGCGTTTTGTTTTTTACTCTGTCGCGCCTACTCAGTCGAACAGCGCGTCGATATCGTCCTGCGAGGCGTGGCCGACGTCGCCAGCGAGCTTCGGGCCGTTGAGGAGCTTTTCGTCGTCGCTGCGGCTGTCGGCCTGCGGCACCACGTGGGACTTGATGGCGTCGACGCCGCCCCAGATCTCCATCATCGCGTTGATGTGCTGCTCGATGAATTTCATCGTGCCCATGACCTTGCTGATGCGCTGGCCAGTCAAGTCCTGGAAGTTGCAGGCCTCGAAGATCGAGATGACGCGTTCCTGGATGTCGTCGGCGAGCCGCTTCTGCTGGTCGGCCGATTGCACCTTGGTCATCGCGCTGGCCGCCTGGTCGATCGACTCCGCGGCTTCGAGGATCTGCTGGGTGGCCTGCTCGGTACCACCGACCACGGCGCCGAGCTCGCCATTGACCTTGGCCATTTCGCCGCCGTCGAAGCTCTTGCCGTGCAGGGTCGCGATTTCGCGCTTGGTGCGGTCGATGGCGTCATGGATCAGGTCGAGCTCGACCTTCAGCTTCTCGCACTGTTCGATCTGGGCCCGGTAGGTCTCGAGCTTGACGCGGGCGTCTGAGAGCTCCTGCTCCGTCGTGGCGTCGATCACCGCCATGGCTGCGCTGCCGGACAAGGGCACGCTGCCCTTGGCCATCTGTGCGCGGATCGCACGCAGCTCGGCCATGATCTCGCTATGCATCGGGCCTGCCTCTTCGGTTTCGTCAAGAATTGGCATTTCGCCACCGACGATATCTTCGACACGAAAACGTTTGCGGTGAATTGCCATCAGGATACTCCCCCCACCTCACTCACGCGTCTTTTTAGGCAGAACCGATTTAACACGAAGTTCACAGCCGGAACTGTTGTGCGGCGGTGCGCGACGGCGTGAAAACCGGCGATTAACCATGCACTTGCGGTGTTCACCGAAAATAAACGCTGATCGCCAAATTGCCCTTCGCCTGACGAGATGGTGAATCGAAACGCGGCTTCCGTTTACCAAACAAAACGGCTTTTGCTCTTTATTGACCACGTCGAGGACGCGGATCAGCCAGACGCGTTCGACGGCGAATGCAACTAGACGAAACAGTACAGAGTACGTCGATGTTCAAGAAAATGTCTGTCGCGCTGCTTGGCAGCGCTTGCACCTTCGTTGCCGGCGCGACCAGTGCCAGCGCCTTCGACAATAGCGTGCCGAACGATCCGCCAGCGGTGCTCTACCAGCCGCAGGTGCAGCCGGCGCCGGTGCGCGTCGCCTCCAATGCGAACATGGGCGGAGGCTTCATCGAGTTCCTCTTCGGCGATGGGCCCGGCCGCGGTCCCGCCTATGCACCGCAGCAGCCGATGTATCAGCAGCAGCCCGGTTACAACGACCCGCGCCGTCTGCCGCCGATGGGCGAGCCGCAGATGCAGGGCGCAGCCGTGCAGCAGGAGAGCGTCGATCCCCGGCAGCGCCAGTTTGATCCGAGGTTCGAAAAACAACTTGTTGACTATAGCGGCAAGGAAAGCGCCGGCACCCTGGTGGTCGATACGCCGAACAAATTCCTCTATCTCGTCGAGAGCAACGGCAAGGCCATGCGCTACGGCATCGGCGTCGGTCGCCCCGGCTTCACCTGGTCCGGCGTGAAGTCGATCACGGCCAAGCGCGAATGGCCGGATTGGACGCCGCCCGCTGAAATGATCGCACGCCGTCCCGATTTGCCGCGGCACATGGAGGGCGGCCCGGAAAATCCGCTCGGCGCGCGCGCGATGTATCTTGGCTCGACGCTCTACCGCATCCACGGCTCCAACGAGCCCTGGACCATCGGTACCAACGTCTCCTCCGGCTGCATCCGCATGCGCAACGAGGACGTCATCGACCTCTACGGCCGCGTCAACGTCGGCACCAAGGTCGTGGTGATGTGAGGTTTGTTCCCTCTCCCCTTGTGGGAGAGGGTGGATCGCCGCGTAAGCGGCGAGACGGGTGAGGGTTCTCTCCGCAATCACTTCTCTCGCAAGTCAATTCGCGGAGAGAACCCCTCATCCGGCGCTTCGCGCCACCTTCTCCCACAAGGGGAGAAGGAAGTTCTGAGCAAGACCTGCAAAATCGAAACGGCCGCCTATTCGGCGGCCGCTTTGGCGGGCAGGCAACTCACGCGTAATCGCTGCCGCCGTCGTCGCCGCCGCCGAAATCGCCGTCGTCGGCCAGGTCGACATTGCCGTCGTCATTGTCGTTCTGATTGTTGTCGTTCTGGTCGTCGTTGTTCGTCTGATCCGCGAAGCTCTGGCGCTGCTCGCCGCGATCACGGCTCGAGCCGATATCGTTGAGCCCGGCATCGCGGGCGAGCGAGCCGCCGGACTGGTCGCTGCCGCCCCATGGGCTGCCACCGCGGTCTCCAAACGCGCTGCTGTCGCCAAAAGCCTGGTGCGATCCGCCGCCCATCATGCCGCGGAAGCTCGAGAGCAGCAGCGAGCCGCCGACAACGCCTGCGGCGGCCGCTGCGGCCGTCCCCAGGAACGAGCCGCCGCCTCCGCCGACCGGTGGGGCGCCATAACCTTGGCCGTAGCCCTGACCGGGAGCCTGTCCGTAAGACGGTTGGCCATAACCAGGCTGTGCCTGCTGCATCGCCCCGCCGCTATTCCAGACTGGCCGCTGGTCGCGCGGCGGCACGTTCGGAACCGAGCTGCGCGAGGTGCCCGCGCCGAACAAGGTCTCGCGCATCGTATCCAGGAAGCCCCCGGACTGCGCCTGCTCTGGCGCATGTCCCGCCTCCAGCTCCTGGATGCGGGCATGGGCGCGCTTCAGCGCCTCATCCTGCAACAGCACGGTTTGCACCAGCGCATAGACCGCGCCGGGTGCCTTGCGTAAGCCGTCGGAGATCGCGGCGATCGCGTCGGGATCGCGCGGTGCATTTTCCAGTTTCGAAAGCCGGTCGAAAAGCTCGTCGACGAGTTGGCGTTCCTGCGGCGTCATGGTGTATCTCCCTCGCGCGAAACAAGCGTGACCGAGATGTAGGGTTCCATTGTGGCCCCAACAGTGGCGGCCGGATTAAATTTCGGTATGCGACAAGCTGCCCCGCAGGCCAGCTTTCGCCGGTTTCATCCCAGTGTCACATTGCTGGCCGCGAGCAGGTCCGCGAATGCGTCGCTCTTGAGATAGGCATGCTCACGTTCGCGGACGTCGGTCATCGGGTCGAGGCCGGTGAGGATGTCGTCGACGAAACCTGGATGGCACATCACGAGGCCACCCTCGGGGAGGCCTTCCAGGAACTGCCGCATCAGTGCGCCGAAATCGGCGGCGCGGGTGAAGTCATAGGCGCCGGCAAATCCCGGATTGAAGCTGAGGCCTGCCTGGCCGGCGCGGCGGCGGAATTGCGCGCTGAGGATATCGAGCAGCAGCGCCTTCGGCGAGCTGAGCCGCTGCGCCAGCGGCAGGTCGCGCCCGCCCTGGCGCACCCAGGCGCCTGGCGCGGCTTCGCTGACCGCATCGATGAAGCCGTCGCGCACCTGCGGAAACAGCTGCACATGCTGGTGGCCGTCGACGAAATCCGGCGCGCGGCCGAACGCTTCCGCGAAGGCCGCCGATTGCGCCTTCACCTCGTTGCGGAAGAACTCGCGGTCGAGACGCCGCATCACGCCCGCGCGCAGGAGCTTGGGGAAAGCCAGGAACATGTCGCCGTCGAGCGGGCGGAAATGCATGGTCAGCGGCCGGAACGGCGCCGACAGCGTCACATGCAGTCCGATCGCGCAACGCGGGCTCGCCTTCGCCGCGGCCTGGAGCGCATCGATCTCGCGGCGCTCGATCGCGGGACCGACCATCATCACCGACGTCGCATTGAGGCGGCCGCGCTCGATCAGGTCGCGGATGGCGCGGTTGACGCCCGGGCTGATGCCGTAGTCGTCGGCGCAGAGCCAGATCCGCCGCGGCGTCGCGGCCGGGCTCATTCGGCCGCCGTCCTGCTCGACGCGTCGTCGGCTTTGCCGGCCTCAAAATGCTTTTCGCTGTGCTCGGCGACGAAGTAGATCGGGCGCGCCTTCAATTCGGAGAGGATCTTTCCGATGTATTCGCCGACGATGCCGATCATGATCAGTTGCACGCCGCCGATCGTCATCAGGCCGATCACGAGCGAGGGATAGCCGGGCACCTGCTTGCCGGTGGTCAGGACCTCCCACAGGATCGACAGGCCGAACAGGAAGGCGCCCCCGGCCAGGATGACGCCGAGCAGGCTGGCGAAGCGCAGCGGCGCCACCGAGAACGACGTCACGCCCTCGATCGACAGACCAAGCAGGCGCGCGGCGCTGAAGGTTGTCACACCATGGATGCGGGGCGCCGGCTCGTAATCGACCCGGATCTGGCGGAAGCCGATCCAGCTTGCGAGACCCTTGAAGAAGCGGTTGCGCTCCGGCAGCTGCCGGAGTGCCGCCACCGCGCGCGGCGACAGCAGGCGGAAGTCGCCGGCGTCCTCCGGGATTTTCTGGCGGGCCCCCCAATTGATCAGCGCGTAGAAGCCGTGCACGGCGAGCCGGCGCAGGAACGGCTCATTGTCGCGATGCGCCTTGGCGGTGTAGACGACATCATAGCCGTCCTCGATCCAGTGCCGCACCAGCTGCTCGACCATGGCGGGCGGATGCTGGCCGTCGCCGTCCATGAACATGACGGCGCCGAGGCGGGCGTGGTCGAGCCCGGCCATCAGCGCGGCCTCCTTGCCGAAATTGCGTGACAGCGAGACCACCTGGACGTCGACCGTATCGGCCGGCAGGCTGCGTGCGATCGACAGCGACGCGTCCACGCTGCCGTCGTCGACATAAACGACCTCACAGGCGAGGCGATAGCGCTGCCGCAAGGTTTTGGCGAGATCGCAGATGCGCTGGTGCAGGGACACCAGGCCCGCCGCCTCGTTGTAGACGGGGACGACGATCGACAATCCCTTCGCGGCGGCACTGGCCGCGCTGGTCGTCAGGCCGGAAACGTCAGAGCCCAGCGTCATCGATCAAGGTTCCAGAGGCGTTCGAGTCGTCTTGCAAGTCGTCTCAACAGCATATGGTAGCTGCCGTTTCCTGTCGCCATGCTGAACGGACCTGGAGGTTCACTGCCGCAGGAAGGCGTCGAGCCTGGCGAAGAGCGGGTTCTCACGGTCGAACACATAGTCGAGCGAGACCACCGAGACGGTCTCGGCGCCATGCTCGCGCAGGAAGCTTGCCAGCGCGTAGAGCTGTCCCGGTGGGCAGTGCAGCGTCAGCATGCCCGACGAGGTCGGTCCGCCAAACGGGGTCTCGACGCCGAAGCGGCTGTGGGCCTCGGTGAGCAGGGCATCGTCGCACTGCCGGAAGCGGGTGCGGACCTCGCGGTATTTGTTGGCCCGCGCCCGTGCCGCGATGTGATCGAGAATGACGCGCGCCGTCTCGCGGGCCTGAGGCGACCAGTCGGCATGTTTCGAGGCGACCAGATTGGCCTGGCTGCGCAGGATCATGCCGTCGTCGAGCACCCGCAGGCCATTGGCGGCGAGCGTCGCGCCGGTGGTGGTGATGTCGACGATCAGCTCGGCGGCCCCGGCCGCCGGCGCGCCTTCGGTCGCGCCGGTGCTTTCGACAATGCGATAGTCGACGATGCCGTGGCTCGAGAAGAACGCGCGGGTGAGGTTGATGAACTTGGTCGCGACCCGCATCCGCATGTGATGCTGCTCGCGGAAGCCGGTGGTGACATCGTCGAGGTCGGCCATGGAGCGGACGTCGATCCAGGCCTGCGGCACGGCGACGACCACGTCGGCATAGCCGAAGCCCAATCCCTCGATCAGGGACACGCGCTCGTCTGCATCCGCGATGGTCTCGCGTACCAAATCTTCGCCGGTGACGCCGAGATGTGCCACCCCGCGCGACAGTTGCGAGGCAATTTCGCTCGCCGAGAGGTAGGCGACCTCGACATTATCGAGCCCCACGATCGTGCCGCGATAGTCGCGGGCGCCGCCGGCCTTCGACAACTTAAGCCCCGCGCGGGCGAAGAAGGCTTCGGTGTTCTCCTGAAGGCGGCCCTTGGAGGGAACGGCCAGAACGAACGGCGCGCTCATGCTCAAGCTCCCACCTTGCGGCCGATTCCGGTCAGCGCGTCCACCCAGACCGAGAAACCGACGGCCGGAATCGGATCCGGCGAACCGAGCTGGGTCATCAGTCCGTCATAGCGGCCGCCGGCGACCAGCGGCTCGGTGCCGTTGCCCCTGTGATGCAGTTCGAATTCGAAGCCGGTGTAGTAGTCGAGCCCGCGCCCGAACGCCGTCGAGAACCGCGTGCCCTTCACGTCGATGCCGCGCGCGGCCATGAAGCCGACCCGGCTTTCGAACTGGTCGATCGCAGCGGCAAGGTCGAGCTTTGCATCGGTGGTGAGCGCGCGCAGCCCGGCGATCGCCTCATCCGGATTGCCCGATATCGAGAGGAAGCGCTTGAGCACGGCGATGGCCTGGCGCGGCAGCGCGCCGCCTTTGAGCGTCGATTGCTCGAGGAAGCGGTCGGCGATCTCGGCCGTGGTGCGGCCGCCGACATTGGTGGTGCCGGCGATCGACATCAAATCGGAGACGAACGCGAGCGCCGCCTTGCGGTCGGAGCCGGCGAGCGCGGCCAGCACGCCCTCATATTCACTGCGGGTGGTAGCGGTCGTGCGCGCCAGCCGTTCCAGATCCTGCTCCAGGCTGATCTTGCGGTTGAAGTCCTTGACCAGGCGCCGGCGCCACACCGGATAGAGGTCGAGCGCATCGAGCAGCGCATTGAACAGCGCGACGTCGCCGGTGCGGATCTCGACGTCGCGGACGCCGAACGCGGCGGTTGCTTCCAGCGCCAGCGCCAGCATCTCGGCATCCGCCGCGGCGCGGTCCTGGCGGCCGAACGATTCGATGCCGGCCTGCAGGAATTCACTGGCCTGCCCGCTGCGGTAGCGGAACACCGGACCGAGATAGCTGAACCCGGCCGGCTGGCCGGCCCGGCTAGAGGCCAGATAATCGCGGGCCACCGGAATCGTCAGGTCCGGGCGCAGGCAGAGCTCCTCGCCGGACAGGTCCGTCGTCAAATACAGGCTTTTGCGGATGTCCTCGCCGGAGAGATCGAGGAACGGCTCGGCCGGTTGCAGGATCGCGGGCTCGGCCCTGACATAGCCGGCCTGCGCGAACGACAACAGCAGCGTATCCGCCCAGGCGGCGGAGCCGGCAGCATTTGAGGTGGCAGTCGCGGTCATCTCGGGGTCCATTGTCCCGGTGGAACCGGGCAGGGCAAGGGAAGGGACGGGAGTGGCGCAGCCCTTAGCATGGCCCGAAAGCGGTTTCGACCTCCAAAGGATCAATCGCTTAACAGTCGGTCGCCGTGCCCTGGACTCGATATGAACTGGATTGCGGCGTGGCTGCGCCGATCGGCTCTGGAGATCGGCAATGGCCCAACCCCGCGGCCGCCCGGGGGCATATGCAACAGAGGCTGACCTCAGCTCAGATCATGTAGATCCTTGCCAAGCGGCGCCGTGAGGCGAAATGCCGAGAAAACGACCCTCAGTCCGGCCCGCTCGGGTGTGCAGGCCATCGGCCCCACAAGGAACGAGTTCGCCTTGGGGAATGGTGCCAATCGCATAAGCGGCCAGAGCTTGCCATCGGGCGAGACCTGCAAGCGAAGGACGCCATTCTTTACGGTTGCGCGCATCCGGAAGTCGCCGGCGTCGTGCTCATAGGGGGCTGTCGCCCAGTCCGATCGTCCGTCGGTCAGAACGCTGCCAAGCATGGCGCGGCCGTCGGAGAATTCGAGTCCGGCCTTGACCCAACGTTCCGCGTCGATCCGGATCATAATGCCCGCCTGGTCGTACAGCGCCCGAAAATCGCCTTGGACGCGCAGCTCGGCGGTGAATGCCTCGGCGGTGCGGAAGCCCAGGAAATGCCCGCTGTCCCGGCTGAAACCGTAATGGGTTTCGCGCCAGAAATCGGTGGCTCGATCAGTGACCATCTCAAGACCATCCTCGCGAGCGGTCCATTGTTCCGGTTCGTTCAGCCACACACCGTCGCTTCGGCCGAAGATCGGATCGCTCATGTCATACCTCGATGAGTCTTGGCAGCCGGTCCAATGCCATCCCGCAACCAGCAGGACAATCCAAACCAAGACAGAGTCTGGTTCGACCAGGCCGAACCAGACTCTGTCAGCTGTTGCGTCGGCCTGAAGATAAGGAGCTCAGAGCAGCCCGTTCTTCTTCAGGATCTCCGATGCGTTGTCCCGCGTAATCAGCATCGTGGGCAAGGTGATGACCGGCTCGAGCTTTTCGCCCTTCAAGAGTTTGACAGCTTGCCGCAGCCCTTCGGCTCCGGGCGTTGCATAGAGGAATGTCGCCGTGAGCTGCCCCTTGCTGACCCAGGTCACGCCTTCATCCGGCAGGCCGTCGATGCCAAGAATGAACTTGATATCCTTGTCGCGGCCGGCGTCCTTGGCCGCGAGATAGGCGCCATAGGCCATCGGATCGTTATGGCCATAGACCAGGTCGATCTTCTCGTTGTTGCGCAGCGCAGTCGTCATGATGTTGTAGGCCTTGTCCTGCTTCCAGTCGCCCGACTGATTGTTGAGCAGGTTCTTGATGCCCGGTTCCTTGTCGGTGAAAGCATGGAAGCCGTCGTGCCGGTCGTGTGCGGGCTGCGTGCCCATTCCGCCCCAGATTTCGACGACGTTGCCGGTCGCCTTGCCGGGACCGCCGAGCAGCTTCACGGCATATTCGCCGGCGGCCTTGCCGATCGCGACATTGTCGCCGCCGATGAACTGTGTGATCCGCTTGGTGTCGACGTTGCGATCCAGCACGATGACCGGAATCTTGGCGTCGATCGCCTTCTCGACGACCCCGGTCAGGCCCGCCGATTCCTTGGGTGAGATCAAGAGGACGTTGACCTGCTGGACAACGAGGTTCTCGCAATCGGCGACCTGCTTCTCGGTCTTGTCCTGGCCGTCGGTGATGATGAGCTCGACGTCGGGCTGCTTCTTGGCCTCGGCCTGGATATCCTTGTTGAATTGCACGCGCCACGGCTCGAGCGTGGTGCATTGGCTGAAGCCGACTTTCCACTTCGCGGCGGCCTTGGCGGGACTCCAGCCGGCCGGCACGTAGATCGTCATCGCGGCGCCGGCCATGGTGGTCGACAGTTTTAGGAATTCACGACGCTTCATCGAGATCCTCCCTTGCAAATTGCGCCTTGGCGGCGCTTGGCAGCCGACAGGATTCGGCTGTTTTCGGATCGGCACTGGCTTCCGGCGATCGGCTGAACCGCCATCGCGCGATGAGCTGGCCGAGATTCTGCTCCTGCACCAGCACGGTGCAGACGATGATCAACCCCTTCATCAGCAGCTGGACGTTGGAGTCGATATTCTGAAGCTGGAGGATGTCCGACAGCAAACCGAAGATCAGGACGCCGACGAAGGTGCCGGCGAGACCACCTCGCCCGCCCATCAGGCTGGTGCCGCCGATTACGACGGCGGCGATGGCGTCGAGCTCGAGTCCGGCGCCGGCGTCCGGCTTGCCTTGCCGGTATTGCGCGACGAACAGGACCCCCGCAATTCCCGCCAACAGGCCCGACAGCAGATAGGCCGTGAGCTGGACCTGGGCGACCTTGATGCCCGAAAGCTTGGTGGCCTCGATGTTGCCGCCGATCGCATAGGCGTAGCGTCCAAAGGTCGTGAAGCGCAGGAGCGCGCCGAACAGGATGATCGCCGCGAGGAAGAAAACACTCGGCACAGGCAGCACGCCCCACAGCATCGAGCGGAGCAGCTCGAACGCTTCGGTGGCGTTGGTGCCGGTATAGACCGGCACGACGGCATTGTCCTGACCGGCGGTGAGACGGGCGATGCCGAGTGCGCTGACCATCATGGCCAGCGTGGCAATGAAAGGTTGCAAACGTCCCGCGACGGTCAAGATCCCGTTGATCGCCCCAAGCAGCAGCGCCAGGCACGGCGCGACGAGGAGAACGCCGAGAACCCCGAACTTGGCCGTCGCCTGGCTTGCCGTCCACCACGCCATTGCGGCGGCGCCGAGGAGGCCAAGCAGCGCGGGAATCCACAGGCCGTGCCAGCGCGACACGGTGAGTTCGCGGCGCCGCCCCGCGCCGACGTCACGGCCTCGCGCCAACCCGCGGACAATGAAGCGCACAACGAGCGCAATGGCTGCGCCACTCACGAGCGTCGCCGCCGGAACGCCCATTACCGCGGCCGCGGTCCAGCCGGGCTTGGTGAGCAGCATCGCGCAGATCACCGTCGAAAAGCCCATGACCGAGCCGACGGACAAATCGATGCCGCCGAGCAGAATGACCATCGTCATGCCGGTGGCCACCAGGCCCGTGATCGAGACCTGCCGCAGCACGTCGGTCAGGTTGCCGTAGGACAGGAAGATGTTGTTACCGGATGACGTATGCGGCGAGGTGAGCGCACCGACCAGGCAGATGAGCAGCAACCCCCAGTAAAGCTTGGTCCGGGACAAGAGCCGAAGAAACGCCTTCATGACAATGTTTCCTGCGACCACGCTGCCATGCCTGGCGCTGCAAGACGCATCACCGTCTCTTGCGTCGCGCAGTCGCGCGGCAGGATTCCGGTCTGCCGTCCCTCACACATCACCAGGATGCGGTCGGACAACAGAAGAAGTTCCGGCATCTCGGAGGTGACCACGACGATGCCGAGGCCCTGCGCGGCGAGATCGAAGATCAGCCGGTAGATGTCCTGCTTCGCGCCGATATCGATGCCGCGGGTCGGCTCGTCGAGCAGAAGAATCCGTGGTTCGGTGGCGAGCCATTTGCCGATCACGACTTTCTGCTGATTGCCGCCGGAGAGCGCTGCTGCCGTCTGATCGATGCCGGTGCAGCGGACCGAGAGCTGGCCGACCATGTCGGCCGCCAGGGCGCGCTCACGCGCGACGGCGCGCAGGCCGAAGCGCGACAGCGCGCCGATCGAGGGCAGGGCGATATTGTCGCATATCGAGGCCGCAAGGTGCAGGCCGCGCTCTTTGCGATCCTCGCTCACAAGCGCGACACCGAGGCGGTAGGCCTCCGTTGGCGAGCTGATATCGGCGGTTGTGCCGTCGATCGCGATGGTGCCACCCCGCCAACCGTTTGCGACACCAAAGATAGATTCGAGGATCTCCGTCCTGCCGGAACCGAGCAGGCCGCCGATGCCGAGGATCTCGCCGCGCCTGAGCTGAAAGCTGACGCCGTGCAACATCCGGCGCCAGCCGTGCGGACCGAGCGTGTCCAGCGTCAGGTCATCCACAGAAAGGACGTTCGCACCGCCTTGCGCGGCCGCACCGCGATCGCTTGTGACCATGTCGCGGCCGACCATCGCCGAGATGATCG
This sequence comes from Bradyrhizobium sp. Kon10, assembly GCF_055807395.1. Classification (NCBI taxonomy): domain Bacteria; kingdom Pseudomonadati; phylum Pseudomonadota; class Alphaproteobacteria; order Hyphomicrobiales; family Nitrobacteraceae; genus Bradyrhizobium; species Bradyrhizobium sp. Kon10. The sequence continues at coordinate 12,598 of NZ_JBVVOZ010000009.1, read as the reverse complement.
CGCCGCGCGACAAGTCACCGATCGGAGCCGTGACAACGTGCCTGCCGTCGCGCAGCACCGTCACCCGGCCGGCGAGATCGAGCACCTCCTCGATCCGATGCGAGGTGTAGATGATCGCGACGCCCTCGCTTGCGAGTTGTCGGACGATCTTGAACAGGGTCTCGCATTCCAACGACGACAATGCAGAGGTCGGCTCGTCCATGATGAGGATGCGGGCGTCGAGCGATAGTGCCTTGGCGATTTCAACCAATTGCTGCTCGCCGACACGCAAGTCGGCGATCCGACTTTCGGGAGCGATCCAGACGCCGAGACGGTGCAGCAGACGCTCCGCCGCCTTGACCATGCGGCGGCGGTCGATCAGCATGCCGCCGATCAGCGGCTCGCGGCCGAGAAAGATGTTATCGGCAATGCTCAGCTCGGGAACGAGATTGAGCTCCTGGTGGATGATCGCGACGCCGGCCTCTTCAGCATCGCGCACGCCGGCAAATGCGGCGGCCCGGCCACCGACCTGAATCGTCCCCTGATAGCTCGTATGCACGCCCGCAAGGATTTTCATCAAGGTGCTCTTGCCGGCGCCGTTCTCGCCCATCAGCGCGTGCACCTCACCGCAGCGCAGATCGAAGTCGACGTTATTGAGCGCCTTTACGCCGGCAAAGGACTTCGAGACGCGTTCCGCAGAAAGCACGACCTGCCCGGTCGGCGCGCGGGCCCGGCTCATCTCGACCATACGGGGGGAGCGGTCCGCGGCCCGATCATCCTCTCCTCCGAGGGCGCCGAAGCGTGTCTCCATCGGGCTAATCTCCTCCCGGCGCGCCAAAGTCTTTGGAGATGTCGCGTGCCAAGTGTTCGTTTGTTGCTTTTCTGATATGCTAGTTATATCAGTTGCTGCTCGTCAAGCCTCTTGGTGTCCACAATTGCTCCCGCGCCACTGGACATGTGAACGTCAGCCATAGGACCACAGCATGCATTCACTCGGCGGATTCAGCGGAGGAACGGCCGCCGCACGTCGGGCGGGCGGATCGAAAGTCGACCAGGCCTATTTGGCACTCAAGCGAGCCATCGTGTCGGGCGCGCTCGCGCCGGACGCCCCAATCGACAAGAACGAGTGGTGTGCAATTTTCGAAGTGTCTCGACTTTCCATCACGACCGCGATCAATCGACTCGCTTTTGAGGGGCTTGTCGTCGTTGAGCCGCAACGCGGCTCTTACGTGGCCAAGATCCACCTTGAGGATGTGCGGCAATGGATGTTGATGCGGCGCGCGCTGGAGGTAGAGGTCGTGGGGGTTTGTGCGGCCGACATGCGGGACGATGCGATCGCGGCGCTTGGTCAGAACCTCGCCTACCAAATGGCCGCCATCAACAGCGGCGATCTCCAGGGTTTCCACGAACTCGACACCCGATTTCATCGCCAGATGACTGAGGGCTTGCATCTGGGGCGGGTTGGCGAAGTCCTCGATCCGATCCGAACTCATCTTGAGCGAGTTCGCCGCACGCTGCTGCCGGAGCCGGGACGGCCCGAGGGAACCCTCCGCGAGCACGAGGCGATATTCCGCGCGATTGCTGCGCATGAGCCGGATCAGGCAAAGAACGAAATGGCGAATCATCTCGATCGCGTGTCGCGCGAATTGCAGTCTTTTGTCGCGAAACATCCCGGCTTCTTCGAAGACTAGCACTCGGAATCAGGGCTTGGTGACACCGCGGCCTCCGCGGCTCTTGATTCACGACGCTCCAAGGAAAGGCGGGGCTAGCTGCCACGCCAATCGCCCAGCACCGCCTGCACCAGCGCCAGCGCCGCTACGGCGGCCGTGTCAGCGCGCAGGATCCGCGGGCCGAGCGCGAGCCGCAGGATCCTGGGCTGCCGCAGCAGCAGCGCGCGCTCTTCCTCGGCAAAGCCGCCTTCCGGGCCGATCAGCACGTCGATGCCAATTCTGCCTTGGTCGTGCCCGGCCTCGCGCGCGGCTTGCAGACCATGAATGGGGTTTTCGACCTCCGCCGCCTCATCGCAGAAGACCAGGAGCCTGTCGGGGTCGCGCTGGCCCAGGAAGCGCTCGAGCGGCACCGGCTCGGCCACCGCAGCAAGGCTCAAGATCCCGCATTGCTCGGCCGCCTCGATCACATTGGCCCGCATGCGCTCGGTGTTGACGCGGGACGCCTGCGTGAAGCGGGTCTGGACCGGTTGCAGGATGGCCGCACCCATCTCGACGGCCTTCTGCACGGTGTAGTCCAGCCGGGCATGCTTGAGCGGGGCAAAGACGTAGGCGAGGTCGGGCAGGGTGTCCTGGGCACGAGCCTGCTGGAGGATCACGAGGTTGTCGGGCCGCTTGCGACCTTCGATCGCGGCCTGCCATTCGCCGTCGCGGCCGTTGAAGGCCAGGATCGGGGCGCCAGCCGAGAGCCGGAGCACGTTGCCGATATAATTGCTCTGGTCGCGGTCGAGCGGAACCCTGGCGTCCTGGGTGAGGGGGGTATCGACGAACAGGCGGGGAGCGCGAAAATCGTGGGAGGGCATCGTTCAAAGGTCCGTTTTGCCGCCGTTCTTAGCCGAAAGCAGCCATTTCGGGGGTAAATATTGCCGAACCGGTGCGTCCCCGCGCCGCGCTCTTGCCCTATTCAACGGGTTGTTAAGCGCCGGCGGGAATCGTAAAAGCGCGAAGACGCTGGTTGCGCTTCAATTGGGAAGACGCCGAACCCCCGTAGCTCCTGCCGGAGAGACTATCTTGATGATCCGTCGTTTGATGGTTCCGATCACTGCCGCCATGGTCACCTTGGGGGCCGCTGCAGCTTACGCGCAGGGCTTCCCGGCGCCGCTGCCGGGCCAGACCGCGCCCGATCCGGCGTTTCCGCCCGTCAACGGCTCGGCGCCGGTCGCCTCCGTCGGCGGCGCGCCGCAAGCATCCTTCCCCACGGGAGGTGCCGCGCCCATCGGCGGCGCCGGCGCTTTCAGCGCGGCTCCCCCGACGCAAAGCGGTCCCGGCGAGGACTGCATGAAGGCGTTCATCCCGCTCCGCGAGGACGCCGAAAAACGCGGCAAGCTGATCAAGGCCGCGAGCGACCGCCATGCCCCACCGGACGAGGCTTGCAAGCTGATCAAGAATTTCAGCCAGGCCGAATTCAAGATGATCAAGTACATCGAAACGCATGCCGCCAAATGCGGAATCCCGCCGCAGATCGGCGAGCAGATGAAGAGCGGCCACAAGAATACCGAGGCCATGCAGACGAAGGTCTGCATGGTCGCGCAACAGCCGCGCGGACCGGCCGGCCCGTCGCTAAGTGAGGTGGTTGGTTCGGGCTCGGCGCCGGAAGCCAATGCCGGCAAGAAGGGCGGCAGCACCTTCGACACGCTCAACGGCAACGTTCTGACCCGATGAGCGATACATCCGCCCGCGTTGCCGATTCCACCGGCAACTGGGTCGATACGCTCGCGCCGCAATGGGCGCGGCCTTATTTGCGATTGTCGCGCTTCGACCGTCCGATCGGCTCCTGGCTGCTGCTGATGCCGTGCTGGTGGTCGGCGGCACTCACCGCGGCCATGGCGCACGACGTCCGCCGGCTGCCGCTCACCATTGTCCTGTTCTTCATCGGCGCCTTCGTGATGCGGGGGGCGGGCTGCACCTGGAACGACATCACCGACCGTGACCTCGACGCCAAGGTCGAGCGCACCCGCTCGCGGCCGCTGCCGTCCGGGCAGGTGAGCGCGAAGCAGGCGCTGGCTTTCCTGGTGGTGCAGGCCCTGATCGGACTGGTGGTGCTCCTGCAATTCAACCGCTTTGCGATTGCGACCGGCATCGCCTCGCTTCTGATCGTCGCAATCTATCCCTTCATGAAGCGCATCACCTGGTGGCCGCAGATCGTCCTCGGGCTCGCCTTCTCCTGGGGCGCCCTGATGGGATTTGCCGTCACCTTCGGCCGCATCGATGTGACGGCGCTGGTGCTCTATGCCGGCGCGATCTCCTGGGTGATCGGCTATGACACGATCTACGCGCATCAGGACACCGAGGACGACGCGCTGATCGGCGTCAAATCCACCGCGCGCCTGTTCGGCGCGCATACGCATCAGGCGCTGATCCTGTTCTATGGGCTTGCGGTGATGCTGATCGGCGTCGCGCTCGCGTCAGGCGATGCGCGCTGGCCGGCCTGGGTCGGGCTTGCGGCCTTCGCCGCGCATCTGGCGTGGCAGATCAGGCGGCTCAGGATCGAGGATCCCGATCTCTGCAAGCGCGTGTTCTACTCGAACAAGCATGCGGGTCTGTTGTTGTTCGCAGGATTGCTCGCCGACGCGGTGACGCGGGCTGGGTAGTTTCTTAGGGTGGGTTAGCGAAGCGTAACCCACCACTTTCTTTGCGCGCGGATAAATCTTGGTGGGTTACGCCTTCGGCTAACCCACCCTACGGCACCGTAGGTGCCGCTTTAGCTCCTCGCGATGATCTCGCGTTCTTCGCGATGAACCGGGAGCTCACGCGTCATGGCCGTACGACGGCGCGTCAGGAACTTTGGCCGGCGGGCGCGGATCGCGTTGGCGCGGCGACGGCGCGGCGCCGGCTTGCGTGCACCTTCGTCGAGCTGCGGCAGCGCGAAGATCTCGCTCCAGATCGCCCAGGCTTCGTTGAGCTCATCGCCATCGGCGCTGATCAGCAGCGGAACGGAGAGCGAAGGATCACGATGCACGAGGACGAGGCTCTGGGCTTCGTCATTGCCGCGCAGCGCGACACCGGTGAAGTCGCTGACGCGGACATTGATCGCCATCCGCATGCCCTGGACGGCACGGCGCAACACGACACGCTCGCGATGAAGTTCGATTTGCCGTGTGTATCCGTCGGCGCGCGGATCATGCGCATCGAAGCGGACCGGAAGGGAAAGAGGGTCGAGCCGCAGGCTGCGGCTCGACCCGGTGGGGTTGGCCCCACATGTTGCTGTTTGACGCCTCACGGCTTTAGTCTCCCCGCCAGGATTATGTTCCCGGTCGATGCGAGGACCTTAGCGCGAGCCGCTTCCGAAACCGCTTAAAAAGGCTGGTTAATCCAACCTCACCGCCGCGCATGATTGACAAGACCTTGGCGCGCATGATTGACGAGACGTTGCGCGCAAGCGGCGAATCTGAGCTTTTGACGGGCTGAAAAAGCTTGAAGTCCGTGCCAATTGGGCACATCTGGTGTTGAGGCCGGTATCGCCCCGAAACTTCCCGCCGCAACAGGATTTCGTTTGTGAACCCTTCACCATCCGCGAACTCGACGCTGTCGCCCAAAAATTCGGACAAGGCCAATCGCGACCTGTTCGATCAGTCCGCGCTTTCCGATCTCGCACAGCGGCTGGTCGAGGCGGCGAAGCGCGCCGGCGCGGATGCGGCCGATGCGGTCGCGGTGCGCGGCATCTCGCAAGGTGTCGAGGTGCGCGACGGGCGCGTTGAGGAATCCGAGCGTTCCGAGGGCGACGATGTCGGCTTGCGCGTTTTCGTCGGCCAGCGCCAGGCGGTGGTCTCGACCAATGACGCAAGCGGCGATGCCGTGACCAAGCTTGCGGAGCGCGCCGTCGCGATGGCACGGGTCGCGCCCGACGACAAATATGTCGGACTTGCCGATCCCGCGCTGCTGGCGCGCGACTTCCCCGATCTTGATCTGCTCGATCCCGACGTGCCCGCGACTTCCGAGCTCGAGCGCCGCGCGCTCGAAGCCGAAGCTGCAGCACTCGGGGTGAAGGGCGTGACCAAATCCGGCGGCGCCTCGGCCTCTGCCGGCATCGGCGGCATGGTGCTGGTCACCAGCACCGGCTTCCACGGCTCGTATCTGCGCTCCAGCCAGGGCATCTCGGCCACGGCGATTGTCGGCGAAGGCACCGGCATGGAGCGCGACTACGATTTCACCTCGGCACCGCATGCCGCCGATCTGCTCGCCCCGGACATCGTCGGCCGTTCCGCCGGCGAGCGCACGGTGGCGCGCTTCAATCCGCGCAAGGTCTCGACCTGCAAGGTGCCGGTGGTGTTCGATCCGCGCGTCGCGGGCTCGCTGGTCGGCCATGTCGTCGGCGCCATCAACGGCGCTTCGATCGCGCGCAAGACCAGCTTCCTGAAGGACAAGCTCGGTCAGCAGCTGTTCGCCAAAAATATCCGCATCATCGACGATCCCCTGCGCAAGCGCGGCCTGCGCTCGCAGACCTTTGATGCCGAAGGCGTCGCGGTGAAGAGAACGGCGCTGATCGACGAGGGCGTGCTGACGACCTGGCTGCTCGACTGCGCCACCGCGCGCGAGCTCGGGCTCACCACCACCGGCCACGCGCATCGCGGCGTGTCGTCCTCGCCGTCGCCGGGACCCTATAATCTGCATCTCGAACCGGGCACGCCGACGCCTGCCGAGCTGATCGCCGACATCAAGCAGGGCTTCTACATCACCGATTTGATCGGCTCCGGCGTCAACGGCGTCACCGGCGATTACAGCCGCGGCGCCTCCGGGTTCTGGATCGAGAATGGCGAGCTCACCTATCCCGTCAGCGAAGTCACGATCGCAGGGCACCTGTTCGAGATCTTCAAGTCGATGCAGCCTGCGAACAATCTCGAGTTCCGCTACGGCATCAATGCGCCGACGGTGCGCATCGAGGGCTTGACGCTTGGCGGACGCTGACTCCCTGGACCAATCCATCCTGACGCGTGACGCAGCGCTGCTGCAAGAGACGGTGCGGGACGCCGGCGCGCTGGCGCATTCGATGTTTCGGACCGAGCTGAAAAAGTGGACCAAGGGCGCGTCCTCGCCGGTCTCGGAAGCCGACATCGCCGTCAACGACCTGCTGGAAGCACGGCTGCGCGGCGCCACGCCGGACTACGGCTGGCTGTCGGAAGAGAGCGCCGATGATTCGGCGCGGCTGTCGCGGCGGCTGACATGGATCGTCGATCCCATCGACGGCACGCGCAATTATCTGGGCGGCCATGACGATTGGTGCGTCAGCGTGGCGCTGGTCGAGGATGCCTCGCCGGTGCTGGCCGCGGTGTTCGCGCCGACCAGCGGCGAATTCTTTTTCGCGGCCCGCGGCCAGGGCACGATGCTCAACGGCGCGCCGGTGCGGGCGACATCCGGATCCCGGCTGGACTTTTCGCGGGTCGCCGGCCCGAAGCCCCTGGTCGAGCGACTGAAGCCGTCCCTCGGCGAGATCAAGCTGCATCCGCGAATCGGCTCGCTCGCGCTGCGGCTGTGTCGGGTCGCCCATGGTGCGCTGGATGCGGCTTTTGCGGGTGGCAACAGCCATGATTGGGACCTTGCGGCGGCCGATTTGATCGTGCAGGAAGCGGATGGTAGGATGAGCGACCTCTCCGGAGACCCCATCCTCTATAACCGCCGGGAAGTCACGCACGGGGTGCTGGTGGCAGCGGGCCGCGATCGTCATGCGAGCATCGTCTCGCATTTTCGAGATCGTCCCTTGCCCTGACGCGCTTTCGTCGTGCTTGTCGAACACTGCTTTGCCGGGCAGCCCGCTAGGAAGAGAACCCATGCCAGATAGTGCCCCGCAACAACTGCTCCATCTCGTGATCGGTGGCGAACTGCTCGATCTCGAGCACAACATTTTCAAGAACCTGGACGACGTCGAGGTCGTCGGCCTCTATCCGAACTATGCGACCGCGCACGCCGCCTGGCGGGCCAAGGCGCAGAGCACGGTCGACAACGCCCAGATGCGCTATTTCATCGTCCATCTCCACCGGCTGCTCGATCCGAATCAAGAATCGAAGGCGCGTTGAAAAAACTGCTTCGCAACACGCTGCGGAGCAGCTGGTTTCAGCGTGCCGTCGGGTTTCTGGCGGCCGAGTATCTGCGTCTGGTCTGGCGGACCAATCGCTTCGCGTTCGATCCGCCGGACGTCTATGACATCGTCGAGCCGCAGATTCCGGCGATCTTCGCCTTCTGGCACGGCCAGCATTTCCTCACGCCCTTCATCAGGAACAAGGACTCCTACCGGGCCAAGGTCCTGATCTCCCGGCATCGCGACGGCGAGTTCAACGCCATCGCGGTGGAGCGGCTCGGCATCGGTCTGATCCGCGGTTCCGGCGACCATGGCAGCGCCTTCCACCGCAAAGGTGGCGTCGGCGCCTTCAAGGAGATGGTGCGGACGCTGCAGGACGGCTGTAATGTCGCGCTGACCGCCGATGTCCCGAAGCGCGCGCGCGTGGCCGGGCTCGGCATTATCATGCTGGCACGGGAATCGGGGCGGCCGATCATGCCTTTCGCGATGGCGACCAGCCGCTTCATCCGGCTTAAGAACTGGGACCGCACCACCATCAATTTGCCATTCGGGCGGGGCGCATTGGTCGGCATCAAGGAAATCAGGGTGCCGCCGGATGCCGATGCCGCCACCATGGAAGCGCTGCGGCAGGAGCTGGAGGACACGCTGAACGAAGCGACCCGCCGCGCCTATGCGCGGCTTGGCCGCCCGGGACCCCAAGATGGCTAATGCGCTGCCCATGACGCTGCGGATGTATCGGCGCCTCGCCAGCGGCCTGGTGCCGCTTGCGCCTGCGCTGATCAAGCGGCGGCTGAAGCAGGGCAAGGAGGATCCCGCGCGCGTCGGCGAGCGGCGGGGCCTGAGCCGGGACGTGCGGCCGCACGGCCCGCTGGTCTGGATCCATGGCGCCAGCGTCGGCGAGGTCTTGGCCGCGGCTGCGCTGATCGAGCGATTGCGCGATCTCAATTTGCGCATCCTGCTCACCTCCGGCACCGTCACCTCGGCTGCCGTCGTGGCGAAGCGCTTTCCGCCCGACGTCATCCATCAATACGTTCCCTACGATTCCCCGCGCTATGTCGCGCGCTTCCTCGACCATTGGAAGCCGTCGCTGGCGCTGTTCATCGAATCCGATCTGTGGCCGAACCTGATCCTGGCGGGTGCTGCGCGCCGGGTGCCGATGGTGCTGATCAACGGGCGGATGTCGCCGCGTTCGTTCCCGCGCTGGCGGCGGATGTACGGCACCATCTCGGCGCTGCTGTCGCGGTTCGACATCTGCCTGGCGCAATCGAACACCGATGCCGAGCGTTTTGCCGCGCTCGGCGGCCGCGATGTCGTCACCACCGGCAATCTCAAGCTCGACGTGACGGCGCCGCCGGCCGATCCCGCAAAGCTGGAACGGCTGATGGCGATGACGCGGGGGCGGCCGATCGTTGTCGCGGCCTCGACCCATCCGGGCGAGGACGAGATGCTGGTCGCGGCGCATCGCAGCCTGGTCGGTATCTTCCCGCAATTGCTGACCGTGATCGTACCGCGGCATCCGGAGCGTGGCTCCTCGATCTCGGGCATGATCACCGCGTCGGGCCTGAAGCCGGCGCTGCGCTCGCGCGAGCAGCTGCCGACAGCAGCGACCGACGTCTATGTCGCCGACACTATGGGCGAGCTCGGCCTGTTCTATCGTCTCTCGCCCATCGTGTTCATGGGCGGATCTCTGATCCGCCATGGCGGACAGAATCCGATCGAGGCGATCAAGCTCGGTGCGGCGATCGTGCATGGTCCGAACGTCTTCAACTTCGCCGAGGTTTATGCGGCGCTCGATCAAAGCGGCGGCGCGCGTCTGGCCGAGACCCAGGAGGCCCTGGTCAAGCAGCTCGGTCAGCTGCTCGCCGATCCCGCCGTGCGCGACAAGATGCAGCAGGCAGGCCACGGCGTCGTCGCGCAGCTCGGCGGCGCGCTGGATCGCACCATGACCGCGCTCGAGCCGTATCTGATGCAATTGCGGATCGAGATGGGAGCCGCCAATGCGTGAGCCGGCCTTCTGGTACCGGCCACGTTCTCCGAGATCGCATCTCCTCCGTCCCTTGGGCGCGCTCTATGGCGCGATCGCGGCCCGCCGCATGATGCGCAAGGGCGCTGACGCCGGCATTCCCGTGCTCTGCGTCGGCAACTATCATGTCGGCGGTGCCGGCAAGACGCCGACCGTGCTTGCGCTGACCAAACTGTTGCGCGAGCTCGGCGAGACGCCGGTCGTGCTCAGCCGCGGCTATGGCGGGCGTTTGCAGGGTCCGGTGATGGTCGATCGCGCGCGCCACACCGCAGCCGATGTCGGCGACGAGCCGCTGATGATGGTGCGCGACGTGCCTGTTGCGGTGGCGCGCGACCGGCTCGAAGGTGTGGCGCTGGCCAAGTCACAAGCGGCGACCGTGATCCTGATGGATGACGGCTTTCAGAACCCGCGCATCATGAAGGACGCCTCGCTGATCGTGATCGACAGCGCGCGCGGCCTGGGCAACGGCAAGGTGTTTCCCGCAGGTCCCTTGCGCGCGCCGCTGCAGGCGCAGCTCGCGCGCACCGACGCGCTGGTGCTGATTGGCGATGGCCGGGCCGCGGATGATGTCGCGGCGGCAATTTCCGCGCGCGGCAAGCCGGTGCTGCGGGCGCGGTTGAAGCCGGACGCCGCCTCCGTCGCGCGGCTGGTTGGCAAACCGGTGCTTGCGTTCGCCGGCATCGGCGATCCCGAGCGCTTCTTCCGCACCTTACGCGCCAGCGGCATCGAGGTCGCGCGCACGCGTCCGTTCGCCGATCACCACATGTTCTCGCAAGCCGAGCTCGCCGCGCTGGCGGCGGATGCGACGCGCGAGCAGCTCACGCTGGTCACCACGGAAAAGGATCTTGCGCGCCTGCACGGCAGCAACGGCGTGCCGGACGGCATCGTGCCGTTCGCGGTTCAGCTCGCGTTCGACGATCTCGCGACGCTCCGCCGCCTGATCAGCGATCATCTCTACCAGGCGCGCGAGCGCAGGTTTTCCACACGATGATTGCGTAGGGTGGGTTAGCCCCGCCATTCACGCGACGTTCATCGCAGAACCCCTATCGATTCAGATCTCGTAGGGTGGGCAAAGCGGAAGCGTGCCCACGTTCTTCGTCTCGATTGTGCAGAGGTGGTCGTGGCACGTCGCGCCTGTGCCCTCGCACGGAATCACGGCTTCGGTGCGTTGGGAAAATGCCGCTGCAGCACCGCGGCGGGCGTGGCGTAGGCCTCTTGCAGGTCCACGCTCCAGTACTTCAATTCGTCGAGCGGGATCCGCGTGTCTGTGATGGCGCAGCGCACGAAGGTCCCCGGCGAGATCACGCGGAAATCGCCGTCGAGATATTGCACTTGCGCTTCGCCGTGGCCCGAGGGGCCGAACTTGTTGAGCACGGTTGGAAGTCTCCGTGGAAAGCCTGTCCGCAAAACCGGAGGCCATGATGTGATGAGTCTGATCTAGCATAAATAGGGTGGCTTGTCCGCCCGTCAAACCCACCGATTTGTGATGTTTTTCTGCTGTTTTCGCATGATAGTGCTGCGGCGAAGGATCGTCCGATGCGCCTTCGACTTACCACCCTGTTCCTGTCACTTCTGATGTCGGCCGCGTACGCGGCCTCAGGACCTGCGCCGCAGCAGGTCGACATTCCGCTGCCGGCCGGAATCCTGCACGCGCAGCTCTACAAACCCGATGGCGCGGGGCCGTTTCCGACCGTGATCGCGCTGCATGGCTGCGGCGGGCTCGGCGGCCATTCCGATCCGGTGTTGCCGCGCTATCGCGACTGGGCCGAAGATCTGCTGAAGGCGGGCAATGCGGTGCTGCTGCCCGACAGCTACGGTTCGCGCGAGCTTGGGCCGCAATGCCGGGTCAAGGAGACGCACGTCAAGGCGCGGCGCGAACGTGTCGCCGATGTCGTGGCGGCGCGCGCCTGGTTGATGAAGCAGCCTTGGGTGGCGCGCGGCCGCGTCAGCCTGATCGGTTGGGCCAATGGCGCCAGCGCGCTGCTCTGGGCGGTGCGCCCGCAGAACGCGGCGCGCGATGCCGCCCCGGATTTCCGCGCCGCCATCGCCTTCTATCCGGACTGCCGCATTTCCGCAGGCCTCGGCTGGAGCACGCGGGTGCCGACGCTGGTGCTGATCGGCGGCAAGGACGATGTCTCGTCGCCGCCGGCCTGCCGCCAGATGGTGGACGGCGCGCTTGGCCGCAGCGCGCTCACACGCATCGTGGTCTATCCCGGCGCCTACCACGATTTCGACCGCGCCAACACGCCGCTGCACGCCGCGGCCGGCAGCAGCGACGCCGCCACGCCCGAGCACGGCCATCTCGGCACCGACGCCGAGGCCCGCACCGATTCGCAGAAGCAGGTCGCGGAATGGCTGGCGCGGTAATGGCGCTGCCGATTCCCGGATTGCGCTCCGCTCCATCCGGGCTACACGCGTTCCGAAGCGGGGCCTGCGCGGAACATCATGGCCGACCGGGAAACTACGGATCGCGCCTGAGCGCGGTTTCAGCCAATGTCCGCGCCATAGTTCCACCACGATGTCGACTAAACGCATCCCCATGCGCAACCGTTTCTGGATCTTCTCCTCGGCACTGCTCGTCTTCAGCGTCACGATCCTGTTGTTCGAAGCCCGCGCCGGCGCGCCGATGGTCACGCCGGAACATTGCGGCTTCTGGACCACGATCGACGCGGGATTGTCCTGCAGGTAGGCGGGCTGCCTGCCCATCGTCATTGCGAGTTGGGACCGGCCTTGAGGGCCGACGCGCGCTGAATGAAACTTTTCGCGGGTTGGCAAAAGTGGTAAATTGAGGCGCCGTCGGCAAAGAGGTCGATTTCTCTCTGGTGCGCGAGAGCCCGGTTGCGAGTTGGACCTGGG
>NZ_JBVVOZ010000008.1:0-237582 GCF_055807395.1 Bradyrhizobium sp. Kon10 | reverse complement strand
AGCTTGGCTTCACCGTTCAACTCCAGCCCATCGCGGAGGCCGCCTGACGCTAAACCATTACCTGTTTCTTCCTAGCGAAGCGAAGCAATCCAGGAATGCGCCCGCCGAGGCAGTCTGGATTGCTTCGTCGCTTCGCTCCTCGCAATGACGAGCACTCGCCTCAGTTCGGCATCACATACGCATAGATGCGGCCGCGCGAGACAGGGGCCTCGCGGACGCGGTTGCCGTTGTTGCCGGAGATCATGATCGGATTGCCCTGCGCGTCAACGCCGGTGATGATGCCGACATGACCGCCCCGGCCGCCGCGCGACATCACCGCGATGGCGCCGACCTGCGGACCGGAGACACGCGTGCCGTAATGCGCGAACGAGTTCGCCATGTCGGAGCCGGTCCCACGGTGGCCGGTTTTCTCAAGCACCATGTTCATGAAGCGCGCGCACCACAGGCTGCCGCGGCCGGTCGGATTGCCGCCGACATAGCGGCGCGCCTCGGAGACGAGGCCGGATCCACCACCGAAGCCCGCGCTCATCGCCGTTCCGCTGCTCTCGCTCGTCGCCCGTCCGCCTCTGCGGCTCAAGGCTGCTGGTGCGTGACCGTTGATCGGCATTGCGCCGCTCGCATTCATGGGCATGCCGCCGCTATTGGCGTTCGGATCATAGCTCGCAAAGCTGTTGCCGAACCCGCTCGCCTGCAATTGCGCCGCATTGCGCTCGAAGCGCGAGCTGCGCGCATAGGTCCGGTAATGATGATGTCTGCTGGCGTAGCGCGCTGCGTGATGCACGTAAGCGTGCCGCTCTGCGCTATGATGGCGATGAGACCGCGCTGATGCCGGCGACGAGAAGGCGGCAACCGCCGCGAAGAAGAGAGCCAGCGCGACGACACAGCGCGACAGGCGAGACGCAAACAACTCGAACATTCTTCATCCTTGGTTGACACCCCCAATTCCCCATCGGCCCGTGCGGCGGCCGACATCCGCGTGGCGTATCACAATCCTGATGTGGCGAGATCAAGACGCATTGGCGGAGATTTTGGAAGGTGATTAACAGGTGCTAGGCTCACATGCGCAGACCGCAGAGCCGCATTCCAATGCCACAGTTGTAAAGGAGGACAATTGCATGCCCCACGCCGTGAGCAAGGATGGCTGCCGCCTCTATTTCGAAGAGGCCGGCACCGGCACGCCGATCATTTTCCTGCACGAGTTCGCAGCCGACTACAGCAATTGGGAGCCGCAGATGCGCTATTTTTCGCGCGGCCACCGCTGCATTACTTATTCGGCACGCGGCTACACGCCCTCGGATGTGCCGGCGGGCGAGGTCTACAGCTACACCCATTTCTACACCGATGCGCTCGCCGTGCTCGACCATCTCGGAATCGATCGCGCGCATCTCGTCGGTCTGTCGATGGGCGCTTACTCTTCGCTGCAGATCGGACTGAATGCGTCGCAGCGCGCGCTGTCGATGACGCTCGCCGGCGTCGGCTCCGGCTCGGAGATCGAGACTCTCGACGCCTGGCGCAAGCAGTGCCGGGCCAATGCCGAGCAGTTCGAGACGCTCGGCTCCGCCGAGGTGGCAAGAGCAACGCGCGAGGCGCCGAGCCGGATTCCCTTCCTGGTCAAGGATCCGCGCGGCCACGCCGATTTCTACGCCGCGCTGGCGCGGCACGACGCCAAGGGATCGGCGCGGACGATGCGCGGCTTCCAGGCCGGCCGTCCCTCGATCTTTACGATGACGGACGCGATCGAACGCGTCTCGACGCCGGCACTCATCATCTGCGGCGACGAGGACGATCCGTGCGTGAGCGCGAGCCTGTTTCTGAAGAAGCAGCTGCCGGCCGCGGGACTCGCGATGTTTCCGAAGTCAGGCCACGTGCTCAATCTGGAGGAGCCGGCACTGTTCAACGCGACGGTGGAGCGGTTTGTCACGTTGGTGGAAGCGGGACGGTGGCCGGTGCGAGATCCGAGATCAGTGGCGGCGCATTAGCGCGAAGGCGCCGCCTCGCACTCCATCGCGTAGCCCGGATGGAGCGACAGCGTAGTCCGGGGCCTTCGCGTCCGCGGATAGAATCCCGGATTGCGCTGCGCTTCATCCGGGCTACGGTAATCTTACTTCCCGCCGCCACGCGTGAGCAAAAACACCCCCTGCTCGCCGAACAAATTCCACACCCACCATGGCATCCGCAGCCGCAGCGGTCGGCCGTAGAGGTCGAGCGCCTCGGCGCGCTCCATCTTGACGCCGATGGCGTCGCAGAGCTCGACGAAATCCTTGATGGTGCAGAAATGGATGTTGGCGGTGTCGTACCAGCTTGCCGGCAGGTTTTCGGTGCGGGGCATGTGGCCCCCCACCAGCAGCTGGAGCCGCATCTTCCAGAAGCCGAAATTCGGGAACGACACGATGGCGCGGCGGCCGATGCGCAGCAGATTCTCCAGCACGACCTTGGGCTGGCGCGTCGCCTGCAAGGTTTGCGACAGGATCACATAGTCGAAGGCGTCATCGGGATAGTTGACGAGGTCGGTATCGGCATCACCCTGCACCACCGCGAGGCCCTTGGCGACGCAGCGGTTGACGCCCTCCCGCGACAGCTCGATGCCGCGGCCATCGACGCCGCGGGTTTCCAGCAGCTGCAGCAGATCGCCCTCGCCACAGCCGACGTCGAGCACCTTCGATCCCGGCTTGACCATCTCGGCGACCAGCACATGGTCCGCGCGAAAATCACTGGGCTGCCCGGTCGCAATGCCGCCCAGCGGCAGCACTTCCTGTACAGACATCGCTAGCCGTCCTTATCCTTGAGCCCGCGCGCCTTGCCGGCCGATTGCAGGAAAGCACGCGAGATATCGAAGAATTCGGGCACGTCGAGCAGGAAGGCATCATGGCCGCGATCGGTCTCGATCTCGGCAAACGACACCCGCGCGCTCGACGCGTTCAGCGCATGCACCAGCGCGCGCGATTCCGAGGTCGGAAACAGCCAGTCGCTGGTAAAGGAGACCACGCAGAAGCGGGTCTGGATTCCGGCGAACGCCTTTGCCAGCACGCCGCCATGATCGGCGGCGATGTCGAAATAGTCCATGGCGCGGGTCAGATAGAGATAGGTGTTGGCATCGAACCGTTCGACGAACGACGAGCCCTGGTAGCGCAGATAGCTCTCGACCTGGAAGTCGGCGTCGAACGAAAAGGTCGGCAGCTCGCGGTCCTGCATGCGCCGTCCGAACTTGCGGTGCAGCGCCGCGTCCGAGAGATAGGTGATGTGCCCGGCCATCCGCGCCACGGCGAGGCCGCGATGCGGATGCGTCGCCTGATCGACATAGCGTCCACCATGCCAGTCCGGATCGGCCATGACCGCCTGCCGGCCGAGCTCGTGGAAGGCGATGTTCTGCGCCGAATGACGCGTGCTGCATGCGGTCGGGAGCGCGGAGAACACGCGGTTCGGATAGGCCGCGGTCCATTGCAACACCTGCATGCCGCCCATCGACCCCCCGACAACGCAGAGCAGCGTCTCGATGCCGAGGCGGTCGAGCAGCATGGCCTGCGCCCGCACCATGTCGGGGATCGTAATGATCGGAAAATCCAGCCCCCACACCTTGCCGGTTGCGGGATTGGTCGAGGCAGGGCCGGTCGAGCCCATGCAGCCACCGATCACGTTCGAGCAGATGATGAAGTACTTGTCGGTATCGAGCGGGCGGCCGGGGCCGACCATGATTTCCCACCAGCCCGGTTTGCCGGTCAGCGGATGAACATTGGCGACGTGCTGGTCGAGCGTCAGCGCATGGCAGATCAGGATTGCATTGGAGCGATCGGCATTGAGCTCGCCATAGATCTGATACGCGATCTGGAACGGAGAGAGATCGATGCCGCAATCGAGCCGCAGCGGCTGATCGGCGCCGAAATGCGCGACCGGCGAACTCGGATGATCCACCTCATGCGACCGGTCGTCGGCACTGATCGCGGGACTCGGAATCGACTTGACGCCAACCATCTGACCATCGACCTCGTTTGCGATCGGACTTCGGATCGCTACTGACATCAGGCCATAAAAAACCCGGCCTGAACGATAGGTTCGGCCGGGATCGAAAGCGTCCCCGGCCTGTTTAGCGAGTTTTTTAACGTGGCTGCAAGCCGGCCGGCTCAAATGACCACGGAACAGGCAAAACCTACTGGCTTGGGCGGTTTTCGTCAAGTCGCGGTCCGGATCAGCCACATTCCACTCTGCATCCTCAGCCGAACAGGCCCTATTTTCCTTTGCATTTCTCTTTGCTTTCACCGCCCATCCTGCCTAATCAGAGGTCGATCGCAGCGGATCCGGACTTGCTGGTCCCCTCGTCCCGATCCGTATTGGAACGCCTCTCAATAGCCGCTGTCAGATATGTCCCAACGTCCGCCCGCGCCACCATCGTTGCAGGAATTGCGCAAGGAGATCGACGCGATCGACGAGGGCATGCATCGCCTGCTGATGCAGCGCGGCGACATCATCGACCGCCTGATCCAGGTGAAGCAGACCCAGGAGGTCGGCTCCGCCTTCCGCCCGGCGCGCGAGGCCGCCATGATGCGCGACCTCGTGCAGCGTCATCGCGGCATCCTGCCGCTCGACACGGTCGAGAGCATCTGGCGCGTCATCATCTCGACCTTCACTTACGTCCAGGCGCCGTTCGCGGTGCACGCGGACATCTCGGTGAGCGAGCCCGCGATGCGCGATTCCGCGCGATTCCATTTCGGCTTCACGGTGCCCTACGTCGCGCATTTCAGCGCGCAGGCCGCAGTCGAGGCGGTGGCGAAATCCAAGGGCGATCTGGCGCTGGTCTCGGCGACCTCCAGCCGCACGCCGTGGTGGCTGTTGCTCGAGCAGGAAGGTGCGCCAAAAATCATCGCGCGGCTGCCCTTCGTCGAGCGCGCCGACCATCCGGCCGCGCTGCCCGTGTTCGCGGTCTCGCGCGTCGCCGACAGCGCCCTGGTGACGGAGGTCGAGACCTTCAGCGTGCGCGTTTCGGGCTGGAATGCCGAGGTCGCACGGGCGCTGTCGCCGCTGGCCGAGATCGTGGCGGTGCCCGATACCGCCTTCGACGGCGCGGCCCTGCTGGTCTCCGTCACCGCAGCAAGCAGCCTCGACAAGATCAAGGCTGCCCTGATCGAAGCGGGGGCATCGGTGCGCTCCACGGCCCTCGTCGGCAGCCACGCAACGCGCTATACGGTGCCCCCGATCGGGTCGAAACCCTAAATCGCGAACCTCGACCAGCCTATCCGGAGTTGAAGATGTCCCGCCCCGTGCCGAATCCCGGCATTCTCGATATTGCGCCCTACACGCCCGGCAAGAGCCCGGTGGCCGAGCCCGGCCGCAAGGTGTTCAAGCTCTCGGCCAACGAGACGCCGTTCGGGCCCTCACCGAAGGCGATCGAGGCGTTCAAGCACGTGGCCGATCACCTGGAGGATTATCCGGAAGGCACCTCGCGCGTGCTGCGCGAGGCGATCGGCCGTTCTTTCGGGCTCGATCCCAACCGCATCATCTGCGGCGCCGGCTCGGACGAGATCCTCAATCTGCTCGCCCACACCTATCTCAGCCAGGGTGATGAGGCGATCTCCACCACCCACGGCTTCCTGGTGTACCCGATCGCGACCATGGCGGTCGGCGCCAAGAATGTCGTTGCGGCGGAGACGAACCTCACCGCCGATGTCGACGCGATCCTGAAAGCCGTGACGCCGCGCACAAAACTGGTCTGGCTCGCCAATCCCAACAACCCGACCGGCACCTATTTGCCATTCGACGAGGTCAAGCGCCTGCGCGCCGGCCTGCCCTCGCATGTCCTGCTGGTGCTGGACGCCGCCTATGCCGACTATGTTTCTCGCAACGATTATGAAATGGGGATCGAACTCGTCGCCACCACAGAAAACACCGTGGTGACGCACACCTTCTCCAAGATCCACGGCCTCGCGGCGCTGCGCGTCGGCTGGATGTTCGGCCCTGAACACGTCATAGATGCCGTGAACCGCATCCGCGGTCCCTTCAATGTGTCGACGCCGGCGATGTACGCGGCCGTCGCCGCGATCGAGGACACTGCGCACCAGGCGATGTCGAAGCAGTTCACCGAGACCTGGCGCAACTGGCTGAGCGAGGAAATCAGCAAGCTCGGACTCAAAGTGACGCCGGGCGTCGCCAATTTCGTGCTGATCCAGTTCCCGGTCGACAAGGGCAAGACCGCCGATGACGCCGACGCGTTCCTCACCAAACGCGGTCTCGTGTTGCGCGCGTTGAAGAACTACGGCCTGCCGCATGCGCTGCGCATGACCATCGGCACCGAGGAGGCCAACCGCCTCGTCGTCGAGGCCTTGCGCGACTTCGTGGCCGGCAGATGAAGGCGGCGGCGCACTTCCAGCGCGTCGCGCTGATCGGCTTCGGCCTGATCGGCGGCTCGATCGCGCGCGCTGCGAAGCTCCAGGGCCTGGCTTCCGAGATCGTCACCACCGCGCGCTCGGAGCAGACGCGCGCGCGGGTGCTCGAGCTCGGTATCGTCGACCATGTCGTGGCGACCAATGCGGAAGCGGTGAAGGACGCCGATCTCGTCATCCTCTGCATTCCCGTCGGCGCCTGCGGTCCGGTGGCGCAGGAGATCGCTGCGCATCTGAAGCCGGGTGCGATCATCTCGGACGTGGGCTCGGTCAAGGGCGCCATCGTCAGGGACATGGCGCCGCATCTGCCGCAGGGTGTTCATTTCGTACCGGCGCATCCGGTCGCAGGCACCGAGCATTCGGGACCCGATTCGGGCTTCGCCGAGCTCTTCATCAACCGCTGGTGCATCCTCACGCCGCCGGAAGGCACCGATGCTGCTGCCGTCGCGCATCTGCGCGCGTTCTGGACGGCGATGGGCGCCAAGGTCGAGGTGATGACGCCGGATCATCATGATCTCGTGCTCGCGATCACCAGCCATTTGCCGCATCTGATCGCCTACACCATCGTCGGCACCGCCGATGAACTGGCGCAGGTGACGGAATCGGAAGTCATCAAGTTCTCCGCCGGCGGCTTTCGCGACTTCACCCGCATCGCGGCGTCCGATCCGACGATGTGGCGCGACGTCTTCCTCGCCAACAAGGAGGCTGTGCTGGAGATGCTCGGCACCTTCACCGAGGATCTCGCAAAACTCACCCGCGCCATCCGTCGCGGCGACGGCGAGGCGCTGTTCGAGCATTTCACCCGCACCCGCGCCATCCGCCGCGGCATTGTCGAGATCGGCCAGGATTCGGCGGCGCCCGATTTCGGCCGCCCGCACGCCGCGCTGAAGAAGCCGTAGCGCGCGAGTAGCCCGGATGGAGCGCAAGCGTCATCCGGGACGCCTTTGCTTGAGGCAAGACTCCCGGATTGCGCTTCGCTCCATCCAGGCTACGAACCCGCGTGGCTCTCTGCCTAGAACGGATAGTAGCGGATCTGCGTCATCACGACGTTGTCGTCCGTCTTCGGCGCGCCACCGACACCGGCGAAGGCGATGCGCTGGGTGTAGGAATACTGCACGCCGGCTTTGAGCGTGCCGTAATTGCCCTGGTAGAGAGTGTGGTAGACGCCGGCGGTGACCTGACGAACCTCCTTGGTATTGCCGTTGCAGCTCGCAGCCGGCGTGTTTTCAGTGAAGCAGCCGGTGTTGTTGTAGAGCGGGTTGCCGTAGCCGAACGGCACCGTTCCGACGTTGGCGAAATTGGCCTTGGCTTTTTCCAGACCTGCATAGCTGTAGACGTCGAGGCTCGGCGTTGCGTGCCAGATCAGCCCGACCGCGGCCGCCGTGATCGACAGCGGAAGCACGGTGCCATCTTGCGCCACCGCCGCATCGGGGAACGGCGTCGCCGTGAAGCGGCCGAGCACGCCGTGGGCGCCGTAGAGCTGAAGGTCGAGGGTCTTCGGAATCAGCTCGGCAAAGACGTGCCCGCCGAAGCTGCCCGTATCGTAGCTGTGGTTGGCGGAGTTGAATCGATCGAGCAGCTGGCGGTAGAGCGCCCAGCCCTCGACATGCAGCTTGTAGGGTCCAAGCCTTGGATCCCAGGCCGCCTTGACGGTGACGTCAGGGACCTGGTTCAGACTGACATTGTTGAGATTGTTGAAGAAGCTGCCGCCCGGCCCGGTCAGATTGACCTGGAGGTTCGGGTTGAGCACGCCCTGCGGGCCAACCGCGGGCGTGCCGACCGCCGGCACGTTGCCGCCGAAGAAGGCGGTCTGCGGATTTTCGACCGAGGCGGCCAGCTTGAACTCGGGTCCGATGTCCTGCCAGACGCGAATGCCTGGTTGCCGTGCTGCGAGGAATCCCGGAACGGATTCGAAGTCGATCACGCCCGGCGCATCGACGGCACGAGGATCGATGCCGGACCTGGTCGGCGCGTTGAGCGACCAGGATTGTCCCGCGAGAAAGTGAACGCCGAGATCCGTCCGGTCGAGCTCGAGGCTGAGTTGCCGCATCCGCGGGTTGAAGGAGTTGGTGGCAACTGAGCTCGCCGTTTGCGCCGCGCCTTCGAAATCGATTTCGCCGTAGCCGGCCAGATGCGTATCAGGATCGGCGTTGCCTTCGGCGAGCACCGAGAAGCGGCTCTGGCGCGCGGAGAACCGCGTCTCGGGGACATCAAAATTGTGGCTCTGCTGGTAGGGGATGAAGTTGTAGACCGAGCCGGTATCGGAGGCGATGTTGCGGGACCGGTAGATGCCGGTGAGATCGACCCAGCCGCCGAATGTCAGCGTCACGTCCTTGTAGCAGACCTTTCCGGCCGCACATGGATCGACGGGAAGCGCCTTGTAGGTCGCCGGCAGTGGCGCGGCTTTCGATTGCGCCATTTCGACCTGACGCGTCTTGCGCGCCTCCGAATCGACGCGCTGCTGGAGTTCCTTCAGCTTGGTCTTGAGCGCCTGGATTTCGGTCGTGACATTGTCGTCGGCACGCGCCTGCCCCGAACAGGCAGCGAGAATGCTCAGCATCAGTCCGCAATTGATGATCCGCACGTGAACTTCCCTCCTCTGGAGAAGCAGGTCATGTTCGTCGCGCCTCCTCCGGCGCGTGCGTGCTTCCCTGATGTGGAGTGATGTGAATGAGGCCGTGCTTATTCGCGGCGACACGCATCTTCTGCATCACGTTTTACTGACGGTCATGTTCGGAATATTTTCGCTGCCGGGCCGATCCGCACGCGCGCGCGGATTACCGTCAGGCGCGGCGATTCGCGGAGGGCTCGAGGCCATCGTGCCGCCGACAAGAGAGAGAGAGAGAGAGAGAGAGAGAGAGAGAGAGAGAGAGATTTGCGGCGCCCCATTCCCGGCACGCGATCGCGTTGGCGCGAAGACGTCGTGACCGCGTCTCAAATACGGCACCTGTAGCCCGGATGGAGCGCAGCGCAATCCGGGACAGTATCAGCCTTGATCAAGAGCCCCGGATTGCACTGCGCTCGATCCGGGCTACGGGAGAAGCAACAGCTAATACAGCGGCGGGATCTGGCCGACCTTCACCGGGCCGAGCAGCACGGCGCCGTCGACGAATTTCAGCGGGAAGCTGCGGGCCTTCCTGCCCTCGAGCGTACTCTCGGTGCCGATCGAATTGATGCCGGCGGCAACGCCGGCATTGGCATTCTGCTTGATGACCTTGCCGAGTCCGGGAACGGCGCGGTCGAGCGCGCCGAACAAATTGTTGAGGTCCTGCGACTTCACGCCAGGTGCGACACGGTCGAGCGTCGCCTGCGGCACGCCCTCTTCCAGCATCTTGTCGATGCCGAGCGCCGGGATCACCCGCTCGAGGCCGGTTACCGTCATCTGCAATTCGCCGTCGAGTCGGCCATTGGCCGAGAGTCCAAGCATGCCGGCCGCGACCGCGATCATCTCGCCTTGCTGGATCCGCGACTGCACGATCTCGATATGGCCGCCTGCGGCCTGGATCTCGCGGAAACGCTGCGGCCACGGCTTTGGCGTGACATCGGAGAGGCCCGTGATCTTCGCACGCGTGTCCGCCTCGAACGGTTCGGCGAGCAGCGGATGCACACCCTGGATGCTGCCCTGCGCGACGTGGAGCACGGTCTCGATGACGGGATGGTCGGACGGCGATCCGTCCGCGAGGCGGCCGTGCAGTTCAACCTGCTTGGCGCGCGCGAGCGGCACCTGGACGCCGCCATCGAGCCGGTTGACGCTGGGATCGTCGAACACGAGAGAGGCGCGCTCCGGGATCGCTGGCAGGCCAATCACGCTGCTGCGGCCCTTGCTCCAGTTCACCACGAAAGTGTTTTGGCTGACGCCATCGGTCAGGGTCGCGGGCGCCGAGAACTCGGCGATGACGTGCCTGGGATCATAGACCTGGGCGACGACCAGGATGGTGTCGAGCTTGGCCGTGAACGGCGTCTTGCTCGCATTCTGCGAGACCAGCGCCACGCTGGCGCCCGAACACTGGACCTCGAAGCGGAACGGGAAGCCCGCGATCGAGCGCTTGGCGCAATCATAGATGCGGCCGGATTTGGCTTCCTGCGCGCGCCAGGCGTCCGCGGCGATCTCGGCCTGCGAGGCGGCATAGAACCAGAAGCCGCTCCAGGCGACGGCGAGGATCAGCAGGAGGACGGGAGCAATGAAGAGGCCCCAACGGGAGCGCCGGCCTGCGGCAACGGTCATATCGGACATGCGGCGACCCTTTGACCCCAGATGATGGCAAATGTAAGCGAGGTTCGGGTGCGACGAAAGGCGGAGAATTCCCTTCGCTTGCGGGCGCGGTTCTGGTAGCCGTGCCCGAAATGTCGGAAATCACCCTCCCCTCCGTCACCACCGCCAAAGGCGACCTCTGGGTGTTCGGCTACGGTTCGCTGATGTGGCGGCCGGGCTTCGCGTTCGAAGAGCGCGTCCCGGCGCGGCTGGTCGGCGAGCACCGCGCGCTCTGCGTCTATTCGTTCGTGCACCGGGGCACGCCGGAGCAGCCGGGCCTGGTGCTGGGGCTCGACCGCGGTGGCGCCTGCCGCGGCATTGCCTTCCGCGTCGCCGAGCAGAACCGCGCCGAGGTCGTCGCCTATTTGCGGGCGCGCGAGCAGGTGACGTCGGTCTATCGCGAGGTGATGCGCTCGGTGTGGCTGGAGAACGACGCGCGTGAACGCATCTCCGCCCTCGCCTATGTCGTCGACCGCGGCCATGTCCAATATGCCGGCCGGCTGTCGCTCACCGAACAGCACCGCCACGTGCTCCAGGGCCACGGCCAGTCCGGCGCCAACCGCGACTATGTCACAGCGACGGTAAAGGCGATCGAGGCCGAAGGCTTTCGCGACACGCAATTGCATCGGCTCGCGGCGATGCTGCATGGCGACGCGCATTCGCTCCACGCAGCGGCGCCGACTGACAATCGGGAAAATCGCTAGCCCCCAGAGCCCGCATAGCTCGGGGCGGAGCCGATCAATCGCTCCTGCTCCTTCCGCCCTGCTTCGACGATGCGCTCACTCGCGCCCTCGATCTCGTCGCGCACGCGCGTGATGTACTCGTCCTTCGCAAGGCCCGGCGGCAGTGGATCGAGAAATTCCACGACCAACGTTCCGGGATAGCGCATGAAGGTGCGGCGCGGCCAGAACAGGCCGGAGTTGAGTGCGACCGGAAGGCATTGCACGCCGCAAGCCGAATAGATCTGGGCAAAGCCGGTCTTGTAGTCCGGCGCCGCACCAGCCGGACGGCGTGTGCCCTCCGGGAAGATCACGAGTTGGCGGCCGCCGCGCACCGCGGCGCGCGCCCGCCGCGTCATGTCCAGCAGCGCCTTGACGCCGGCGCCGCGATCGATCGAGATCATGCCGATTTTTGCCAGGAACTGACCGAACACCGGGATGTGCATGAGCTGGCGCTTGAGGATGAAGATCGGGTGATCGAAAAACGGCATCAGCGCGAACGTTTCCCAGAACGACTGGTGCTTGGCGACCACCACCAGCGGACCCGACGGAATCTTCTCGACGCCGCGGAATTCCACCTTGATGTCGCAGATCACGCGCATCAGAAACTGCGTCGCCTTCGCCCACCATCCCGCGACCGTCAGCAGGGCGCGCGGCGGCATCGCGAAGGTCGGCAGCGCCACGATCGCGAGGCAAACCAGCACGGCGTAGAACAGCACGTTGAACACGAGCGAGCGCAGGAAAATCAGCAACATCCACAATCCGATCAATTGGCCTGTGCGGTGGCGGGCCGCTTTGGTTGCAGGCCCGCTGGCTGCTCCGACATCTCGGGCGAAAGGTCAATCCCGAAATCCTCCAGCCGGATCCTGAGCTCGGCGGCGATGTACTTGACATATTCCGACAGCAACAGCCGCAGCGTGGAGGACGAGGTCCACCACGGCTCATCGCGCCATTTGTCGCCGACCACCGCGAACGGGACCAGAACCGTCCCCGGCATCGCATGCGAGAACTCCACCAGCGCGCGCGGCATGTGATAGTTCGAGGTGACCACGATCAGCGATTTGAAGCCGCGCCCCTCGGCCCAGCGCCGCGCCTCAGCCGCGTTGCCGCGGGTCGTGAGCGCGGTGCGATCGAGATCGACGCAGCAGGTCATGAAGGACTGGTTCTCCGGCAGGGTCCGGGAGATGTCGCCTGCGGTCGAGGCCGGATGCACGCCCGAGATCAGGAGCCTCTTGCCATAGCCGGCCGCCAAGAGCTCCATCGCATCCGATACGCGCGAGGAGCCGCCGGTCAGCACCACGATGCCATCCGCCTTGCGGCCCGGCGCGATCTCGGCACCGCGCAATTGCGACAGGAACGCGAAGAAGCCCGCCGCCGCGCCGACGAAAACCAACGCGACCACCGACACG
This sequence comes from Bradyrhizobium sp. Kon10, assembly GCF_055807395.1. NCBI lineage: Bacteria > Pseudomonadati > Pseudomonadota > Alphaproteobacteria > Hyphomicrobiales > Nitrobacteraceae > Bradyrhizobium > Bradyrhizobium sp. Kon10. The sequence continues at coordinate 224,831 of NZ_JBVVOZ010000008.1, read as the reverse complement.
ACGGCCGCGCGCAGCCAGCCGCGCGGCAGGTTCGGCGATTGATCGTCGGTCGGCGAGGTCATGCGATGTCGGTGATCCCTTCCCCGGGTGATTTTAAGATGTTTTAAGGCGAAGTGGAGTCTGGTTTTTTTGGCTCAATCGACGTCATTCAGTGTCGCGAACAGCGTCTGGCGCGAGGCGACCGCGGTGATCGCGCCGATCAGCACCGCCTGCACCGCGAGCACGACATAGCCCGACGGCCGTAGCGAAAAGGTGCCGAGCAGGGCCGCGAACTGGTCGCCGACAGGGGTACCGGAAAACCAGCCGGCGATCGACTCGGAGAAGCCGAACACCAGCATGGCGACGCCGCCGCCGATCACGCCGCCTTCGAGACCCAGCCTGAGGAAATGCCGCAGGAAACGGTTTGCGATGTAGCGGTCGCCAGCGCCGACGAAATGCAAGACCTCGACGATCGGACGGTTCGCCGCCATGGCGCCACGGGTTGCGAACGAGACCGAGATGATGGTCGCGACGATGACGAGGGCGAGGATGCCGATGCCCGCGAGCACGGTGGCGTTGGTCATCGAGCGCATCCGTTCGATCCAGGCGCGGTGATCGTCGACGCTGGCGCTTGGCGCCACCTGCGTCACATGCGCGCGCAAGGCGCCGAGATCGAGCGCCGTGCCCGGCTGCACGCGGGCAATGATCATCCGCGGGATCGGCAGGTCGTCCATCGACAGCCCGGTGCCGAGCCAGGGCTCGAGCAGCTTGCCGCTCTCCTCCTTGGTGAACGGCTTGACCTCGACGATGCCCGTTTGCGCCCGCATCGCTTCGGTGACGGCGGCGGTGTCGCGCTCGATGTCGCGTCCCGGTTGCGGGCGGATCTGGATAGTGATCTCGCTCGCGACATCCGACTGCCATTCCGCGGCAGAGGCGCTGACCAGCAGCACCGTGCCGGTCGTCATCGAGGCGAGGAAGGTCATGATGGCGACGACGGCGACCAGCGCGCGGCCGTGGATCGAGGCGCGCGGCACGATCGGCGACATGTTGCGCGCCCGCGGCGGAAGCTGCGGACGTTCCTGTCCGAGATCGACCAGCACGCCGCGCTCGTCGGTCCTATTCATAAACGTGCAACCGTCCCTGGTGCAGCACGAAGCGGCGCGCCTCGTACTGGTCCATCAGCGCGATGTCGTGGGTCGCGATGATGACGGCGGTGCCGGACTTGTTGAGTTCGATGAACAGCCGCAGCAAGCGTCGCCCGAGCGTCGGATCGACGCTGCCGGTCGGCTCGTCCGCGAGCAGCAGCTGCGGCCGCGAGATTACCGCGCGCGCGATCGCGGCGCGCTGCTTTTCGCCGCCGGACAGGATCGGCGGCAGCGCGTCCATGCGCTCGCCCAGCCCGACCCACCGCAGCAAGTCGATCACCTCCTTGCGATAGCTGGATTCGCTGCGGCCCATGACGCGGAACGGCAGCGCCACGTTCTCGTAGGTCGTCATGTGGTCGAGCAGGCGGAAATCCTGGAGCACGATGCCGATGCGCTTGCGCAAATCGGCGATCTCGTCCTTGCCAAGCTGGGAGATGTCGTGGCCGAACAGATTGACGAGGCCGCGCGTCGGCCGATGCGACAGGAACAGCAGGCGCAGCAACGAGGTCTTGCCGGCGCCGGACGGGCCAGTGAGGAACTGGAAGGAATGCGCCGGGATCTGGAAATTGAGGTCGCGCAGGATCTCCGGCCCCAGGCCGTAACGCAATCCGACATTTTCGAACCGAACCAAGCTCAGCTCCGTTCGAGGGTGGAGACGGCGCCCGCCGCGAAGTTTCGCCGCATGCGATCAACGGGTTGTGCGACCGTTATGGTTTCCGGTTCGTTAACGGTCGCCTTGTAGCATCCAGGACGCCCGGTCTTGCGCGATTGGGTCATTGCCAAGATTCTCCATGCATCAAGGCTCGTCCATGCATATCGTCTGCCCTCATTGTACGACATCCTACGCCATCAAGCTTGCGAGCCTTGGGGCCAACGGGAGGACGGTCCGTTGCTCCCGCTGCAAAGAGACCTGGATGGCGCATCCCGAGGATGCGATCGAGGAGGCGGCGGTGCCGGCCCTGGCGGCCGCGAGCCAGGCCGACGACCAGTCCGACCTCGCCGATCAGTGGAACTCCTACGCCCAGGACGACGGCGCGGCCGAGACCCCGATGGTCGAGAGCCCCTCGATCGCCAGCGACTGGCCTGCCGAGGACGCTCAGGAGACCGACGACGATTGGTCGGCAGCGCCCTCCTCCGATGAGGACGACAACATCGGCGAGCAGCACCAGTCCTGGTTCCGCAGCCTGTTCCCCCGCCGCGGCGCACGGATCAGCCGCCCGGCCGCGACCCCGGCGAGGCGCAAATCCCATGTCGGCCTGCCGACCGCCTGCGCCGCCATGGGTGCGCTGGTGCTGGCACTGGTCATATGGCGTGTCGACATGGTGCGGCTGCTGCCGCAGACGGCGGCGTTCTACAAGATGGTCGGGTTTGATGTGAACCTGCGCGGGCTGGCCTTCAAGGACGTCAAGCTTTCGAGCGAGACGGTGGATGGCAAGCAGGTGCTGGTGATCGAGGGTGTGATCGTCGGCCAGGGCAAGAAGGCGCTCGATATCCCGCGCCTGCGTTTCGCCGTACGCGATGCGCAGGGCGCCGAAATCTACGCATGGAATACGGTGCTGGAACAGACCGTGTTGCAGCCCGGCGAGCGCGCCTTCTTCAGGTCGCGCCTGGCTTCGCCGCCGCCGGAAGGCCGCAATATCGACGTTCGTTTCTTCAACCGCCGCGACATTGCCGGCGGTAGCGTATGATCCGTGCCGAGGGTGTCGCACGAGAGTTGGTTCCAAGGTTGATCTCATGCCGAAAATCTTGATCGCCGACGACGAGGATTCGATGCGCCAGCTCGTGGCGCGCGCCATCGCCATGGACGGCCACGAGATCGTCACCGCGCAGGACGGCGCCGAGGCGCTGGAGATCCTGACCCGCGAGGACGGTGCGTTCGATCTGTTGCTCACCGACATCCAGATGCCGGTGATGGACGGCATCGCGTTGGCGCTCTCGGCCGCGCGCGATTTTCCCGAGCTGACGATTTTGCTCATGACCGGATATGCCGACCAGCGCGAACGCGCTTCGAACCTCAATGCGCTGGTGCATGACGTCGTGACAAAGCCATTCTCGGTCGCCGACATCCGCACGGCGGTCGCGGACGCGCTGGCGGTGAAAAAGGGGTAGCGGGCGGCACACCCTCGGTGTCGTCCCGGCGAAGGCCGGGACCCATACCGCGTGGTCTATCTATTAGCGATCGGTCGCAGTACCGGACGACGAGTCGTCGCCAAACTGCTCCCTGGGGTTATGGGTCCCGGCCTTCGCCGGGACGACATCGGGGAGGCAGTGTGCGCAATCTCTGCGAAAATGCGCGGCTCAAAAATCCTTCAGCAGCCGCTCGATATAGTCGAGCTCGATCTGCGGGCGCGAGGGATCGCCGAGGCGGCGACGGAGTTCCTCGAGGATGCGGCGGACGCGCTGGACGTCGATCTCGCCGGGGATCTTGACCGTGTAATCATCGCCGAATTCGCGGCCGTGCAGCGGACGGCCGAGCGGGTCGGTCTGGTTGCCGCCGCTCTGCTGCCGGCCGGCGCGATTGCCGGGGCCATCGCCCTGGCCGTCGCCGTCGCCCTGCTGCATCCCCTCGGCCATCTTCTGCGCGCCTTTGCGCATCGCCTCGAGCGCCTTGCCCTGAGAGTCCACGGCGCCGTCGGCATTGCCCTCGCCGAGCTTGCTGCCGGCGTCTCCCATGGCGCCATCGGCGGCGTCGAGCCCGCCGTCGTCATCGCCCTGGTCGGCGTCCTGATCGCCGTTCTGGCCGGGCTGGCCCTGGTCGCCTTGTTGACCCTGTTGCCCCTTCTGTCCCTGCTGACCTTTCTGGCCCTTCTGGGCGAGGCCGCGCTTGGCCATTTCGTCCTGGAGCTTCTTCAGGCGGTCGCGCAGGCCCTGCTGGTCTTGCTGCAGATCCGACATCGACTGGTCGCCCGGCTGCTGCTTGCCGCGCATGCGGTCGCGCCGGGAGTCCTGGCCCTGCTTGTAGGTCTTGTCGCGCAACTGCTGCTGCTTGCGGATCATGTCGCCGAGCTCGTTGAGCGCCTGCTCCATGTCGCTCTCGCCGGACTGTCCGGGCTGCGCCATCTGAAGGCCCTCCAGCATCTGCTGGAGCTGGTCGAGCAGCTGCTTGGCCGCATCCTTGTCGCCGGAGCGCGACAGGCGCTCCATGCGGTCGATCATGTTCTGGAGATCCTGCTGGCGCAGGATCTTCGTGTTCGGATCAAGCGGCCGCGCGAGATTTTGCGCATCCTTGTTGTTGCGGAACTGCTCGGCGAGCTGGCGCATGAAATTGTCCAGCGCCGCGCGCAAATCCTGCGTGAGCTTCTTGATCTCCTCGTCGCTGGCGCCGCGCTCCAACGCCTGCTTCAGTGCGTCCTGCGCCGCGCGGAGCGCCTTCTCGACGTCGGAGATATTGCCGTCCTCGATGGTCACCGCGAGCGCCCACAGGCTCGCCACGACTTCGCGCATGGCGTCGTCGGTGCGCGCCGCCTCGAGCTGGCGCGCGACGTTGTAGAGGCCGAGATATTGGCCGGTTTCCTGGGTGAACAATTCAGGCGCGATCATCAGCGCGTCGAGCGCGGTGTAGACGTCCGAATTCCTGTTGGCGTCGAGCGCGAGGATGCGGCGCTGCTCGATCAGCGCGCGCGCCAGCGGCTTGGTGAACAGCCGCTCGGGCAGGCGCATGTTGAACGGCTCGCTCTTGGCCTCGTTGCCGGCCTCGTCCTTGGCCGTGAGCGTCAGCGTGACATCGGCGCCGGCATAGGGATCCTCGCTGAGATCCTTGACGGTCTGACCGACGCCGTTGCGGGTGCGCGCATTCGGCAGCACCAGCGGAAACTGCGGCGGCTGGAACAGTGGCCGCGCGGCGGTCTTGCTGTCGCCGTCCTTGCCGGCGTCTTTTGCGTCGCTGGAACGCGGAGCAATTTGCGCTTCGGCGCCGGTGACGCCGTAATCGTCCTCGATCTTGTAGACGAGCTGGAGCGCGCCGCGCGCCTGGCGCTCCGGATCCTTGGCGAGCGCGATCGTCGGCGGTCGGTCCAGTGTCGCCGCGAACGCCCATTGCGGCTGGCCGGAGGGCGCGCGGACACGGGCGGTGCCGTCACCGGTGATGGTAAAATGCTTCTCGTTGGTGCCCTTGGGCGTGGCTTCAGCGGGGGCAACCTCCTTGAGGCCGCCGGAGACGGCGACATCCAGGCTGCCGCCGGAGGAGCGCACGATCAGGATCGAGCCGGCGGGCACGGCGAGCGGGCCCGACGCCGGCAATGCCGCGGCTTCCTTGTTGGCCGCCGACAGGATCACCGGCGGCTTTCCGGTGTAGACCGGCGGGGTGACCCAGGCGTCGACGCGAATATTCGTGGGCGCCAGCACCCCGTTCCAGTCGAAAGCAGCGCCCAGCCGCATCGCGCGCTCGTCGCCGGCGGCGAAGAAGGTCGCGACCAGCATCACCATGACCAGCGCACGCAGCGCCCAGGGGTCGTAGATCGCGAGCCGCGGCTTGGGCAAACCGGCGCGGATACGCCTGAGCGAGGCCAAGGTGCGCTCGCGCTGGGCCTGCCACAGCGCCCGCGCAACCGGATCCTGCGAGCTCAGCGTGTCCGTCAGCGTGGTGGCGGGGCGGTGGCGGATGCCCGAGCCACGGTCGAGCCGAGCCAGCGCCTCCTCGCGGCGCGGCCAGCGAAAGCGAATCAGCGGGAAAAGGGCGGCCGCAGCGATGCCGGCGAAAACGACGAGGCCGATCGCGCGAGCAATGGAAGGGAGCGCCAGCCAGAGACCAGCCCAGGACACCACCAGAAACAGGCCGGCGACGGTCAGAACGCGCGCCAGATTCGGCCAGGCACGCTCCCATGCGATGGCATAAGTGGCCCGGTCGAGGGCCTGCGCCAGCTTCAGCCGCGACACAGCGTCGTCGTCACGGATCGGGTCTGACGGGTCGGGGATGACGCCGTTCAATCAACTCTCCAGGTTGCCCGGTGAGTGGAGCGTATCACAACGGCAGCACTGAGGCATCCGTTCCTGTACGGGACATCCCCCTTTTCCCGCATAACACGAGGACGTGACTGCTCCGGCCCAACCCCGTAGTTTCCGCGGCGCCATTCAAGGAAAACGCAACGGAAATAGAGGGAACACCATGGACAAGAAGATGCATGACAAGGGCCTGCAAGTCCGTAAAGCGGTGCTGGGAGAAGCCTATGTCAACAATGCCCTGAAGAACGTCGACGACTTCAACCGTCCGTTCCAGGAGATGCTCAACGAATATTGCTGGGGCACGGTGTGGGGCCGTGACGAGCTGCCGCGCAAGACCCGCAGCATGCTCAATATCGCGATGATCGCGATCCTGAATCGCCAGCACGAGTTTCGCGCGCATCTCAAGGGTGCGCTGACCAATGGCGTGACGCGCGACGAAATCCGCGAGATCCTGATGCAGGTCGCGATCTACGGCGGCATGCCGGCGGCGGTCGACAGCTTTCGCATCGCGCGCGAGGTGTTCGCCGAGTTCGACAAGGACTAAAGCACGGTTAGCTTCAACGCATTGCTCCGTCATTGCGAGCGAAGCGAAGCAATCCAGAATCCCTCCGCGGAAACATTCCTGGATTGCTTCGTCGCTTCGCTCCTCGCAATGACGGCGGGAGGAAAAACCACCATGGACATCGGATTCATCGGCCTCGGAAACATGGGATTCCCGATGGCGCGGCGGCTGATCGAGGCGGGCCACCGGCTCGTCGTATTCGACACGCGCAAGGAGGTCGTCGGGAAGCTGGTGGCGCGCGGCGCAAAAAGTGCAACGTCGCCGAAGGACGTCGCCGACCAGGTCGAGACGGTGATGGCGAGCCTGCCGTCGCTGCAAGCGTCGCTCGAGGTCGCAACCGGGTCGAACGGCGTGATCGAGGGGAGCCGCGCAAAACGCTTCGTCGATCTGTCAACCGTCGGCTCGCAGATGGCGTCGAAGATTCACGGCCTCCTGGCGAAGCACAACATCGTGCAGATCGACTGCCCGGTCTCCGGCGGCGTCGGCGGCGCCGAGAAGGGCACGCTGGCGGTGATGGTGTCCGGGCCGAAGGCGGAGTTCGAGCTTCTCAAGCCGGCGCTCGAAATCATCGGAAAAGTGTTCTTCATCGGCGAGAAGCCGGGCGCGGCGCAGACCATGAAGCTCGCCAACAATTTCCTGTCCGCGACCGCGATCGTGGCGACATCGGAGGCCGTGGTGATGGGCGTCAAGGCCGGACTCGATCCGGCCGTGATGATCGACGTCATCAATTCCGGCTCCGGCATGAACACCGCGAGCCGCGACAAGTTTCCGCGCTCGGTGCTGCCGCGGACCTTCGACTTCGGTTTTGCCACCGGATTGATGGTGAAGGACGTGCGGCTGGCGCTCGCGGAGATGAAGCAGCTCGGGCTGTCGATGGAGGTTGCCGACGCGGTCGGGCGTCTGTGGGAGACCGTGATCAGCGCGGAAGGCGCCGAGTCCGATTTCACCGCGGCGATCAAGCCGATCGAGAAGAAGGCGGGCGTTGTGGTTGGCGGGAAGAGCGGTGGATTGGCCGGAAAGTAGCGCGCCACACTCTCCTGGTGGTCCCGGCGAAGGCCGGGACCCATAGCCACAGGGAGGAGATTGACGAAGACTCGCGCTTGCCAGCATCGCGCCACAACCTCTGCCCGGGGTTATGGGTCCCGGCCTTCGCCGGGACGACACCGAATTAGTTGAAGCGCGGTATCGCCTTCACAGCCACGGCGCCGGCTTGTCCATCGCGATCAGCTGCTCGACCTCGACACGCGGACGCACCACCGCATACTGGTCGCCCTTCACCAGCACCTCGGATACCAGCGCCCGCGTATTGTAGGTGCCGGCCTGCACCGCGCCGTAGGCACCGGCCGTCATGATGGCGATGAGATCGCCCGGCTTCGGCGTCGGCAAAGTGCGATCGAGTGCGAGATAGTCGCCGGTCTCGCAGACCGGACCGACGACATCGGCCGTGATCGTGGCGGCGCCGTTCGCCGGCTGCGTCACCGGCAGGATGTCGTGATGCGCCTCGTACAGCGTCGGCCGGATCAAATCGTTCATGGCGGCGTCGATGATGACGAAATTCTTGCCGTCGCCATGCTTCACATAGATCACCTTGGCGACCAGAATTCCGGCATTGCCGACGATCATGCGGCCCGGCTCGAACATCAACGTGCAGCCAAGATTGTGGCTGACGCGCTTGACCATGGCGGCATAGACGTCCGGCGCCGGCGGCGCCTCGCGGTCCATGTAGTAGGGAATGCCGAGGCCGCCGCCAAAATCGACATGCGATATGTCGTGACCGTCGGCACGCAGCGTCTGCACGAACTCGGCGAGGATGCGGAACGCGGTCTCCATGCCGGAGAGATCAGTGATCTGGCTGCCGATATGCACGTCGGTGCCGGTCACCTGGATGCCCGGCAGCTTGGCGGCGCGCGCATAGACCTCGCGGGCATGCGCGATCGGGATGCCGAACTTGTTCTCGGACTTTCCGGTCGAGATCTTTGCGTGCGTGCCGGCATCGACGTCCGGGTTGACGCGGATGGAGATGCGCGCGGTCTTGCCCATCTCGGTCGCAATGCGCGACAGCAGCTCGAGCTCAGGCTCGGATTCGACGTTGAGACAGAGGATGTCGGCAGCAAGCGCGGCGCGCAGCTCGTCTTCCGTCTTGCCGACCCCGGAGAACAGGATCTTGCTTGCGGGGATGCCGGCGGCCAGCGCGCGCTTCAGTTCACCGCCCGAGACCACGTCGGCGCCGGCGCCGAGCTTGGCCAGCGTGCGCAGCACCGACTGGTTGGAGTTCGCCTTCATGGCGTAGCAAACCAGCACCTTCTCGCCGGCGAAGGCGTCGGTGAAGACACGATAGTGCCGCTCGAGCGTCGCGGTCGAATAGCAATAAAAGGGCGTGCCGACGGCTGCGGCGAGCTCGGACAGGTTCACCGCCTCGGCGTGCAGCACGCCGTTGCGGTAGTCGAAATGGTTCATGGCATTGGCTCAGTTGCCCCAGCTCATCTGCTGGGCTTGTCGTCCAGGAGCGGGTCGAGGATAAACGATTTCTTCCTGCCCTTGCTTGCCGCCGGCGCCGCGTCCACACCATAGGTGGGATTGAACAGGCTCGGCGTCTTCTGGGCTTCGGTCTCGGTGTCGGTCGGCGCTGCGATGTTGGCCGTGGACGCGTTGGAGGCGGTCGGCGGCAGGTCGAGCGGACCCTTGCGGCCGCAGCCGGCAAGCGCGAGCGCGCTCACGCTCAAGACAATAATGGCCCACCCCGAGCCGGCCGGGCGAAACTTTGACGTCACGACGAAATCCCCATTACGGAGCGCACCATACAGAGATTGGCGCGCGCTGGCGAGAGCCGGAGGACCATGAAACATAAGCGAAATTTTGCCCTCAGCCCAATTTTCGCTCTTTTTCCAGCCGCTTCACCCAAGCCTTGGCTTGGGCCGCCACGTTCTTCGGCGCGGTGCCGCCAAAGCTGGTGCGGCTCTTCACCGAGGATTCGACCGAGAGCACGCCGAGCACGTCTTTGGTGATCCTGGGCTCGATCGCCTGCATCTCTTTGAGGGGGAGCTCATGCAGAGCCACGCCGCCCTCGGCGGCCTTGGCCACGATGCGGCCGGTGACGTGGTGAGCTTCGCGGAACGGCATCTTCAGCGTCCGCACCAGCCAGTCGGCGAGATCGGTCGCGGTGGCATAGCCCTCGCCCGCCGCCGCCTTCATCTTGGCCTCGTCGGGGACGAGATCGCGGACCATCCCGGTCATGGCGCGGATCGCCAGCGACAGCGCGGCAAAGCCCTCCATCGCGCCCTGCTTGTCCTCCTGCATGTCCTTTTGATAGGCGAGCGGCAGGCCCTTCATCACGATCAGCAGGCCATTGAGCGCGCCAATGACGCGGCCGGTCTTGGCGCGCACGAGTTCGGCGGCGTCCGGGTTGCGCTTCTGCGGCATGATCGAGGAGCCGGTGGTGAACTTGTCGCTGAGCCGGATCATGCCGACCAGCGGCGAGGTCCAGATCACGATCTCTTCGGCAAAGCGCGACATGTGCACGGCACAGATCGAGGCTGCCGACAGCGTCTCCAGCACGAAGTCGCGGTCGGAGACCGCGTCAAGCGAGTTCGCCATCGGGCGGTCGAACAGAAGCGCCTTTGCGGTCGCATGGCGGTCGATCGGGAACGAGGTGCCAGCGAGCGCGGCGGCGCCGAGCGGGGATTCGTTGAGCCGCTTGCGCGCGTCCTGGAAACGGCCGCGGTCGCGCGCGGCCATCTCGACATAGGCGAGCAGATGGTGGCCGAAGGTGACGGGCTGCGCGGTCTGGAGATGCGTGAAGCCGGGCATCACGGTCGCGGCATGTTCGAGCGCCCGATTGACCAGCGCCGCCTGGAACGTGGCGAGCGCGGCATCGGTCTCGTCGAGGATGTCGCGGACATAGAGACGGAAATCGGTCGCGACCTGGTCGTTGCGGGAGCGCGCCGTGTGCAGGCGGCCGGCCGCGGGGCCGATCAGGTCCGACAGGCGGCTCTCGACATTCATGTGAATGTCCTCGAGCGCGCGCTTGAACTCGAAGCCGCCCTTGCCGATCTCTGACAAAATCGTGTCTAGACCCTTGCCGATATTTTTCGCATCACTGGCCGTGATGATGCCTTGCGCGGCAAGCATCGCGGCGTGGGCCTTGGACGCGGCAATGTCCTGGGCGTAGAGGTGACGATCGACGTCGATGGAAACGTTGATCTCTTCCATGATCTCATCGGGGCGTTCCGAGAACCGGCCGCCCCACATCTTGTTGCTCATGATCCCCTGCTCACGCCTTGCTGGTCGCCGCACGTTTGCTGGCGGAAGCCAGCCGTATTAAGAGGCCCCTGATAGCCATATCTGCGACCGGATGACAAACGATATGCTCGACCCCAACGATATGCTTGACCAGCGAAGGGCCCGGTCGGCCACGCGCCGCATCCCCCTCGTCGTCGCCACAGTGGTGGTCGGGGGGCTGGCCTCCTTCGCTGCGCTGTATGGGCTGGGCCTGAGCCGGCCCTCTGGAGGCGATCCGATCTGCCGGGCAGCGGTCGCGACAGCCCAGAAGATCGCCCCACTCGCCCGCGGCGAGGTGGCGGCGCTGACAATGGCGAGCACGCCCCTGAAGCTGCCGGACCTCGCTTTCGAGGATGCCGACGGCAAGCCGAAAAAGCTGTCCGACTTCCGCGGCAAGACCCTGCTGGTCAACCTCTGGGCCACCTGGTGCGTGCCCTGCCGCAAGGAAATGCCGGCGCTGGACCAACTCCAGGCCAAGCTGGCGGGGCCGAATTTCGAGGTGGTGGCGATCAATATCGACACCCGCGACCCCGAGAAGCCGAAAAACTTCCTCAAAGAGGCCAGCCTGACCCGGCTCGGCTATTTCAACGACCAAAAAGCCAAGGTTTTCCAAGATCTTAAGGCCATAGGCCGGGCCTTGGGCATGCCGACCTCGGTGCTGGTCGATCCGCAGGGCTGCGAGATCGCGACGATCGCGGGACCGGCGGAATGGGGGAGCGACGACGCACTCAAGCTGATCCGCGCCGCGCTGGGCCCGGCCGCAGCCGCACTTTAGGCAGTGACGTTGAGATTACCGCCGACGCCCGCGCCGACATTGGCAAGCGAGGGCTGGCCGGCGCCGAGCAGCGTCAGAACCGCGGATTTTTCCGCATCCGCATTCTGCTTCATCAGCGTCGCCGCGATATTCGACTGCAGCGCGCCCTGCTGAGAGGCCAGCATGGTGCTGACCATCGCCATCGTATCCATACGCAAACCCTCTTGCGAGCGGTAAGCTACCGGCGTGCGGTTAACGCGGCATGAATTGTCGGGAAGCGCGGTGGGGTGGGCAAAGCAAAGCGCGCTCACCGATCGTCATGGCGATGACGGAGCATGGCGGGCACGGCGCTTTGCGCCTTTGCCCCCCTGCGGCAGCGTTGCCTTACCGGGTCGGAACCGGCTTGGCGCCGCGGTAGTCGTAGAAGCCGCGCTGGGTCTTGCGGCCGAGCCAGCCTGCTTCGACGTATTTCACCAGCAGCGGGCACGGTCGGTACTTGGAGTCGGCCAAGCCCTCATGCAGCACCTGCATGATCGACAGGCAGGTATCCAGGCCGATGAAATCGGCGAGCTCGAGCGGGCCCATCGGATGGTGCGCCCCCAACTTCATCGCGGCGTCGATCGCCTCGACGTTGCCGACGCCTTCATACAGCGTGTAGATCGCCTCGTTGATCATCGGCAGCAGGATGCGGTTGACGATGAAGGCCGGAAAATCCTCGGAGACCGCGACCTGCTTGCCGAGCTTGGCGACGAATTCCTTGGACGCCTCGAAGGTCGAATCGTCGGTGGCGATGCCGCGGATCAGCTCGACCAGTTCCATCAGCGGCACCGGATTCATGAAGTGAATGCCGATGAAGCGCTCGGGCCGGTCGGTCGCGGCGGCAAGCCGCGTGATCGAGATCGAAGACGTATCGGAGGCGACGATCGCCTCCGGCTTCAACACCGCGCAGAGCTCGTGAAAGATCTTGCGCTTGACCTCTTCCTTCTCGACCGCGGTCTCGATCACGAGATCGCAGTCGGCGAGGTCGTCGAGCTTCTCGGCAAGCTTGATACGCCCGACCGCCGTGGCCTTGTCGTCTTCGGTGACCGCCTTCTTCGAGACCTGGCGTGCCAGATTGCCGTTGATGGTGGCCATGCCCGACTTGAGGCGATCGCCCGAGATGTCGTTGAGGACCACGTCGAAGCCGGCCAGCGCCGCGACATGCGCGATGCCACTGCCCATCTGCCCCGCGCCGATCACGCCGACCTTCTTGATCACTGCCGCCATAATGTCATCCACCGGAACGGCGCGCAGATCGCGCCTGCCTAATCCCCTGAGCCGGGAGGCCTGATTTTATCAGAAGCATGATTTAATCAGAATCTCGGCTCGAAACCTAGATTGGATCGCTTCCCCGGCGTGCCCCACGCCAAAGAAAACGCCGCAAAAAGAAACACCGGCCGGAGTATAGCACTCCGGCCGGTGTTTTTACTGCGTTTTTACTTGCCGAGCTTGCCGAGCGCCTCGGTGAGCTCAGGAACCGCTTGATAGAGGTCGGCGACCAGGCCGTAATCGGCGACCTGGAAGATCGGCGCGTCCTCGTCCTTGTTGATCGCGACGATGACCTTGGAATCCTTCATGCCCGCCAGATGCTGGATCGCGCCGGAAATGCCGACCGCGACGTAGAGCTCGGGAGCCACCACCTTGCCGGTCTGGCCGACCTGCCAGTCGTTTGGCGCATAGCCGGCATCGACCGCCGCGCGCGAGGCGCCGACGCCGGCGCCGAGCTTGTCGGCGAGCGGCTCGATGTACTTGGCGAAGTTCTCACGGCTCTGCATGGCGCGGCCGCCGGAGACGATGATCTTGGCCGAGGTCAGCTCGGGGCGGTCGCTCTTGGCAACTTCCTCGCCGACGAAGGACGACAGGCCCGGATCGGCCGCAGCTGCGACGGTCTCGACGGGCGCGCTGCCACCTTCGGCAGCCGCCGCGAAGGTGGAGGTGCGGACCGTGATGACCTTCTTGGCGTCCTTCGACTTCACGGTCTGGATGGCGTTGCCGGCATAGATCGGACGCTCATAGGTGTCGGGGGCGATAACCTTGGTGATCTCCGAAACCTGCATCACGTCGAGCAGGGCTGCGACACGCGGCATCACGTTCTTGAAGCGCGAGGTCGCGGGCGCGACGATCGCATCATAGCCGGGGGCCAGCGCGACGATCAGCGCGGCCAGCGGCTCGGCGAGATCGTGCGCGTAAAGCGCGCCGTCGGCGAGCAGCACCTTCTTGACGCCTGCGAGCTTGGCGGCAGCATCCGCCGCGGCCTTGGCGTTCTCACCGGCGACCAGCACCTCGACATCCGCGCCGAGCGCGGCGGCCGCGGTCAGGGCCTTGTTGGTCGCATCCTTCAGCGACGCATTGTCGTGTTCGGCAATCAGAAGCGTCGTCATCAGAGCACCCCGGCTTCGTTCTTGAGTTTCGAGACCAGCTCGGCGACGTCCTTGACCTTGACGCCGGCCTTGCGGCCCGCGGGCTCCGTGGTCTTGAGAACTTCGAGGCGCGCAGTGAGATCGACGCCGTAATCGGCGGCGGTCCTGTCCGCAATCGGCTTCTTCTTGGCCTTCATGATGTTGGGCAGCGACGCATAGCGCGGCTCGTTGAGACGCAGATCGGTGGTGACGATCGCCGGTCCCTTGAGCTTGACGGTCTGCAAGCCGCCGTCGACTTCGCGGGTGACCTTGAAGTCTGAACCTTCGACCTCGAGCTTCGAGGCAAACGTCGCCTGCGACCAGCCGAGCAGTGCGGCCAGCATTTGGCCGGTCTGGTTGCTGTCGTCGTCGATCGCCTGCTTGCCCAGGATGATCAGGCCAGGCTGCTCTTCTTCGGCGATCTTCTTCAGGATCTTGGCGACCGCGAGCGGCTCGACTGCGCCTTCCGCCTTCACCAGGATGCCGCGATCGGCGCCCATGGCGAGACCGGTGCGGATCGTCTCCGAGGCCTGCGCCGGTCCGATGGAGACCACCACGACTTCGGTGGCCTTGCCGCCTTCCTTCAGGCGCAGCGCTTCCTCGACCGCGATTTCGTCGAACGGGTTCATCGACATCTTGACGTTGGCGAGTTCAACGCCCGATCCATCGCTCTTGACGCGGACCTTGACGTTGTAATCGACCACCCGCTTTACCGGCACTAAGACCTTCATCGATCCTCTTTCACTCAATTTGGGAAGGGGGTTATCAACTGGCGCGGAACCTAAAGGCCTGATCCGGCCCGGTCAACGCGCGAAGGGGCCTAAATTTAGCCCCCTGAAATGCTGATCTCGATGGGTCAGCGATTCTGGCCCGGAACCCAGAGCACGTCGCCGGCGCCATTCTGGTTAGCCGCGCGGCTCGCCACGAACAGGAGATCCGACAGCCGATTCATATATTGGATGCCAGCCGCGCCCACCGGCTCGCCCGGCTGGGCCGCCAGTCCCACCATGACCCGTTCCGCCCTGCGGCAAATTGTACGCGCGACATGGAGGTGGGCCGCCGCCGGTGTCCCGCCCGGCAGCACGAAAGAGGTAAGCGGCGCGAGCTTGTCGTTGAGCGCGTCGATGTCGCGCTCGAGCCGCTCGACCTGGCTTGCCACAACCCGCAGCCGTTCGGCTTTGCCTTCACGCTCGGGCACCGCGAGGTCGGCGCCGAGATCAAACAGATCGTTCTGAATGCGGCCGAGCATTGCATCGAGTTCAGGCGCGTCCTTTGTGTGGAGCCGCACCACGCCGATCGCAGCGTTGGTTTCGTCGACGGTGCCATAGGCCGCGATGCGCAGATCATATTTCGGACGGCGCTCGCCGGAGCCGAGCGCCGTCGTGCCATCGTCACCGGTTTTCGTATAGATGCGGTTCAACGTGACCATCTAGTGCCCCATCGCCCAGACCGCGAGCATGGCGATGACGATCGCCACGAACTGAAGCAGCACGCGCCAACGCATCAACTTCTGCGAGGTGTTGGGCGAGCCGCCGCGCATCATGTTGACCAGACCGAGCAGCAGCACGATCGCCACGGCGCCGGCCGCCACCGGAAGGATGAACGTACTCAAAAGGGATGCCATTTGCCGTAGATAACACCGTGTTTGCGGATGCGCCATCGTCTCAACCCGGTCATTCCGGGGCGAAGCGAGGCATCGAGCCCGGAATCCCTTTCAAGACTTGCGCCGCCGCTGGATGGATTCTGGGTTGGCGCTTCGCGCGGCCCGGAATGACAAAGGGCGCTGCGTGATCTGGCTTTTAGCCCAATAATATCAGATGGTAGGGGATGCTTTCCGATTTGCGCCAATTGCCTCTCTTCTTCGCCTCTCCTCGCACCCGGGGCGAGGGACTGGCACCAGCGGGGTAGGTGGCGCGTGAAAGCAATCCGTTACATCTACGTCGTGGTGATGGATGCGTTCTACACGTTCCTGGCCGATGACGGCTGGGCGATCGCGAGCCATATCGCGCTGTCGACATTGATGGCGCTGTTTCCGTTCCTGATTGTGCTGACCTCGCTCGCCGGCTTCTTCGGTTCCAAGGAGCTCGCCGACCAGGCCGCCAGCCTGATGCTCCAGGTCTGGCCCAAGCAGGTCGCGGATTCGATCTCGGGCGAAGTGCACGATGTGCTGACCACCACGCGTTCCGGGGTGCTCACCGTCGGCGCGGTGCTGTCGGTTTACTTCGCCTCGAACGGCGTCGAGGCGCTGCGGGTTGCGCTCAACCGCGCCTACGCGGTGGTGGAGATGCGGCGCTGGTACTGGCTGCGGCTGGAATCGATCGGCTACACGCTGATCGCGGCCTTCACCGCGCTGGCGATGGCGTTTCTGATCGTGCTCGGCCCGCTGATCATCGAGGCTGCGCGGAGCCATATTCCGCTGTTCGTCGAGTCCAACGAAAGCATCCTCACCTGGCTACGCTACGGCATCACCGTGAGCGCTCTGGTGGTGGCGTTGATCATCCTGCACACCTGGCTGCCGGCGGGCCGGCGCAGCTTCCTCCAGATCCTGCCCGGCATCGTCTTCACCATTGTGGCCTCGCTGATCTCGGGCATCGTGTTCGGACAGTACCTGGCGCGCTTCGCCAACAATTACGTGACGATGTATGCGGGGCTCGCTTCGGTGATCATCGCGCTGGTGTTTCTGTACTTCATCGCCGCGATCTTCGTGTACGGCGGCGAGCTCAACGCCGCGATCATCAAATCGCGGCTTCCTCACGGCGTGTCGCTTCAAGCAGCGCAGTCGCTAATGCCCGCGGAGACACAGGCTTGACCAGGAAGGCGTCGGCGCCGGCTTCGCGCGACGCCGCCTCGTCCTCGCCGCGGCCGGAGACCCCAATGATGGGGATTTGAGCGAGCGGTGTCAGCATGTTGCGGATTTGCCTGATCGCCTCGACGCCGTCGATGCCCGGCAAGACCATGTCCATCAGTACCGCGTCGAATGCTCCCTGCGCGAGCCGGTTGACCGCGTCCTCGCCGCGCCCGATGAACTCCGCATGATGGCCGAGCTCGGTCAGGATGGTGTTGAGCACGACGCGCCCGAACGGATTGTCCTCGACGCTGAGCACGCGCAACGGCACCAGCGCATCCGTTTCGCTGGCGCCCGATTTGCGGGACTTCACCGGTCCCGCCGCATCGAGAGAGACCGTCAGCGTGAACGTGGCACCGCCGCCGCGCCGCGGTGCGACCGTGATGTCGCCGCCCATCGCGCGCGCCAGTTGCTTGACCGAGCACAGCCCCAGGCCGGCGCCGCCGAAGCGCGAGGCAATGGTGACATTGGCCTGCGTGAAGGGACGGAACAGCCGCTTGATCTCGGCCATGGTCAGGCCGATACCGCTGTCGGACACCGCGAAGGCAACGCCGACCCTGCGCTTGGTTTTGTCCTTGATCTTGTCTTTGGCCTTATCGTTGGCCTCGCCACTTCGGCTGCCATTGGCAGGTCGCCAAGGCATGGCCGAGATCGCGACGCCGCCCTGGTCGGTGAACTTCACGGCGTTGTCGATCAGGTTCTCGAGCGCCGCGCGCAGGCGGACGGAATCGCCGACCACGAGACCGGGGAGCTTTTCGGAGATATCGACTTCGGCCTGAAGGCCCTTGGCTGCGGCGCGCCCGGCGAGGGAATCACCGGTGCTGCGGGCAAGCGCCCGCAGGTCGAACAGGTCCTGCCGCAGCGAGCTTCCGCCGTTCCCGCCACCTCTCCCGGTTTTGGCGGCGTCGACAAACAGGGTGGCAAGGTTCGCCAGGTGTTCGGCGCCGGCCTTGATCGTGTCGGCCCAGCGCCGTTCCCGCTCGCCGAGATCGGAGGTCGCAAGGAGATCGCTGATCGCCAGGATCCCGGTCAGAGGGGTGCGAACCTCGTGGGCAAAGGCAGCGAGCGCCGCCTGGACCACGTCCGGTTCGGCCGGGGTGCTGCGCTTGCGCAGCTTAGCGGCCGTCCCGGATCGCTTCCGAGGCGATTGCCTGGGCGTCCGCGTGGTGCGCGCTGAGCGCGTATTCGCCGCCATAAATCCCCTTCGAAGTATCCGCTTCGAACCCCGGGCTGGTTGGCGAGCATGGCACAGCGGAATGCCCGGAGTCACGGCGGCGTTTTGCTAACCCCCAGAGAAACTTAACCTAATCCCACCAGATGGCGGATGCTTGCAGGTGTGGCTTCGGCAGCGCGCAGCTCCCGCAGGCCCGTCGAGCGGCTCGATTTCGACAGCTTCCGCCCCTCGCCGTCGCGAATCAGGGCGTGATGGCGGTAGGCGGGCTCGCCCAGGCCCAACAGGACTTGCAGCAGGCGGTGGACCGAAGTGGCATGAAACAGGTCCTGGCCCCGCACCACCTCACTGATGTCCTGGAGCGCGTCGTCCACGACTACAGATAGATGATAGCTCGTCGGGGTCTCCTTCCGGGCCAGGATCACATCGCCCCAGGCCTCGGCTCGCGCGGGAACGACGCCACGCTCGCCGCCGGGACCTTCGCCGAGTTCGTTCCAGGTCAGGCCGGCAACGCGGGCGCAGGCGGCCGCCATGTCGAGCCGCAGCGCATAAGGCGCGCCGGAGGCGATCAGCCGCGCCCGTTCACCGGGGGGCATTGATCTCGCCTCGCCGGGGTAAAGCGGCGCACCGTCGGGATCGCGCGGCCAAGGCCCCTCGGCCTCGCGCGCGGCCACGAGCCTTGCGATCTCGGCGCGGCTTTCGAAGGCGGGATAGACGAGGTCGAGTGCGGCGAGCTTTTCCAGCGCGGCGCGATAATCCGGGAGATGCTCGGACTGCCGCCGCACCGGTGCGTCCCAGGCAATGCCGAGCCAGGCGAGGTCCTGGTAGATCGCGGTCTCGAACTCGGGCCGACAGCGTGTGGCGTCGATGTCCTCGATGCGCAGCAGCAATCGCCCGCCAGTCTCGCGCGCACGGTCGGAATTCAGCAGCGCAGAATAGGCGTGGCCGAGATGCAAGAGGCCGTTCGGGCTGGGGGCAAATCGGAAAATGGGTGGCATCATGCGAAAGAACTCGTCATGGCCGGGCTTGACCGTCGCGGTTGTCATTCCGGGGCGGTCCGCAGCAACGAGCCCGGAATCTCGAGATTCCGGGCTCGGTGCTTCGCACCGCCCCGCAATGACGGAGTAAGATATTCGGTACGCGGTCAAGCCCGTGCATGATGAGTTTAGGCCACCATGACCATCCACCTCGAAACCCAATCCGACCTCGAAAACGCCATCCACACGCTGATCAAGCGCGACCCGCGCCTCAAGCCCATACTCGAGATCGCGGGCATGCCGGCATTGCGGCGGCGTGAGCCGGGCTTTGCGGGGCTTGCCCATATCGTCTGCGGGCAACAGCTCTCGACCGCGAGCGCCGCGGCGATCTGGGGGCGGCTGTCGACCGCGTTCGATCCGTTCGACCATGATGCGGTGCGCCGCGCGCGCGCCGACCGGTTGGGGCGGCTCGGGCTGTCCGCGGCCAAGATCAAGACGCTGAAGCATCTCGCGCGCGAAATCATGGCGGAGCGGCTGAATCTCGACGTGCTCGCGGAAGAAGACGCCGATGCTGCCCATCACACATTGATCGCGCTGCCTGGCATCGGACCGTGGACCGCGGACGTCTATCTTCTGTTTTGTCTCGGCCATGGCGACGCCTGGCCTGCAGGCGACCTCGCCGTGCAGGAGGGCATCCGCATCGGGCTCGGCTTGCCGGGGCGACCGACGGAAAAGCAGATGGCGCCGCTCGCCGAGCCCTGGCGGCCGCTGCGCGGTGCCGCCGCGCATCTGTGGTGGAGCTATTACCGCGCGGTGAAGAAGCGCGAAGGCGTGATCGCCGGGCAAACCTAGCCGCGCAAGCTCGCGCGATCGGTTCGGGCGCATTCTGCGACGAAATCGACGACGGCGCGCACTGCCGGCAGTTCGACGAGGTCGGGATGGGCCAACAGCCACAGGTCCGCCACGCTCGCGAGCTTCTGCGGCGCAACGCGCACCAGATCTGGATAGCTTTCCGCAACGAAGCACGACAGCGCGGAGATTCCGATCCCGGCGCGGACCGCCGCCAGCATGTCGCCCTGCGACGAGCAACGCATCACGACCGTGGCCTGACCGTGACGACGTCGCTCCAGCGCGCAAGCTGGACATTGGAGGTCTGGTCGGCGAACCCGACAACGCTGTGGCCCTTCCACTCGCCGCGCCGCTCGGGCAATGGCCGTGCGCCGGCATAGTCGCGTGAAGCATAGAATCCAGTGCCGAGACGGCCGATCTTGCGGCCGACCAGATTTTCCTCGCCGCTGTCGAAGGGGCGCAGCACCACGTCCGCCTCGCGCCGGCGTACGCTCGCCGGAAACGGATGGGTGATGATCTCGAGCTGGATGTGATCGTGCGCGCGCAGGAAGGAAGGCAGGCGCGGCATCAGCCAGTGCGAAGCCAGTGTCGCGCCGATCGACAGCTTGACCGTGCCGCGCGCCTTGTGCCCTCCCGCCGCGACTGCCGTCTCGGCCCGCAGCGCTGCCGCCGCCATCGTCTCGGCATGCTCGCGCAGCGTCCGGCCGTCCGCTGTCAGCGCCAGCCCTTCGGCGGCGCGCACCAGCAATCTGGTGCCGAGTTGAGCTTCCAGCGCTGCAATCTTGCGGCTGACGGTCGGATGGCTGGTGTGCAGCCGGCGTGCCGCCGCGGTGAAGCTGCCGGTCTCGGCCACCGCGACGAAGGTCTTGCAAAGGTCCCAATCCACCTTCCGCCTCTGTTCAAACCTGAATGGTCGGCCGTTCAATATTGAACGATCAGGGCCCGCTCGCCAACCCTTATAGTGGCGTCAAATCCGCGAATGCGGCCGGCAAGCCGCCGGCGACGATCAACAGGAAACGCCCTCCCCCACCGCACGCCCGCGGGGCTCGTTTCCGGGAGGACATGATGGCGCTGCCCGCTCTCTTGAAAGATAGCCTCGAACTGCCGGTGGTCGGCTCGCCGCTCTTCATCGTCTCCGGACCGGAGCTGGTGATCGCGCAGTGCAAGGCGGGCGTGGTCGGCTCGTTTCCGGCGCTCAACGCCCGCCCGGTCGAGAAGCTGGACGAATGGCTGAGCCGCATCGAGGATGAGCTCGGCGAATACAAGTCGCGCAATCCCGGCAAAAAGGTCGCGCCCTACGCGGTCAACCAGATCTGCCATGCCTCCAACGACCGGCTGATGAAGGATATGGAAACCTGCGTAAAGCACAGGGCCCCCATCATCATCACCTCGCTGCGGCCGCCGGCCGAGATCGTCGAGGCCGCGCACTCCTATGGCGGGCTGGTGTTCCACGACGTCATCAACGTCAAGCATGCGCGCAAGGCCGCCGAGCAAGGCGTCGACGGGCTGATCCTGGTGTGCGCCGGCGCCGGCGGCCATGCCGGCATGCTGTCGCCGTTCGCGCTGGTGCGCGAGGTCAAGCAATGGTTCAAGGGCACGATCCTGCTGTCAGGCGCGATCAGCGACGGCTTCGGCGTCGCCTCCGCCGTGACGCTCGGGGCCGATCTCGCCTATATGGGCACCCGCTTCATCGCGAGCGCGGAGGCTAACGCAGCCGAAGCGTACAAGACGGCGCTGGTTCAGCATGCCGCCCACGACATCGTCTATACGAATCTGTTCACCGGCGTGCACGGCAACTATCTCGGGCCCTCGATCGCCGCCGCCGGGCTCGATCCAGACAATCTGGCGGTCGCCGACAAGACGAAGATGAATTTCGGTTCCGGCGGCAACACGAAATCCAAGGCATGGCGCGATATCTGGGGCTCAGGCCAGGGCATCGGCCAGATCACCGACGCGCCGCCGGTCGCCGAGCTGGTCGATCGGATGAAAGCGGAATTCGATCAGGCCCGGCAGGATCTGCTGATCCGCGCCAGCGCCTGACGTTTCAGACTGACAAGACACCGGGAGGACACCATGAAGCTTGCAGCTGTACTAATCGGCATTTCCTTGCTGACGCTCGCCGCCGGGGGCGCCTGCGCCGAGGGCAGCGACGAGATCCGGATCGGGCAGACCCTGCCTTACAGCGGTCCGGCCTCAGGCTTCGGCGCGATCGGGCGGACCCAGGAGGCGTTCTTCGACAAGGTCAATGCCGAAGGCGGCATCAACGGACGCAAGATCAAGTTCATCACGCTGGATGACGCCTATTCGCCGCCGAAGACGGTCGAGCAAACCCGCAAGCTGGTGGAGCAGGACGAGGTGCTGATGATGTTCGGCTCGCTCGGCACCGCCACCAACAGCGCCGTGCAGCGCTACCTCAACGCCAAGAAGGTGCCGCAGCTGTTCGTGCTCTCGGGCGCCACCAAATGGGCCGATCCGCAGAAGAATCCGTGGACCATGCCGGGCATGGCGGCCTACGAATCCGAGGGCGTGGTCTATGCCAAATACATTCTGCAGACCAAACCCGACGCCAAGATCGCGATCCTGTCGCAGAATGACGATTTCGGCCGCGACTATGTCGCGGGCTTCAAACGCGCGCTCGGGCCCAAGGCGGCCGGCATGATCATCGCGGAGGCGAGCTACGAGACCAGCGCGCCGACGATCAGCTCGCAGCTGTCGACGCTCAAGGCCTCGGGCGCCAACGTGCTGTTCGGCGTCGTGCTCGGCAAGTTCACCTCGCAGATGGTCAAGGGCGTGGCCGAGATCGGCTGGAAGCCGGACCTGTTCTTCGTGCCCACCTCGGCCTCGTCGATCTCGTTCCTGGAGCCGGCTGGGCTGGACAATGCGGTCGGCCTGATCTCGTCGAGCAACCAGAAGGACACGATGGACCCGCAATGGGCCGACGATCCCGGCGCGAAGGAGTATTTCGCGTTCATGAAGCAGTACATGCCGACCGCGGATCTCTCCAATTCGAACTACGCCGCCGGTTACCACTATGCCACGCTGCTGATGACGGTGCTCAAGGCGTGCAAGGATGACCTCAGCCGCGACAACATCATGCGCCAGGCGGCCTCGCTCAAGGACGTGAAGCTGCCGCTGTTGCTGCCGGGCATGACCGTCACGACCGCCCCGGACGACTATCTGCCGTTCCAGCAGCTTCAGCTGCGACGCTTCAACGGCAAGAGCTGGGTGAGTTTCGGCGACGTGCTGGACGACCGCTAGGCCTGGCGGATAAGGACGCGACATGATCATCAGCGGTGAACGCCGGATCGACTATCCCGACCTCCATGCAGGGATCAGACGCGCGGCGGGCGGCTTCAGCGCGCTCGGCGGACGGGAGGGCACGCCGGTCGCCATGATGCTGCGCAACGATTTCGCACTGTTCGAGGTGGTCGCAGCTTCAGCTGCGCTCGGCAGACCGGTGGTGCCGATCAACTGGCACCTGAAGGCCGCCGAGGTCCGTTACATCCTTGCCGACAGCGGCGCCGACATCCTGATCTGCCATGCCGACCTGCTGCCGCAGATCAGCGGCGGTCTGCCCGACGGCCTGACCCTCATGGTGGTGCCGACGCCGCCGGAGATCGCCACGGCGTTCGACATCCCGCCCGCGCTGACGGAAGTTCCGGACGGACTGACCGATTGGGACAAGTGGCGGGACGACCAGACGGAACTCGCCCAGCCAGCGCAGCGCGGCGCGCCGATGTTTTACACCTCGGGCACCACGGGCATGCCGAAGGGCGTGCGACGGATGCCAATGCGCCCCGATCAGGTCGCGGCCTCCGAACGCGTCGGCGCGATCGCCTATGGCGTCAAGCCGAACGAGAGGCAGATCGTGCTGATCAACGGCCCGATGTACCATTCCGCCCCGCACTCCTACGGCATGCTGGCCTATCGCAGCGGCTGCACCATCGTGCTGGAGGCCCGGTTCGATCCGGAAGAGCTGTTGCAGCTGGTCGAGCACCATCGCGTCACCCACATGCATATGGTGCCGACGATGTTCGTGCGCCTGCTGCGGCTGCCCGACGCCGTGAAGCGGCGTTATGATCTGTCCTCGTTGCGCTTCGTCGTTCATGGCGCTGCGCCCTGCCCGCCCGACGTGAAAAAGGCGATGATCGATTGGTGGGGGCCGGTCATCAACGAATATTTCGGCTCGACCGAGACCGGAATTCCGGTGTGGCATTCCGCTGCCGAAGCCCTGAAGAAGCCCGGCACCGTCGGTCGCGCCATCGAAGGCGGCATCGTCAAGATCTTCCACGGCGACGGCCGGCCGTGCGGCGTGAAGGAGCCCGGTGAGATCTACATGCGGCAGACCTCGGTCCCGGATTTCGACTATCACGGCAAGGCCGAGGCCCGCGCCGAGGCCGGCCGCGACGGCCTGGTCAGCGTCGGCGACGTCGGCTATCTCGACGAGGACGGTTACCTGTTTCTGTGCGACCGCAAGCGCGACATGGTGATCTCCGGCGGGGTCAACATCTACCCCGCCGAGATCGAGAACGCGTTGATTGGAATGCCGGGCGTGCACGACTGCGCCGTGTTCGGCATACCCGACGCCGAATTTGGCGAGCGGCTGTGCGCCTATGTCGAGCCCGAACCGGGTGCCGAACTTTCATCCGCGGCCGTCCAATCGTTCCTGCGCGAGCGGCTCGCCAACTTCAAGGTGCCGAAGGACGTCGAATTCCGCGACGCGCTGCCGCGCGAGGCCACCGGAAAGATCTTCAAGCGCAAGCTGCGGGAGCCGTATTGGGCCAGCCGGAGTCCCGGCGCGTAAGCTGACGCGGCGGAGGCGGAGGCGGAAGCCCGAAACAGCGTCAGGCCGCATGCCGCCAGAGCAAGGTCACATGCCCGCACCGCTTGGATCGGCGGCTTTTTTGCGCATCGCGATACGGTATACGGTCGACCTCAGAGGAAACGCCGCGAAGACGGCACGAGGTCGCGTATGCTGGACAGGACGAAAGACATTTCCGCATCTGCGCAAGCCTGGCTCGATGAATTCGAGCGGGTGCTCGGCCAATCCGATGGCGCTGCGCTGAACCGCCTCTTCGCTGTCGACAGCTACTGGCGCGACGTGCTGGCATTGAGCTGGAACCTGCAGACGATCGCGGGCCGCGCTGCGATCGTGGATGCGTTGCCCGCGCTCGCACCGAAGGCGGCGCCAAGCCATCTCAAGATCGCGACAAACCGCGCGCCGCCGCGCTGGGTCGCCCGCGCCGGCACCAACACGATTGAGGCCATCTTCCAGTTCGAGACTGCGCTTGGCCGTGGCAGCGGCATCCTGCGGCTCGTCCCCGATGCCGCCGACGGCGACCGGTTGAAGGCATGGACGCTGCTCACCGCGCTCGATGAATTGAAGGGCTTTGAGGAGCAGCTCGGCACGTCGCGGCCGCGGGGGCAGGCCTATTCGCGCGATTTCCGCGGGCCGAACTGGCTCGACCTGCGCAATGCCTCGCGCGAGTACTGTGAGCGCGATCCCATCGTGCTGGTGGTCGGCGGCGGCCAGGCCGGGCTTGCGATCGCGGCGCGGTTGAAGCAGCTGAATATCGACACGCTGATCGTGGATCGCGAGGCGCGGATCGGCGACAATTGGCGCAAGCGGTATCGCGCGCTGACCCTGCACAACCAGGTGCAGGTCAACCATCTGCCCTACATGCCGTTTCCGCCGAGCTGGCCGGTCTATATCCCCAAGGACAAGCTCGCGAACTGGTTCGAGTCGTACGTCGACGCCATGGAGCTGAATTTCTGGACCGGCACCGAATTCGAGGCAGGTGCCTACAGCCAGACAGAGGGCCACTGGACAGTCACGCTGCGACGCGCCGACGGCAGCAGGCGCACCATGCATCCGCGCCATGTGGTAATGGCGACCGGCGTCAGCGGTATCGCAAACGTCCCTCACATTCCGAGCCTGGAGAATTTCAACGGCACGCTGCTGCATTCGAGCCGCTACGAGGACGGCGAGGCATGGCGAGGCAAGCGCGCCATCGTCATCGGCACCGGCAACAGCGGCCACGACATCGCGCAGGATCTCTGTTCCAGTGGCGCGGATGTGACGCTGGTGCAGCGTTCGCCGACGCTGGTCACCAATATCGAGCCGTCGGCGCAACTCGCCTACGCGATCTATAATGAGGGCACGCTCGAGGACAACGATCTGATCGCGACCTCGATGCCGACGCCGCTCGCCAGGAAGACCCATGTGATGCTGACGGAGCAATCGAAAGAGCTCGACAAGGAGCTTCTTGACGGCCTCCGCCGCGTCGACTTCAAGCTCGACTTTGGCGAGGCCGGCACCGGCTGGCAGTTCAAATACCTCACCCGCGGCGGCGGCTATTATTTCAACGTCGGCTGCTCCAACCTCATCGTCGAGGGCGCCATCAAGCTCATCCAGTTCGCCGACATCGTCAGCTTCGTCGCCGATGGCGCGCGGATGAACGATGGAGCGATCCTCCCCGCCGATCTCGTCGTGCTCTCGACCGGCTACAAGCCGCAGGAATGTCTGGTGCGAAAGCTGTTCGGGGACGCGGTCGCCGATCGCGTCGGCCCGATCTGGGGCTTTGGCGACGGCCTCGAGCTGCGCAACATGTATGCGCGCACCGGGCAGCCGGGCCTGTGGTTCATCGCCGGCAGCCTCGCACAATGCCGGATCAATTCGAAATATCTCGCGCTGCAGATCAAGGCGATTGAGGAAGGGATTTTGGGGCGAACGTAACCACACCCGTCATTCCGGGGCGCGCATAGCGCGAACCTGGCATCCATTCGTCCCCGAAAATGCCGTACGATGGATTCCGGGTTCACGCTTCGCGTGCCCCGGAATGACAACAAGAGAGGACATTCAATGCCAGCCATTCTCGGCAGCGGCGACCACCGTTACCGCGTCGTCGAAAATTTCGCAAAGCTGCCGGACGGCTGGACGCTGACCGATGTCGCCGCGGTCGCGGTCGACAGCAAGGACCAGGTCTACGTCTTCAACCGCGGTGCCCATCCGATGGTTGTGCTCGACCGCGCAGGTAATTTCCTGCGCAGCTTTGGTGAAGGCCTGTTCTCCCGCGCGCACGGGCTGCATATCGACGCCGACGACAATCTCTACTGCACGGATGACGGCGACCACACCGTGCGCAAATGCACCACCGACGGCAAGGTGCTGCTGACGATCGGGATCCCCGCAAAACCCGCCGCCTTCATGAGCGGCGAGCCTTTCCATCGCTGCACGCACTCCGCGCTGTCGCCGAAGGGCGAGATCTACGTCTCCGATGGCTATGGCAATGCCCGTGTGCACAAGTTCACGCCGGACGGCAAGCTGATGACAAGCTGGGGCGAGCCCGGCACCGATCCCGGCCAGTTCAATATCGTGCACAACATCGCGACCGATGCCGACGGCTGGGTCTATGTCGCCGACCGCGAGAACCATCGCGTGCAAGTGTTCAATGGCGAGGGCAAATACGAGACGCAGTGGAACAATCTACACCGGCCCTGCGCGCTGTGCTGTTGCGGCGGCAAGACACCGACCTTCGTGATCGGTGAACTCGGTCCAGGCCTCGCCATCAACCGCAATGTGGCCAATCTCGGCCCGCGGCTGTCGATCGTGGACGCAAACGGCAAGCGCATCGCGCGGCTCGGCGGCGAAGACGGCCCGGGCATCGCCAGCGGCAAGTTTCTGGCGCCACATGGCATCGCGCTGGATTCCAGGGGCGACATCTATGTCGGAGAGGTCGGCGTCACCAACTGGGACACCAGCTTTCCGGACCAGGAGATGCCGGCGGTGGTGCGCGCGACGCGGTGCTTGCAGAAGCTGGAGCGGGTGCGCGAATAACCCTCAGGCGCAAGGCCGGAGATACGCTGGGGCAACATAGTTCCGCGTCGGCTGGACCCGCGCCGGATCGCGGCTTTTTGAGCCGTTTTGCCACCCCGTCGCCGTATTGCTTGGGCCTGAATAAGTCGCTCAACGGGCTTCACAATCCCGTCACGCTGCATGTAGTATGTCTGTACATGCTGCTTCGCAGCGTACATGGAGGCCGGGAGCGTTACTTGAACGCACATGTCTCGCAAGGCAGTTGGCCGGTGTTGGTGCTGAATGCGGACTTCCGGCCGCTGAGTTACTATCCACTGTCTCTGTGGTCGTGGCAGGACGCGATCAAGGCGGTGTTCCTCGAACGCGTCAATATCGTCGCGCATTACGATCAGGCGGTTCATAGTCCCACCCTGCAAATGCAGCTGCCGAGCGTCGTCTCGCTCAAATCCTTCGTCAAGCCGACCACCCACCCCGCCTTCACCCGGTTCAACGTCTTCCTGCGCGATCGTTTCGCCTGCCAATATTGCGGCTCGCCCGAGGACCTCACCTTCGATCACATCATCCCGCGCAGCAAAGGCGGCCAGACCACCTGGGAAAACGTGGTTGCGGCGTGCTCGCCCTGCAATTTGCGCAAGGGAAATCTGACGCCGGTCCAGGCCAAGATGTTTCCGCGCCAGCACGCCTTCGCCCCGACGGTGCACCAGCTCCACCGCAACGGCCGCCTGTTTCCGCCAAACTATCTGCACGAGAGCTGGCTGGACTATCTGTACTGGGATACGGAGCTGGATCCGTAGCGGTGGCGCACATCGCCTCCTCGTGCTGCTCGGTATTGGAGCCGGTTACGGCGCGATGATGTCCAGCCTGTCCCGCGGCGGAATGGTCGGCTTGAATGCCTCGAGCGCTGCAGTCACCTCCGCCGCGTCGGCCAATGGCGTGCGGTAGAAGGCGACATCTCGTTGCGACAGGGTCACCGTCGTCGTTCGCAGCACGGCGACCTTTGTCCAGGTCGACGGCACACCTTTCGGAAACCAGGCGTCGTAGATCATCACCAGGCCGACACCGTGATCGCTGGCAAGCGCTGCCATTTCCGCAGGTCCATACTGCCCCGCGGTCCTTGCCTTCCGCACCTGTTCCGAACCAAGGCCCCAGAGATCCAGCGCGTAGTGGCGATTGCCGTAGGCGACCAGCCCGAGATCGTTGACCGCAACCGCGCGCCTGTAAAACGATTGGGCGAAACGAGCCATCTGGTATTGCTGCTCGTAGATATCACTCGCAGCGATCGGCGTGACCAGCGCGGTGGTCGCGTAAGGCATCGCAGCAACGCCGAGCCCCACGACCAGCACGACTTTCGTGACGGACCACTGCAAGGCGGACAAGCTCGGCCTGAGCTGCGCGACGGCCCAAAGCAACGCTGCCGCCGCAAGTGCCATGATGTAGACCTCATACCGGTTGAACCAGCCATATTGACCGAACACCAGATGCGCGGCGATGGCTGCAAGAATGGTCAGGCAGACGACCGGCGCCTTGCGTTCGGTGCGCAGCCAGGAGGCGCAACCGGCCAGCGCAAGGCCGAGCAGAATAAGCCGCAGGCCATAGGAACTGGTTATGCTCCGCATCATATTCTTGACAAGCGCGGGCAAATTGCCCGCGGACTCGTCGAGATTGGCGAGATAGCCTTTCAACAGCACAGAACTCGGCAGCAGCGGAAGACCGCGCGACGCCATCAGCGCGAAATAGCCAGCCAAGCTCATGACGATAACGAGCGCGGCGCCGGCGGCAAACCGCCGATGACCGAGCAGCGCGAAGCCGGCAATGGCCGCACAGGCAAACGCGGCCCCCTCGAACCGGATCAGGGGAAGCAGCACCAGAGCAATAAAGTGCAGCGGCGTTGGCGTGCCTCCGCGAGCCGCCGCAATCAAGCCGACGAAGGTTACGACGGACGCCCACACATGAACGCTGTGTTCCATGCCGGTCATGGGCAGCGCCACGGCGCTGACGTTGAATATCAGGATCAGCGCGATCAAATAGCCGAACGGCCGATCGTTGGCGTCATCGAACAACCCGCTCTGTTCCAGAGCACGCAGGAGAGCAAACACTGTCGCACATGCGGCAGCGCCGTTGATCAGCAGCGGGCCGAATGCGCCGAGATGCAGCGCCTCGGTCAGCGCGAGAAGATAAGGCCAGATGATCGAGGAGCTTGGCGATGAATATTCACCGGCATTGACGCCATATCCGCCGGAGAGAATCTGGTCGGCAACGGCGAGATGGATATAGGCGTCATCGAGGGTGAAGACGAGCCTGAAGTCGCACTGCGCCAAGCTGGCGACGAACTCGGCGGCAAACAGCCAGAACCAGATCAGCACGGCAACGGTTGAGGGGCGTGTCCACACGCGAACGCTGGAGCTCGCGGACGACAACCCGCCTGCCTGGTTCAGGCGATCGCAATCGTTCACGGCAACCGTCACAGAGCTCTCCCGGGACCCAAAGCCGAACCCAGCCCTCGTCCACCGCACCCTATACGAGCAAGAGTTTAATCACGGATTTCCGCCAAGCATTCCTGATCGCCAAGCATGCCTGATCACAAGGCATGCCTGATCCTTTGCGTCAGCATTCGTTAACGACGATGAGCTCCTGGCCTCACTGTCCGGGGCATCACGTTTCTGAGCTGCATGAACGACCCGTTACCGTCCGTTAAGCCTGAGGCGGCAAGCTCTGCCCCACGCGCAACGGCGCTTCCCGTTGTTCGATCCTCCGTCAATTGGCCAGGTCGCTTCATTCTCATGCTCACCTCAACGCTGGAGCAGATTCAGGCGTCGCCACGCAAGCGGACGATTTATGTCTGCGTCATTGTCACGCTGCTGGCCACCATACTCGTCATCAAGACCTTCCGGTTCCTTGAGGCAGGATTCTGGTACGGCGGCCAGACCGCCGATTTTGCGGCCTTCCATATTGTCGCGCAACGGAGCTGGCTTGGCGATCTCGACCTGACCTATCAGTTCTCGTCGTTCCTGAAGATGCAGCACGCGGCGGCCGGCGGCCCGGCTGACGTCATGCCGTGGACCTACCCGCCGCAATTCGACCTGCTTCTCGCGCCGCTCGCATTCCTGCCGGGCTGGGCCGCCTATTTTGTCTTCACGGCGGTCACGCTCGCAGCCTATCTGATGGCGCTTCGTGCCGTAGCGGGAAACAATTTTGCGCAGGTGCTCGTCGTCGTCTTCCCGGCGATCGCGATCGCGATAGCCTGCGGCCAGAACGGCCTGTTGACGGGAGCGCTGATCGGACTGATCTGCATCAACGCGGAACGGCGCCCGGTTCTGGCGGGCCTCGCGCTCGGCGTGATGGTCATCAAGCCACATTTGGCCATTGCAGCGGGCGCCTACATGCTGCTGACGCGCCGCTGGCCGACGGTCCTGACGGCCGCGGCCGTGGTGGTCGCGAGCTCGCTCCTCTGCACGCTCGCCTTCGGCCCGCAGATCTGGATCGCCTGGCTCGGCAGCATCCGGGAAGCTGCAGACTATCTGGAGGAGGGCCGGTACCAGCTGTTTCGGATGATCTCGGCCTATGCAGCACTGTACAACGCCGGCGTCCCCGCTGCCGGAGCGTTCTGGGGGCAGATGGCGATGGCGGGTCTCGCGCTCGTCGCTGTCGCACTCGCCGTCGCACGCGGACCGTCGCACCGCTTCGCGCTCGGCGTCGCCGCGGTCGCCTCCGTGATGATCAGCCCCTACGCCTACGACTACGACCTGCCGATCGTGGGGATCGGTCTCGCATTGTTGCTTCCTGATCTTGCCACGCTGGCGAGCCCGCGCGAGCGCGGCGCGATCTATGGGCTCATCCTGCTGGCCAATGCCTACGGGCTGCTGCAATCGGCGCGTCTAGCCGCGGAGAAGGTCGGCTCCAGCGACTTGCAGCGCTACATGACCCCGGCCGTCGGCGGATTCGCGCTCATGGCCGTGCTGGCGATGCTGTTGTGGTTGCTGCTGCGCGACGCCAAACCGGCGGCGGTCCGCCTGCATGGTGAGCCCGCGTAACTTCACGCACGTCGCGCACTTGCCCTGAGTGGTCATGCCGCTGCCGTATGCGGCCCATGCGGATCACGGAACCGGAAAGCCCGGCGCTCGTTCAGTTGGGAGGCCCACGCGGCGTGTGCCGCGGCGCAACCGAGGGAGCTCACCATGCCCACAGCCGAGCGGGATCACGTCTACAAGATTCTGGAACTGGTCGGATCGTCCGAGAACTCGATCGAGGATGCGATCAAGAATGCGGTCAGCCGCGCCGCCAAATCCGTTCGCGAGATGAAATGGTTCGAGGTGGTGCAGACGCGCGGCCACATCGAAAACGGCACCGTGCGCCACTATCAGGTGACGCTGCGCGTCGGGTTCACGCTGGAAGGATGAGGCAGCAGCGGCGAGCGACGCCGGTGCGGACCGGCATGGTTAACATCCTCCGAGCGTAACCCGTCGAAATGTCGACGGGGCTCGTCCGGCCGAATACGGGTTCGCACAATGCGCGCGGATGATGCAATAGCCCGTTAAGGCCAAAGTGAGAGGTTTGCGCCGAACGGAGCAAGCCTGATGATCACGGGCCGCGAATTCGGCAGGACGCGTCTTCCGCTCTGGGCAGCGGGATTCGTGGTGCTGATCTGCGCCGCGATCCTCGGCCTGAGTGGCTGGCGCGAATGGGAAGCGCGCGCTACCGAACTCAAGAACGCCGAGATCGACGTCGCCAATCTGGCGCAATCGCTGGTCCAGCATGCCGACGACACGTTCGAGCTGGTCGATACGCTCCTCATCGGTCTGGTGCATCGGCTTGAGCTCGATGGAACCGGCCCGGACACGATCGTAAAGTTGCAGGCCTATCTGCCGACCCGCAAATCATCGGACCGCGTTCGCGGCATTTTCGTGTACGACGAGACCGGCCGATGGCTTGCAACCACCGAGCATGTCGATTTCTCCAAGCTCAACAACAGCGACCGTGGATATTTCCAGCGTCATCGCGACTCGCCGGATCCGGGCACGCTGATCGGGCGGCCCGTCAAAAGCCGCGCCGGCGGCCAGTGGGTCATCACCGCGTCGCGGCGGATCAACCATCCCGATGGCAGCTTCGCCGGCGTGGCCCTGCTCACGATCGACGTCGACTATTTCGTCAGGTTCTACGAACGGTTCGACGTCGGCTCGAACGGCTCGACGTCGCTGCTGAACAATGACGGCATTATGCTGGCGCGCAGCGGCGACAACAGCGGCGCCTTCGTGGGACGCGACCTGTCGAATGCACCATTGTTCAAGCAATGGGAAAGCCGGCCGGCCGCGTCCGTCTACTACTTCAAATCGCCGCTCGATAACGTCCAGCGGCTGAGCTACTACCAGCGCAGCAGCCGGTATCCCCTGATGGTGCTCGCGAGCAAGTCGCAGGATGAGGTGTTGGCTCCCTGGCTACGCGCGGCGCTCGTACGCATGAGCGTCGTCCTTGGCCTCGTGCTGCTGATCGCGGTGATCGGCTTCTACCTAGTCCGCCAGCTGTTGCAGCGCCAGCGCACGGCACAGGTCCTGGCCGCCAACGAAGCCCATTTCCGCCTGTTGGCCGAGCAATCCAGCGACATGGTGACCCGGATCGACCTGGACGACCGGCTGCTCTACATCTCTCCGTCATGCGCGCGCATCATCGGCTGGTCTCCCGACCATCTCGTCGGCACGTCGTCCGTGGCCGGCATCCACGCGGAGGATATGGAACGGGTCGCGCAGACCATTGCCGCGCTGAAGAAGGGCGAGGCCGAGGAGGCGAGGCTTGTCTATCGTCAGCGCCATCGCGAGAAGGGCGAGATCTGGGTCGAGGCGGCTCTGCACGTGACGCGAGCCTCCGACAGCGGCGAGATCGATGGTGTCGTGGCGGTGGTGCGCGACATGACCGAGCAAAAGGGCTTGCAGGACAAGCTCACCTCGCTCGCGGCGACCGACGGTCTGACCGGGCTCGCCAACCGGCGCGCATTTGACGAGCGCCTCGCGGACGAATGGGCACGCGCCCGGCGCGATGGCACGCAGCTTTCCCTCCTGCTGATCGACGTCGATCATTTCAAGTCGTTCAACGACCACTACGGGCATCTGGCGGGCGACGGTTGCCTGCGCGTGCTGGGTCGGATTCTGTCCGCCCATGCCAAGCGCCCGGCCGATCTCGCGGCGCGCTACGGCGGCGAGGAATTCGCGGTGCTGTT
Source organism: Bradyrhizobium sp. Kon10 (assembly GCF_055807395.1). Taxonomy (NCBI): domain Bacteria; kingdom Pseudomonadati; phylum Pseudomonadota; class Alphaproteobacteria; order Hyphomicrobiales; family Nitrobacteraceae; genus Bradyrhizobium; species Bradyrhizobium sp. Kon10. The sequence continues at coordinate 190,868 of NZ_JBVVOZ010000008.1, read as the reverse complement.
GCCGAACATCGACGCGGGTGGCTGCGCCGGAGTCGGCGAGGAAATTCGCGGCGCATTGCGCGACCTCGCCATGCTGCATGCGCAGAATCTGCCGTCGCGGCTCGTCACGGTAAGCGTCGGCGCCGCGACGGGGTTTCCATCCCAGACCACGACCGACTGTAATGCGCTGGTGGCAGCCGCCGACCGCGCGCTCTACGCCGCCAAGGACAGCGGCCGCGACCGGCTGGTGATGTCGGGTCAGGTCGTGGCCTGGCCGGCAAAAAGCGCCTGACCAAATCGGCTGCAACCCTCCGCGGCGGTCGACATCGGCCATCACACGTTCGCCCCTCGCAGCCAAGGTTTGTCGAATGCGTTCCGACCGGATATGACTGTGCCCACGGCCGGATGTCTCGGCCAGGCCGAGAGTGTGCTGGTGACTGACGGGATCAAGCTTGTCCTCTTCGACATGGACAATGTCCTCTGCGACTACGACAGGGAAAAGCGCGTCGCATTTCTGGCGGAGCTTGCGGGCTGCACCAGCGAGTTCGTCCACAAGGCGATCTGGGAAGCCGGGTTCGAACTTCTCGGCGATTCCGGCGCGCTCGATGCCGCGGACTATTTGCGGGGCTTCGGCGAACGCATCGGTTATCCGCTGTCCCTCGATGAATGGGTGGAGGCGCGGCGCCGTTCGATGACGGCCGATCGCGCCATGCTGGAGATTACCGGCCGCTTGCGCGATACCGTGGATATTGCGGTCTTGACCAACAACACCACGCTCGTGACCGACCATATCGACACGCTGCTGCCGGAATTGCGGCCGCTGTTCGGCTCCAGAATCTACACCTCGGCCCAGTTCAAGACGGCCAAGCCGGATCCACACTGCTATCGCCTCTGCCTGTCGGAGCTACAGGTGGCGCCGCAGACCGTCCTGTTCGTCGACGACCTCGCGGAAAACGTCACCGGCGCACGCGAGGCTGGCCTCTTTGCGTATCATCACACGTCGCTAGAGGCTTTCAGCAAGGCCTTGTCCGAGCACGGCCTGTGCTCAGAGAGATGAACGCGTGTCCCGCCTGGTTCGACATCAGGCGAGATGGCACGCCACGAAGTGCCCGCCAGCACCTTCCCTCAGCTCCGGCGCGCTCTCCGCGCAGCGCGGTTCGGCGATCGGGCAGCGGGTGTGGAAGTGGCAGCCTGATGGCGGCTTCATCGGGCTCGGCACATCGCCCTTGAGCCGGATGCGGGCACGCTTGAGCTTGGGATCCGGCACCGGCACGGCGGAGAGCAGCGCCTTGGTGTAGGGATGCTGCGGATTGCGGTAAAGGTCGCTGGCCTTGGCTAGCTCGACGATGCGACCGAGATACATCACCGCGACGCGGTCCGAGATGTGCTCGACCACCGACAGGTCATGTGCAACGAAGAGATAGGTGAGATTCAACTCGGCCTGGAGATCTTCCAGCAGGTTGATGACCTGCGCCTGGATCGACACGTCGAGCGCCGACACCGGCTCGTCGCAGACGATCAGTTTTGGTTCGACCGCAAGCGCGCGCGCGATCACGATGCGCTGGCGCTGCCCGCCGGAGAATTCATGCGGGTAGCGGCGCATATGCTCTGGCTTGAGGCCCACTTTCACGAGCAGGCTCGCGACCCGCTCTTCGCGCGCTTTGGCGGAGGACGCGAGATTGTGAATGATGAGGGCTTCGCCGAGGATGGAGCCGATCGTCATGCGCGGATTGAGCGAGGCGAACGGATCCTGGAACACCAGTTGCATGTTCCGCCGCATCGCGCGCAGATCGTTGCCGCTGAGCTTGCGCACGTCCTGGCCGTCGAAGGTGACCTCGCCGTCGGTCGGCTCGATCAGGCGCAGCACGCAGCGGCCCGTCGTCGATTTGCCGCAGCCGGATTCGCCGACAAGCCCGAGCGTCTCGCCGCGATTGACCGAGAACGACACGCCGTCGACCGCATAGACGCTGCCGACCTGGCGCGACATCAGGCCGCCGAGCACGGGGAAATGCTTCTTCAGGTTGGAGACGCGCAGCAAAGGTTCGCTCATGCCGCGTCTCCCAGATGACAGGCCATGCGATGGCCTGGCGCGATCTCGCGCAACAGCGGCTCCTTCTCGGTGCAGATGCTCATGGCGTGGCGGCAGCGCGGCGCAAAGCGGCAGCCGACCGGCGGATTGATCAGGATCGGCACCGAGCCGCCGATCGCCTCGAGCCGGATCTTGTGCTCGGCTGCGAGGTCGATGCGCGGAATCGAGCGGATCAGGCCTTGGGTATAGGGGTGGCCGGGATGGGCGAACAGGTCGTCGACATCAGCCTCCTCCACCACCTTGCCGGCATACATCACCACCACGCGCTGCGCGGTCTCGGCGACGACGCCCATGGCATGGGTGATCAGCATCACCGCCATGCCGAAGCGTTCCTTCATGTCCTGCAACAGATCGAGGATCTGCGCCTGGATGGTGACGTCGAGTGCGGTGGTTGGCTCGTCGGCGATGATCAGCTTGGGCTTGCAGGCGAGCGCCATCGCGATCATGACGCGCTGGCGCATGCCGCCGGAGAACTGATGCGGATAGTTGTGCACGCGGCCTTCCGCATTGGGAATCTGCACCAGCTTCAGCATCTCGATGGTGCGCTCGAGCGCCTGCTTTCGGGTGACGTTCTCGTGCCGGCGCAGGCTCTCGGAGATCTGCTCACCGACGGTGAGCACCGGGTTGAGCGAGGTCATCGGCTCCTGGAAGATGAAGCCGATCTCCTTGGCCCGGATGTCATCGAGCTGGTTGCTCGTCAACGGGACCAGATCGCGGCCCTCGAAGATGATCTCGCCCGCCGCGATGCGGCCGGGCGGCATCGCGATCAGCTTCAGGATCGACATTGCGGTGACGGTCTTGCCGCAGCCGGACTCACCGACGACGCAGAGCGTCTCGCCGCGGTTGATGGAGATGTCGACGCCGTCGACTGCCTGGAGGATGCCGTCGTCGGTGGAGAAATGGGTTTTCAGCCCCTTGATCTCGAGCAGCGGCGCCATCAGATCACCCGTCGCGCATCGAGCGCGTCACGCAGACCGTCGCCGATGAAATTGATGGCGACCACCGCGATGAAGATCGCGCCGCCCGGAAACAGCGCCCAGTGCGGACCGATGTCGAGGAAGTCCTTGGCATCGAACAGCAGCCGGCCCCAGGTCGGGGTATCCGGCGGAAACCCGAGGCCCAGAAACGACAGCGTCGATTCCGCGATGATCGCGGCGGCAACATCGATAGTGCCGGCGATGATCACCGGACCGAGCGCGTTGGGCAGGATATGGCGCACCACCTGCCGCACCGGGCTCGCGCCCAGCGCGCGCGCGGCTTCGACGAATTCCTTCTCGCGGATCGACAGGAACTGCGCGCGCACGAGCCGCGCCACCGGCATCCAGCGCAGCCCGCCGATTACCAGCACGATCAGGATGAAGATGCCGCCCTCGGGCCCGAACGCGGCCTTCAGCCCATCGCGAAACAGGTAGATCAGCAGGAGCAAGAGCGGCAGCTGCGGCAGCGACAGGAAGAGGTCGGTGAGCCACATCAATCCGTGCCCGAGCGCGCCGCGCGACATGCCGGCCAGCGCCCCGATCAGCGTGCCGATGAACACCGAGACCAGCATCGCGGCGAGCCCGACCGCAAGCGAGATGCGGCCGCCATAGATCATGCGCGCCAGAATATCCTGACCGAGATCGTCGGTGCCGAAGGGATGCGCCAGCGAGGGCCCCTGCAGGCCCGCCACGACGTCGATGTCGTTGATCGAGACGCGCCAGAGGAAGGGGCCGATCACCACCGCCAAAATCAGAATGAGGAGCAGGAAGGCGCTGACAAGGGCGAGCTTGTGGCGGCTGAAGCGCCGCCACATCTCGCGCCCGGGCGAGTAGACGCCCCGCTCAGCGGAGGGAGATGCGAGGGTCAAGCCAGCCATACAGCACATCCGCAATGAGATTGAAAAGCACCACAAGGCACGCGAAGACGAAGGTGACGGACATCACCACCGGCGTGTCGTTGGACAGGATGGAGGAAATCAGCAGCGAACCGATGCCGGGGATGCGGAAGATCTGCTCGGTGATGATGGCGCCGCCGAACACCGCAGGCATTTGCAGCGCGATGAGGGTGACGACCGGGATCATGGCGTTGCGCATCACGTGCTTGATGATCACGCGGCGCTGGCCGAGGCCCTTGGCGCGCGCCGTGGTGACGTAATCGAGCCGGATCACGTCCAGCATCGCCGAACGCACGAAGCGCGTCATCGATGCGGCCTGGAATAGTCCGAGCACCGCCACCGGCATGATCGCCTGCCGGATCATCTCCAGCACCCAGCGGATGCCGGTGGCCTTGATGTCGGTCGAATAGACGAACGGCAGCCAGTCCAGCGTCACCGAGAAGATCAGGATGAACAGGAGGCCGGTGAAGAAGGTCGGCAGCGAGAAGCCGATGAAGGCGAGCGTGTTTGCGATCTGGTCGAACAGCGAATAGGGCTTCGTCGCAGCATAGACGCCGACGGGAATCGCGATCAGCAGCGCCAGGATTTGCGCGGAGCCGATCACGTAGAGCGTCGCCGGCAGGCGCTGCAGGATCAGCGTGTCGACGTTCATCCGGCTGACAAAGGAGAAACCCCAGTCGCCGTGCAGCATGGCGTTGAGCCAGTGCAGGTACCGAAGGTAGATCGGATCGTCGAGGCCGAACCTGGCCCGAAGCGCCGCCTGCACTTCGGGCGGCACATTCGGATTGGTCGCCAGCTCCGAGAACGGATCGCCGGGGGCAAGCGCCAGCACCACGAACAGCACCAGCGAAATCGCCAGCAGGCTCGGAATGGCGACCAGAAGCCGACGCAGGACATATTGACTCATCAGGGAAGATTCCCGTCTAGGCCTGCGATCACGCCTCCCGGTACCAGTCCTGGATGTTGTCCGTCTCGTTCGCCCAGCCACTGATCGCCGGCCGCAGGGAGTTGGACGCGGCTTCCACCTTCAGGCGATGCATCACCGGAATGAACACCGTGTCCTGCCACAACAGGTCGTTGCACTTGATGTAGAGCGCGGCGCGTTTGACCGGATCGGTTTCGGTTTCGGCCGCAGCAATGGCCTCATCATAATCTTTGCTGACATAGCGCGGGAAATTCTGGCCTTGCCACTTGTTCTCCTTGGTGGCCACGTTGGCGGAGATGTAGCGGCGCATGTGCAGAGCCGGGTCCGGCTGGGTCATCGGGATCTGGAATTCCTCGATGTCCGCGTAGAACTTGGGGTAGGTGTCGGGGTTGGCAACGTCGGAAGAGAAGAACACCGAGGCGACAACCGATTTCAGCTCCACCTCGATGCCGGCCTTCTGGCAGGCCTGCTTGACGATCGCCTGGGTCTTCTGGCGCGGACCGTTGGTCGAGGTCTGGTATAGGAGCTTCAGCTTCTTTCCGTCCTTCTCGCGGACGCCGTCCGCGCCGACTTTCCACCCGGCCTCGTCGAGCATCTTCGACGCCTTCTCGACGCTAAACTCCCATGAGGTGTTCTTGGACACGAACTTCTCGGGACCGTTGAGGTAGTTGGCCGTCGCGCGACCGGCGCGACCGTAAATCGCCTTCTTGACGGACTCGCGGTCGACCAGCAGGGACAGCGCCTTGCGAACGTTCGGATCCGAGAGGATCGGATGCTTGGTCTTCATCGAGGACCGCTCGCCATCGACCTCGGTGTTCGGGTCCGTAAAGTTGATAGCGATAAACTCGATGTCGCCGCCCACGGCGTAAACGGTCTTGCCTTTGCCGCCCTTCTCGAGACGCAACAGCACATCGTCTTCGACCTGCATGTTCCAGGCAAAATCAAACTCACCGGTCTGGATCACCGCCCGTGCCGCAGAGACGGCATCGCCGCCGCCCTTCATATCGATGGTGTCGAAATACGGGCGGTTGGGCATGTGGTAGTCGGGATTGAGCGCGCCGCGAACGAGATCGCCCGGCTTGAACTCGACGAATTTGTAGGGGCCGGTGCCCACGGGGGCGAGATTGGTCGCAGCTTCGCGGGATTTCGATCCCTTGAACTCGGCAAACAGATGCTTGGGAATAACACATCCGTAGGCGCCGACGAACGCATTGGCCCAGAATGGCGTCGGGCTCTTGAACAGGATACGGATGGTGAGGTCGTCCACCTTCTCGACCGTCATGTCGGCGTAGGTGCTGATGGAGACGGCCGCCGTTGCGGGATCGCTGGCGTAGGCCCAGGTAAACACGAAATCGTCGGCCGTCAGGGGTTTGCCGTCATGCCATTTGACGCCAGGCTTGATTTTCCATGTCACAGATTTGGCGTCGGCCGCCAGGCCGCCATTCGCAAGCGAGGGAATTTCCGCCGCAAGGATCGGATTGAGATTGCCGTCTGCATCCCAGCTCGCCAGCGGCTCATAGAACAGGCGCGAGCCGTCCTGATCCTTGGTGCCGGTGGCGAAATGCGGATTGAGCAAGGTCGGCCCTTGCCACCACAACAGCTTCAGCGGGCCGCCGCCGCCGCGCTTGGTCGGAGGATAGGGGACGGGGCTCTGCGCCATCGCAACACCGCCAAGCGCCAGGATCTGGTTCGCCAATGGCGCGGTGAGACCCACGGCGGCAAGGCGTTGGATGAAGGCGCGGCGATCCATCCGCCCGTCCTTCACGTCACCGATCATCGAACGCAGTTCTTTATCCAGCATGGTTGTCCCCGTCTGGTTCCCGGATGGATACGAGCGGCCGCAAGATGGGGCCGCCGAATTTAGCTGGCGGTAGATGGCACACTGAATAGGGCAGACGTCAACTGCGACCGTATGTATGCAAACGGTCTTCTGGCTGTCGGTTGGGCAAAAACTGCGTTCCGCAGCCCAAGCCTTCGGCATTCCGGCGTCAAAACGCGCCGGATTCCGCATTGCAATGCGGAAAATTTGTTCGCCGGATCAGACGAAGTATCGAGACGAAACTCTACACCAAGGACATGTCGAGCGGCGGGGCGACATGATCCGGCAGCGGGCAGACGTAAGGCGTCCTGGCCGTCCGCTTCGTCAGATCCGCCTTCGCAGCCTTGATCAGCTCCGGCTCCGTCAACGCCTTGATGCCGAGGCCGGCCATGGCCTTGGCTGCCTGCACCATCGCCTTATGAGCATGTGCGCTCTTGCCCTGCGCCACCACCTGCCAGGTGTGGAAAGGCGTGCCGATTGCAACCGTCGGTGCGTGGACCTGGACGGTCGGCACCACCCAGCTCACGTCCCCCACATCCGTCGAGCCGACCAGCGGGTTGCGCTTGGCATCCAGCGGCACCAGGAAGTCGGCGAGCGGTCGATCGGTCGGTTCCATGCCGATGGCGTAGTAGATGGACGAGATGTCCTTGTCGCTCAGCGTGGCCCGGATCTGGCTCGCGAAGCTGTTGTCCGCATCGTCGAAATGCGGCGGTCCGAGTTCTTCCATGACCCGGTGCAGCGCCTGCTCGAGCGGCGTGTTGGGCAGGATGTTGGAGACCGCGGAGATGATCTTCATCTCGACCTTGGTCTCGGTCATCAGCGCCGCGCCCTCTGCGATCTTGCTCACGCGCCCGACCAGCTCGTTCATGCCGGGCAGATCACGGGCGCGAATGGAGTAGCGCACCCGCGCATGGGCCTGCACCACGTTGGGGGCGATGCCGCCGGTGTCGAGCAACGCATAATGCACGCGTGCGTCGCTCGGCATGTGCTCGCGCATGTAGTTGACGCCGACATTCATCAATTCCACCGCGTCGAGGGCGGAGCGGCCGAGATGCGGCGATGCCGCCGCGTGCGACGTGCGGCCGGTGAAGATGAAGTCGGCCCGGGTATTGGCGAGCGACGGCGTTACCGCCACTTCCCAGAAGCTGTGCGGATGCCAGGTGATGGCGATATCGGCGTCTTCGAATGCGCCGGAACGCACCATGAAGGCTTTTGCCGCGCCGCCTTCTTCAGCAGGGCAGCCGTAATAGCGCACCCGGCCCGGCACCTTGTTCTCGGCAAGCCAGTCCTTGACCGCGGTCGCGGCAAGCAGCGCGGCCGAGCCGAGCAGATTGTGACCGCAGCCATGGCCATGCCCGCCGGTCTCGACTGGACGGTGCTCGGCGATGCCAGCCTCCTGGCTCAGCCCCGGCAGCGCATCATATTCACCCATGAAGGCGATCACCGGCCCGCCCTCGCCCCACTCACCCATCACGGCGGTCGGAATACCGGCGAGGTTCTCGGTGATGCGGAAACCCTGGTGACGCAATTCGGCGAGATGCTCGGCCGCGGACCGCGCCTCGGTGTAGCACACTTCGGGCATGCCCCAGACCCTGTCGCTCAGGTCGATGAAACGCGCCTTGATGGTGTCGATACCACGCCAGATGTCGCTGCGGTTATCCATTGCTTCGGTCCGTGATTGGGTCAAACGAAGCGGCAATGGTTAGCAGCTTCATTGCGACCCGACCAGCGTCGGCCGGGAGATCAGCCATGCAATCGCGTTCCGGAGACGACGCCGCGATCTACTCCGCGGCCTCGAGACCACGCCGGATCGGCTGGTCGGCCGAAATCACCGCCCCATCGATCCGCCGTGCGATCGTCAGCTTGCGATCGTGATAGGCCTCGAGCTCGGGACGATGACCGACGCTGATGATGGTGGCTTGCGGCAGCTCGCGCGCGATCACCGCCATCATTTCGGCCTGCCCCTGCACATGAAGCGCCGAGGTAGCCTCATCCAACGCAATGATATCGGGACGATGCAACAACAATCGCGCGATCGAAACGCGCTGCTTCTCGCCTTCGGACAAGGTGCGGTCCCAAGCCGCGGCTTGATCGAGCCGGCTCTCGAACTGCCCCAGCCCCGCCAGGGCGAGCGCCCTCGATACGGCTGCGCGGTCAATGCTTGCTTCCGGCAGCGGATAAGTAACGGCGCCGCGCAGCGTACCGAACGGCACGTAAGGCCGCTGCGGTACCACTTGGACACGCTGACCGCGGGCGAGCGTCACGCTGCCCTTGCCCCAAGGCCAGCAGCCGGCAATCGCGCGAACCAGCGAACTCTTGCCGCTGCCGGATTCTCCTGCGATCAGCACGCGATCGCCAGCATCGATCCTGACGGTGGCGCCGCGCACGATCGGCGCGCCATTGTCGAGCGCCACCACGAGGTCGTTCAGCTCGACGGCCGCCCTGCTGCCCTCGCGGCGCTCGATCTGCGCCACTCGGCCGTTCTCCGCGTCTTCAAGCTCGTCGATCGCAAGCATCAGCGCGCCGACGCGTCGCGCCGAAGCGGTCCAGTCGGCAAGCCGGGTGTAGTTCTCCATGAACCAGCTCAGCGCATGCTGGACGATGGTGAAGGCGGACGCGACCTGCATGATGGCGCCCAGCGACATGCTGCCGTCGAAATAACGCGGCGTGCACAACAGCACCGGTACCACGCCGCAAAGCTGGGCACTGCCCTGCTGCACGATCACGGCGCGCATGTGCTGCACCATCAGATCGCGCCAGCGCGCGACCACAGTGCCAAAGCCCTGGTCGAGCCGCCCGGCCTCGGCCGTGGCGCCGCCTAGAAGTGCGATACTCTCGGCATTCTCGCGCACGCGGGTCAGGGCGTAGCGGTATTCGGCCTCGGCCTGGTTCTTCTGTTCGGTGAGCGGAATGAACCGAAACGCCACCGCCAGCATCGAGCCGTTCACGATGCATGCATACAGCACCGCCGCGATGACGAGAAAACCGGGAATGAAGACAGCATGGCCCTGGACCTCGAGCCGGAGCGCGCCGCCGACATTCCAGAGCACCACGATGAACGTCGCGGCCGACAACACCGAGGTGACAAAGCCGGAGACGAAGTCGACCGGCATCTCGGTGGCAACACGCAGATCATCGTTGATGCGATGCTCCGGGTTCTTGTGATCCCCCCCTGTCAGTTCAAGCTTGTAGAAGCGGCTGTGGGCGAGCCAGCGTTGCACGAGATGCGCATTCAGCCATGCGCGCCAGGTGCGCTGCATGGTCATCCGCACCCACATCGCGAAGACGCAAAGGGCGAGATAGAGTCCGACCAGGAGAGGAAAGATGAACGCCTGGTGCAATGCGACCGCGGCATCCTTTGCACCGAGCGCGTCATAAAAATGCCGGTTCCACAAATTCAGGCTGTAGGTGATGCCGAGGCTGATCAGCACCACGGCCGTCATGCTGACCGTGACGAGCCAGGCAATGCCAGAGCCGCGGCCGACCCAGTATCCCCCCGCACGCCGACAAAACCGTCGCAACCGTGACGGAGCCTTTGCCGTCACCGGCCTTCGCACACTACCGACGTTGACCACGGACCCCCCTTGCCTGAATGGAGCCACGAGCGCTGCAACGTACGATAAGCGTGTAAGTTCCTGGAGGGAAGTGGCGCCCGGCTGGGCTAGTCGCGCGCCGTTACGGCCGAAGGGTCAACATCATTGTCGATAAGCCCGCGGTGCTGCCGGCGGACCAGCGAGGCGTAATAGGCGTTCTGCCGCATCAATTCGCCATGAGTTCCGCTTTCGGCGATGCGGCCCTCCTTCAGCACGATGATGCGGTCGGCGTTGACGACCGTCGACAGCCGGTGAGCAATCACGAAGGTGGTGCGTGCGGCCACGAGTTGCTCGATCGCGGTCTGCACCGCCTCCTCGGATTCTGCGTCGAGCGCCGAGGTTGCCTCATCCAGGATCAGGATCGGAGGATTCTTCAGGAGTGCACGCGCGATCGTGATCCGCTGGCGTTCCCCCACCGAGAGCAGACCGCCGCGCTCGCCGACGCGCGTCTCGTAACCTTCCGGCAGGCGCATGATGAAATCATGCGCGTGAGCGGCCTTTGCCGCGGCTTCGATCTCGGTATCGGTCGCCTCCGGCCGGCCATAGGCGATGTTGGCTTTGAGGCTGTCGTTGAACAGCAGCGGGTCCTGGAGCACGACGCCGATCTGCCGGCGCAGCGAGCTTTGCTTGACCTGGCGCAAGTCTTGGCCATCGATCGTGATCCTGCCCTCCAGCGGATCGTAGAAGCGCATCAACAGGGCCATCAGCGTCGTCTTGCCGGAGCCGCTGGGCCCGACGATGGCGATCGTCTCGCCGGGCGAGGCATGCAGCGTCAGGCCGTCGAGCAGCGGCCGCTGCGGCTGCTCGTAGCGGAAATGCACGTTGTCGAAGCTGACTTCGCCCTTGACCTCGGCAAGGTCGATGGCGCCCGGGCTATCGCCGAGATGCTCTTGGACGTTGAGAATGCCGAATATCTCGTCGAGCGAGACCGAGGCCTTGCGCAAATTCGAATAGACGCCGCTCAAGCCCTGCACAGGGCCGAACAGTCCGCCGACATAGCCGAGGAACGCCACCACGGTGCCGACCGTGATCTCGCCCTGCACGACGAAATAGGCGCCGAGTCCCAAGCCGCCGAGCCGCGCGAGTGCCACCACGAGATTGCTTGCCGAGGCATAGCCGGCGTCGACTGCAACGCCCTGAATCACAACCTTGTTGGCGGCGGCGACGTCACGCAGGAAGCGTGACTTCTCCGCGTCTTCCATGGCAAAACTGCGTACGATGATGATGCCCGAAAGCACTTCGTTGAATCGGGAATAGATCTTGGCCCAGCGATCCAGCAAGGTTCGCTCGCGCTGGACTTGCTCGGCCCCGGCAAAGGCGGCGATGAAGGCCGGCAGCGGCGCGAAGACGAGCACGACCAGCGCGAGGCGCCATTCCAGCCGCAGCATGATAACGATGGCAATCACGAGAAAGATCAGCGCGGGCAGGACGCTGAACAGGATCAGCGTGACGGCCGAAGTAAAGCCCTGAATGCTGCGGTCGAGCCGGGTCATGATCGCGCCGATGCCTTCACTGCGCTGGATCCGGAGTGGCATGCGGTGCAGCTTGCCGATGGTTGCCTCCAGCAGCGCATATTGCAAACCGATCCGCGTGCGCCACGTCAGCCAATTGGCAATGCCATCCATGGCTTCTCGGCCGACGGCGAAGGCAAGCAGGAGCAGGATACCCGTGAGGATCACGCCCGGCATTTGCAGATCAGTGAGCTGGTCGAACACCCATTTGAGCACCAGCGGCTCAAAGGCATTGATGCAGGCGACCGTGAGTACCAGCGCGATGATCAGCATGATCGCATGCCGCTGCGGCAGGGCAAACCGCACGGCCGCATGCAGGCGCCGAAGCTGCCCCAGCGTTCCGGGCACATTCAGTTCTGGATTTGGCTTCGTCATGCTCGCGAGCGGCATGGCCGGCACGTAGAATGATTTTCGATGCAAGGGAAGATGGAACTCACCGCTATCGACGAAAGCCTCCAGCTGGTCGTCCGCGCGTCCCGGATGATGACGCGACGCCTGCCCGTGACCGGCTTGTAGCGGGTGCTGCCGCTCAGAAACTCCGCTGCATGCGGCCACACTGCCATTGATCAAGTCTTTAAAATTGGCCTTTCGCGGCATAGATTGGTGCTGTTTCGCGGCCGCGCCCGAACCAGCGTTATTGTCCAGGAGAACTCATGCCCGCCCTGACCGAATGGAGAGTGCCGCCGGCCAATCAGCCGCGTGCGGGCGACTACGGCTTCGATCTCGACCGTGCGCTCGCCTCCGTGGTCGGCCTGCACGCCATCATCCCGCCGGACGCCTTCAGTGCCGAGACGCTGGGCACCGAACGCGCCGGCAACGGCGTCGTGATCGATGACGGCTTGGTGCTCACCATCGGCTATCTCATCACCGAGGCGGAATCAGTATGGCTGCATCTCGGCGAGGGGCGCGTAGTTGAGGGGCATGTGCTGGGCTTCGATTCCGTCACCGGCTTCGGCCTGGTGCAGGCGCTCGGCCGCCTCGACATCGAGCCGTTGCCGCTCGGCTCGTCGGCGGAGATCCAAATCGGCGATCGCGTCGTGCTCGGCGGGGCCGGCGGGCGGACGCGATCGGTCGCCAGCCAGATCGTAGCCAAGCAGGAGTTCGCCGGCACCTGGGAATATCTGCTCGACGAGGCCTTGTTCACCCACCCAGCCCATCCGAATTGGGGCGGCACCGGATTGATCAACGCGCGCGGCGAGCTGATCGGCATCGGGTCGCTCCAGCTCGAACGTGAGCGCGGCGGCAAGGCCGAGCACGTCAACATGATCGTACCGATCGACCTGTTGAAGCCGATCCTCGAGGATCTGCGCAGGTTCGGCCGCGTCAACAAGCCGGCGCGACCTTGGCTCGGACTGTATTCGACCGAGATCGACAATCGCGTGGTGGTGATCGGGACCTCTGCGAACGGCCCCGCCGCCCGGGCCGAGCTCAAGACCGACGACGTCATCCTGGCGGTGGACGGCGAGAAAGTCACGAGCCAGACGGCTTTTTACAAGAAGATGTGGGGGCTCGGCCCCGCCGGCGTCGACGTGCCGCTCACCGTGTATCATGAGGGCGTCACCTTCAATGTCACTGTGACGTCGACCGACCGCTTCAAGCTGTTGAAGGCGCCGAAGCTGCACTGACTCCAGGCAGAGGAAGCGGCAATGACCGAGGCCGTGGTCGATGACATCGTGGCCGTGCTGCCGCCATTGCTCAATGCGCTGGAAGCGCTCGGCTTCTTCGCCCGCCACCTGCATCCTGCGGCGTTCGCTTCCGCGATCGGCGCGCCGGACGAGGCGCTGCAAGCGGCACGCGGGGCGATCGGGGAGTGGCCGGAGCAGTTTGCCGTGTTGCGCAACCGGCTCGATCGCGCCTGCAACGAAACACTCGCCGCCTTTGCCGGCATCCGCGAGGTCGAGCGTGGCAATGGCGACCTGGTCGCGGTTTTCCGCGCGCTACGCCATGTGCCCCGCGCGCAGGAAGCGCTGTATCCGCTATCGACCCAGTTTCCGCCGGTGAGCAACTTCTTTCTCAACGCCGCCAATCGCGGCAATGAAGGCTTGCTGGCGCGGCTGGAGACGGGTGCAAGCGAACACACGGGCATCTTCCACGATCACAACGAGCCCGGCAGCCGCGGCGGGTTCTCGGTTTACGTGCCCGAATATTACAGGCCCGAACGCGCCTGGCCTTTGGTGATGGCGCTGCATGGCGGCAGTGGCAACGGCCGCGGCTTTCTGTGGAGCTGGCTACGCGACGCTCGCAGTTCAGGCGCGATCCTGGTGACACCCACTGCGACCGGCCAGACCTGGGCGCTGATGGGCGACGATAGCGACACGCCCAATCTCGTGCGTATCCTGGAGATCGTGCGCAGCCGCTGGACCATCGATGCTTCGCGCATGCTGCTGACCGGCATGAGCGACGGCGGCACCTTCAGCTACGTCAGCGGCCTCGACGGCGCGTCGCCATTCACGCATGTTGCGCCGGTGTCGGCGACCTTTCATCCGCTGATGGCGGAAATGGCCGACGCCAGGCGCCTGCAGGGCCTGCCGATCTTCATCACCCACGGCAAGCTCGACTGGATGTTTCCGGTCCAGACCGCGCGCCAGACCCAGGCAACGCTCTCGGCCGCCGGCGCCGAGGTCACCTATCGCGAAATCGACGATCTCAGCCACACCTATCCGCGCGAAATCAACGCGGAGCTGCTGCAATGGCTGAATGGTGGCTTGGCGGCATCATAACAGGCCCTGCTTGAGAGCCACATCAGGCAACGCGCTCACGCGATCTCGGGCCTGCCGCAGGATCTGACGATCGATCGCGCTGAGACTGCGAAGATCGCCATCCTCGAAGAAGCCGAGCGCACGCAGCACCTGCGCAGGCTCCCCACCGAACATTCCTTTAAACGCCGCCAGCCCCCGTGGCAACGAGCCACCGGCGGAGATCATCTCGGCGATATCGCGATAGTCCTTGGCCTCGGCACGGTCGAGCGTTGCCTTGAGCTTGGTTGCCAGCAAATCTTCGAGCGACGCTACGAACATCGTTCCATCGGCAGTCTGCATCGGGTCATCGACACGACCAAACCCAATGCGTCCAAAGAAAGAAACCTTCACCGGGCCTGACGGCATCCTGGCCGAAACGACCAACGTATTCGGTGCATCTTGAAGGATCGCAGCGCCTTTGACGAAGCCGAATTGCGCTCGGACTTCGTCCTTATCCAGCGGAGCGGAGCAAAAGAAGTCGAAATCGAGCGACTCTCGATGTCCAAGTCGAAGCGCGACGGCTGTTCCGCCGTACAGGACAAATTGCAGGTCGGCCGAGGGAGCGAGGCACGGCCAGATTTCGCGCTGAGCGGCAGGCAGGATCGAGAGTTTTGGCTCAAGGCGTCGCTGCATCGAAAGCCCTTCGCGGCGCCGTTTCAGGGATTGCGACACCGATAGCGAATGACAGACGCCCCCGCCAAAACTCCCAGGAGCGATCGCTGAACCAGCCTGGCTCGGCCTGAAGCATGACTTGCGCCAGGCGCACCGCCCCTATCGTTGCTTCCAGTTGGAGGGTGTCGTCATAGGTTGCGAGATTCATGATCTGGGCAATGACGCGATCCTCGGTGAAAGGCTGCCGATCGTTGGGCTGCCACCACAGATATTTCCGGCCGAGTTCGTCGATCAGGCGTTTGGAGGCGTTGACTGTCATCGGTCTGAATATAGCGAATCTGTCCCGCCTAATCCATGATCACAGGACCGATCCGGTCTGAATTTGCCTCGCGCGACTAGGTTACAGCTATCCCTTGCGCCCACGACCAACGGAACTGTCGTCCGCGGCCGACGTTATCCGCCCGTCACCGGGAGGTTCGTCATGCAGACTTTTTTCGGAATGATTTTGGGCGCGCTGCTGCTCGGCTGCGGCGTCTACGTCTATGACTCCATGCAGACGTCCTCGGTTGCCAATGGCGAGGTTGCCACCGCCAATCGCACCATCGTGAACTGGGATGTGGCGAAGGCCGATTGGGACGCATTGCGCGATCGCGCCCACAAGGACTGGGTCCGGATTTCGTCGAAGTAATCTGCCCGGCAATGCAATGAACAAAGCGCCGTCGCGATCCGCGGTGGCGTCTTTGTGTTGGCTGCGCTCAATGCTTCTCGTGCGTCAGTTCATCTTGGCCTTGCGGGCATCGGCGATGACTTGCTCGAATTCGGCCATGCTGAGCACACCGGGCACGCGATATTTGCCTACGATGAAGGACGGAGTGCCGCGGAAGCCGAAGGCTTCGGCCTGCTCGTTGTTGCGCTTGAGGACGGCATCGATATCCCCGGCGCGCGCGTTGAGATCATTCTTGAGACGGTCCATGTCGACGCCCGCGGCCGCAAGCAGCTCGTTGATGCGCGGCTCGGTCAAGCGCGAGCTCACGGCCATCATGGCATCATGGGCCTGATGGTACTTGTCCTGGAATTTTGCCGCGAGCGCGATCCGCGCGGCCGTGACCGACACCGGACCGAGGATCGGCCAGTCCTTCATCACCAGCCGCACCTTGCCGTCGTCCTGGATGACCTGGCGCAGCTCGGGCTCGAGCTTGCGGCAATACGGGCAGTTGTAGTCGGACCATTCGACGATGCTGATATTGCCGGCGGGATTGCCCGCGACGGGAACGTCGGGATCGCGCAGCACCCTGGTTTCGGTCAGCACCTCGTCATCGGTGGCCGCGCGCGCGAAGGACATCCCACCGGCCGCCAGTGCGCCGGCCCCGATCAGGGTCAGCGCCGCGCGCCGCGTCGGGCCAAAACCTCTATTCCTGAATCCAGTCATATCTTGTCCCGTTTCGGTCCCATCGCCACCAATACGGCTCAGGACCGGGAATTGTTACGATCATATAGAGTGTCGCGGCCGCGATGTCATCGCACCAGCAGCGTCACCGCAATCGGCACCAGGAACGAGGTGACCAAGGCGTTCAGGCTCATGGCGATGCCGGAGAACACGCCGGCGATCTCGTCCACCTGGAAGGCGCGGGCCGTGCCTATGCCGTGGGCGGCAAGGCCGGCGGAAAAGCCGCGGGCGCGGAAATCGGTGATGCCGGTGCGGTTCATCAGCGGCGTCACGATGATTGCTCCCATGATGCCGGTGAGGATGACCGAGACCGCAGTCAGCGAGGGATCGGCGTGCCGGGATTCGCTGATGCCCATGGCGACCCCGGCCGTGACCGATTTCGGCGCAAGCGACAGCACCACCTCGCGCGGCAGCCCGGCGAGTTCAGCCAGCAGCACGACCGACACCACCGCCGTGGCGGAGCCCGCGACCAGCGCCACCAGCATCGGCACGATGGAGGAGACGACGCGCCTGCGGTTCTCATAGAGCGGCACGGCAAGCGCCACGGTGGCGGGCCCGAGCAGGAAGTGCACGAACTGCGCGCCGGCGAAATAGGTGGTGTAGGACGTCCCGGTCGCGAGCAGGAACGCGCCGATGATCCACATTGCATGCAGCACCGGATTGGCGAGCGGATGCCGCTGCGTCGCCAGCGACACCGCGTCCGTGGTCGCATAGACCAGGAGCGTCACCGTCAGCCAGAGCAGCGGCGATTGCGAAAGATAGACCCAGAGCGAGAACGGATTGTCCGTCATCGCGCGTCCTGCTGCCGCAGCAGGCGACTGACCAGGCGAAACGTCAGCACCGTCGCAAGCAGCGTGACGACCACCGAGAGCGCGAGCACCAGGATGATCGCGATGCCGTGGGATGCGAGCAGATCGAGCTTCTGCACCACGCCGACCCCGGCGGGCACGAACAGGAGCGACAGGTGGGCCAGCAGGCCCTTGCTAGCGGTCTCCACCGCATCGTTTCGCAGCGGTCCGCGCGCGAGCAGCGAAAACCGGTCGCGGGCGAGCAGCAAGATCAGGAGCAAGAGCAGGCCGAGGACAGGTCCCGGCAGCGGCAGGCCGAGACCGCGGGCGACGGCCTCGCCAATCAATTGGCAGAGCAGGATGAGACTGAGACTCGCAAGCATGACGCATCAAGGGATGCACCGGCAGGCTTGTCAATCGCCGCGCCCTGCGGATGCGGTCGCGGGCGTGGATGCGGCACGGCTGAAGCACGTCGCCGAAGTTTATCGGGCCAACGGGCTGGCAGCGGGAGGCCGACGCACGGGCCTTCCTGTCCTACTGCTTTATCTTCGGCCAGAGCCTGTTGTTCGTCGAGCGCGGCCCGCGCAAGCGCTCTCAGCTCGTGGCGAAATCGGCCGAGAAACTATTGGGCTAAGCGAAATGGCCGGAGCTTTGCTCCGGCCACCGCATCCCATCGAAGCCTCAGGCTGCGCCCTTCAGCTTCTTGTTGCATTCGCTGTAGTAGCCGCCGCCCTTCTCGATCCACTTCAGGCCGGCATTGCCATTGGTCGTCTTGTTGGCATTGTACTGGTCGACGCAGGTGTGCAGGCGCGCCTTGCCGGCGCTTTCCTTGGCATATTTGGGATCAACCGCGTTCGGGAAGATCGCGTTGCCCACCGGCATGGTCGTCGCCGGGGCAGCTGCGGGGGCCGCCTCCTTTTTCGCAGCCGCCTTCGGCTCGGCGGGAGCCGCAGGCGCAGCCGGGGCAGCTGCCGTCGGCGCAGCGGCCGGCGTTGCGTCGGCACCGCACTGGGCCTTGCGGAAGTCATTCCACTTCATGGTGCCGAGCGAGCCGTCCTTCTTGGCGGCCTGATATTTCGCGCTACACTCCTGCGAGGTCAGGGCCTGCGCCGGTGCGGTTGCCACCAACGCCGCAAATCCCGACACCGCAACCGCACACAACAATTTCGTTCGAACCGTCATCCTTGGTCTCCCTCAGGGAAGCAAAACGAGGATTGCTATCCTAGCGTGTCGGGAGCTTCCGACAAGGAAGCGATGACGTTCGGGGCCAAAATATAGTCGTCCTGCCGTTCAGCTCATTCATGTCGCGTTCAGCAACGCGGGCCGACGTTCCCGTCCCTCCGCAATTCTCTCAAGAAGAGTGCATCATATGACCCTCGCCTCCCGCCTCGCTGTCGTCGCGATTGCCTCCCTGTTCGCAACCGGCACCGCTTTTGCCCAGACCGCCGCGCCGGCTGCCAAGGCCGACGCCAAAACCACAACTGCCGCCCCCATGGACAAGAAGGCGCCGAAGGAGCACTCGGCCGAGTCGCTGGAATGCTCCAAGCAGGCCGACGCCAAGGGCCTGCACGGCAAGGAGCGCAAGAAATTCCGCTCCGAATGCATGAAGGAAGCCAAGGCCGGGACCACTGCTGCGCCCGCGGCCGACAAGAAGTAAATCCGTCACAATAGTCCCGCTCTTTTGGCGAGAGGCGCGCGCATTGCGGCATGAGCTGGCCGCAATTGTGCGCCTCTCGCTGATTTGCAATAAGGTGGTGTGAAGCAAATCACCGCCTCCCTGCCATTCGAATTGCCGAGCCGTGCCAAGCTGTTGCGCACCGCGGAGACGCTTGCCATCGGCGCCGCCGGCGGCCTGGCGTTCGTGGCGGCCGGCCTGCCGGGCGGCTTGATCTCTGGATCGATGATCGCGGTCGGCATAGCCGCGATCGCCGGACGCCAGCTCGCGCTGCCGCCGCTCCTGACCCAGACCGTACTGGTGCTGCTCGGCATTTTGCTGGGCTCCGTCGTCTCGCGGCATCTGATCCAGCAGGTCAGCGCCTATCCGCTGACCATCGGACTATTGGCACTCGCGACCTTCTGCTCGACCTTCGGCTCGAGCTATTACCTCCAGCGCGTCCACGGCTGGGACCGCACCTCGGCCTTCCTCGCCGGCAGTCCCGGCGCGCTGTCCCAGATCACGATCTTGGCGGTCGAGCGCGGCGCCGACCTGCCGGGCATCGCGGTGGTGCAGACCATGCGCGTGATCATCCTCACCGCGGCGCTGCCGATGGTGCTGGCGATCGCAGGGGTCGCGCCGTCCGTCGCGCCGTCGCTGACGACCGCGATCGCCTCGCCGCTCGAGCTTCTGGAGCTGGTCGCCGCCTCGCTGGCAGCATCGCTGCTGTTGCGGTTGATCAAATTCCCGGCGAGCTGGATGTTCGGCGCGATGATCGGCTCCAGCGTGCTGCACGGCGCAGGCTGGGTCGAAGGCGGCCTGCCGAACTGGGTGCGCGGCGTCGCGCTGGTCGGTATCGGTGCGCTGATCGGCAGCCGTTTTGCCCGGATGCGGATCAAGACGCTGGCCGGCCATATCAACGCGGCGCTGGGCTCGTTCGCGGTAGCGATCGCGGTCTCCGCCGTCTTTGTCGGCATCGCGGCACTCGCGACACAGGTGAAATTCTCCGACGTCGTCGTCGCCTTCGCACCGGGCGCGATGGACGCCATGCTTGCGCTGGCGCTGACGCTGCACATCGACCCCATCTTCGTCGGCGCCCATCACCTCTCGCGATTCGTATTCGTCACGATCGCGACGCCCGGCATCGTGCACCTGTTCGGCCGCACGCAGGACGACGTTGACGATTAGCTGGCTTCGCCGCTCGTCCGTCCCTTCAACGCCGCCAGCTCCGCTTCCAGTTCCGCAATGCGCTGATCCCGTGCCGCCAGCGCCGCCGCGACATCGGCGGCGTCGAATTTCTGCGGAATGTGCTGCGGGCAGTTGGTGTCCCAAGCAGCGATCTTGAACACGATCACCTGCTCGGGCCGCGCGCGATAGCCCTTCGGCATCAGGGACTGCATCAATGCGTCGTCGTGCTCGAGCACCCGCGCTTCACCCCAGATCTTCACCCGGCGGCGATGGGCGTAATCCATGATGAAGATGTAGGCCTTGGGATTTTCGGAGACATTGCCCTGGCTGATGAATTGCTGGTTGCCGGCATAGTCCGCAAAGGCGAGCGTCTGCTTGTCGAGCACCTTGAGGAAACCCTTCGGGCCGCCGCGGTGCTGGATGTAGGGTTGGCCGTCCGCCGAGGCCGTGGCGAAATAGAAGCTGTTGGCATCGGCCAGGAACCCAGCCAATTTCTCGTCGATTTCGGTGCGCCAGCCGTGCTGCTCGGCACGGGCATAGGCCTCGCGCGAGCCCTTGCGGGTCTGTATCTCCTTCACCGCGGGCGTGAAGGCCACGTCGCTGGCATAGATACGGGCTGCAATTGTCATTGGAGCATCTCCTGGAGGTCCGGCGCAGGTCTGCGTCTTTCCTCGCCTAAAATGGACCTTCCAACGGCGAGAACAATCATCCCTCTTGACACTTCATCGTTGCGGAATATGCAATAATCCTCATGGACCGCCTTGAAGCCATGCATGTCTTCGTGACCGTCGCCGATCTGCGCGGCTTTGCGCCGGCGGCACGCAAGCTGCGGCTATCGCCTTCGGCAGTGACGCGGCTGATCGCAGCGTTAGAGGAGCATCTCGGCGCGCGGCTATTGCAGCGGACCACGCGACAGGTGACCCTGACCGACGTCGGCACGCGCTATCTGGAACGCGCCCGGCGCATTCTTGCCGATGTCGAGGAGGCCGACGGCTCGGCCCGCGCTGAACGCAATCGGCCGAGCGGGCGGCTGGTGGTGTCGGCGCCGGTCGGCTTCGGCCGGCTCCATGTCGGACCTGTCATGATCGCCTATCTCAAGCGCTACCCGGAGGTCGCCTGCGAATTGCGGCTGTCGGACCACCTCGTCAACCTGGTGGAAGATGCCGTCGACGCCGCGGTGCGGATCGGCCATCTCGCCGATTCCTCGCTGGTGGCGCGCCAGGTCGGCGAGATGCGGCGGATCGTGGTGGCCGCGCCCGGCTATCTCAAGCGCCACGGCGAGCCGAAGACGCCGGAGGCCCTCCTGGAGCACCAGACCATCCTGTTCGGGCCTTCGACCGCGTGGCGCTTCCTGCGCGACGGCCGCGACATCGAGATCGCGCCGACTCCGCGCTTCATCAGCAACAGTGCCGACGCCGCCCTGCAATATGCCGAGGCCGGCGGCGGCGTGACGCGGGTGCTGGCCTATCAGGCCGCCGAAGGCTTGAGGCGCGGACGCCTGAAAATCGTGCTGGCGAAATACGAGCAGCCGGCGCTGCCGATCCACATCGTCTACCCGACCTCGCGCCTGCTCTCGGCCAAGGTGCGCGCGTTCATCGATCTCGTGGTCGAGACGGCGGACTGGCGGTTTGGGTGACAACTATCCTTTCTTCGGCACCACCCGGAACGTGCCGCTGGCCCGCGCGATCAGGGTGTCGTCGGCCCTGACCAGGCACTGCGCGAAGCAAATCGTGCTGCCGGTCTTGATGGCCTCGCCTTCGACCGCGAGCCATTGGCCGATCTCGGCAGCTCCGACATAGTCGACGGACAGCGAGATCGTCACCAACGACGTGGTCCAGCCCGTCGCCTGTGCGCAGCTGTAGCCCATGGCGGCGTCGGCCAGCGCCGCGATCAGGCCGCCATGGATCAACCCGCGCGCATTGGTGTGCGGTTTGGCCAGGCGCAGACCGATGCTCACCGCCTTGTCGGTCTTCTTCGAATAGAGCGGCTCCCAGGGATCGGTGAGAGGAGCCTTGCGGAAATGTGGCTCGAAGCCAGCGGGGATGTCGGTGCTGGTCATGTGTTGCTCGCGTTAGTGGCTGCGGCCATTGAACGCGACGGACGTGACAAATGCACCACCTACAAAGTTTTAAACGGAATTTGCGCGGGTGTTTGAAACGGCTCTCGTCGTCGCGAGCGCAAGTCCCGTAGGGTGGGCAAAGGCGCATCGCGCCGTGCCCACCGTCTCTCCGCAAATACGAAAGTGGTGGGCACGCTTCGCTTTGCCCACCCTACGGGACCTTTCGCGGGGCATGACAGCCAGCGTCAAAACGGCAGCCCGACATAATTCTCCGACAGCGACGTCATCGCCGCCTGCGACTGCGTGACGTAGTCGAGCTCGGCGAGCTGGATGCGGGCGCCGATGGTGCCGGTGTCGGGGAATTTGTGCAGCATCGAGGTCATCCACCAGGAGAAGCGCACCGCCTTCCACACCCGCGCCAGCGCCTTCGCCGAATAGCCATCGATGCCGGCGCACGACTTCTCCTCGTAGAATTCGCGAATAGCGCTCGCGAGGTAATGCGCATCGCTCGCCGCAAGGTTCAGTCCCTTGGCACCGGTCGGCGGCACGATGTGGGCGGCATCGCCGCACAAGAACATCTTGCCGAAGCGCATCGGCTCGGCGACGAAGCTGCGCAAGGGTGCGATGCTCTTCTCGATCGAGGGCCCGGTGACGAGATTGTCGGCCGCCTCCTGGTCGAGCCGGCGCTTCAATTCGTCCCAGAAGCGCTCGTCCGGCCACTGATCGACATGATCGTCGAGCGAGCACTGCACGTAATGCCGGCTGCGCTTCGTCGAGCGCATGGTGCAGAGCGCAAAGCCGCGGGCGTGGTTGGAATAGATCAGCTCATGGCTGACCGGCGGCGTATCGGACAAGATGCCGAGCCAGCCGAACGGATAGATCCGTTCGAATTCCTCGATCGACGATGCCGGAACGCTGGCGCGGCTGACGCCATGAAAACCGTCGCAGCCGGCGATGAAGTCGCAATCGAGCTCGTGGGTGACGCCGTCCTTGACCCAGGTTACGCGGGGGTGACCGCCGTCGAAATCGTGCGGCTGCACATCCTTGGCCTCGTAGATCGTCGTGAGGCCGGCCGCCTTGCGTGCATTCATGAGATCGAACGTGACCTCGGTCTGGCCATAGATCATGACCGTCTTGCCGGTCGCACCTTTCATGTCGATGCGATGACGATGGCCGGAAAAGGCGAGCTCTATACCCTCATGAAGCAGGCCTTCGGCATGCGCGCGTCGACCTGCGCCCACTTGATCGAGCAATGCGACGGTTCCTTCCTCGAGAAGGCCGGCGCGGATGCGCCCGAGCACATAATCCGGGCTCTGCCGCTCAAGAATGAAGTTATCGATGCCGGAGGCATGCAGCAGCTGCCCGAGCAACAATCCTGCCGGCCCGGCCCCGATGATTGCGACTTTTGTCCGCAATACGCGCTCCTCCCGATCTTGTAGGGTGCGGCGCGGACGCGCTTGTCGCGCCGGTCCGCCCACGATAATTATAACATATAACGGTTTTGGCAAAAGGGAGGTTGCTCGCCGAGCCGGGACAAATCCATGCAACGTCGCTGACGTAGACGACGAGCCAGTTCCGGCTTGAACACGCCAGCCAATTAGATAACATGTTAATTAATGAGACCGGGCCATCGAAGCCCGCCGTCGCAAAGAGGGAGAGACGCGTGATGAGGAAAGCCTGTCTGGCTTTGCTGCTGGCAGCAAGCGTGAACCCTGCGTTCGCGCAGGACAAGACCGTCGACCTGAAGGTCTCGCACTGGGTGCCGGCGTCGCATCCGCTGCAAAAGTCACTGGAAGACTGGGTGGCCGCGGTGAACAAGGATTCGGGCGGCACCATCACGGGCAAGGTGTTTCCGGCCCAGCAGCTCGGCAAGGCGTTCGACCATTACGACATGGCGCGCGATGGCATCGCCGACGTCACCTACGTCAATCCCGGCTACCAGCCCGGCCGCTTCCCGATCATCGGCGCCGGCGAATTGCCGTTCCTGATCTCCGATGCCAAGGGCGGCTCGATGGGACTGGACGCCTGGTATCGCAAATATGCCGAGAAGGAGATGAAGGACGTCAAGTATTGTCTCGCTTTCGTCCACTCCCCCTCCTCCTTTCACTCCCGCACCAAGAAGATCGTGATGCCGGAAGACGTGAAAGGCCTGAAGGTTCGTCCCGCTCACGCCACCATGGCGAATTTCGTCACCTCGCTCGGCGGCACCAATGTGCAGTCCTCCGCGCCCGAAGTGCGCGACATCATCGAGCGCGGCGTCGCCGACGCCGTCACCTTTCCCTGGGGTTCGCTGGTGCTGTTCGGCATCGACAAGGTCACCAAACACGACATGGACGCGCCGCTCTACACCACGACCTTCGTGTTCGTGATGAACAAGGACAGGTACAATGCGATGTCCGACAAGCAAAAGGCCGCGATCGACAAGAACTGCACGACCGAGATGGCCGGCGTGGTCGGCGAGCATTGGGGCAAGTTCGAGGATGCCGGCATCGACAAGGTGAAGGCGGAAGAAGGCCATGAGGTCTACAAGCTGACGCCGGAGCAAACCGCCGCTTGGAAGAAAGCCGCCGAGCCGCTGGTCAAGACCTGGTCCGACGGCGCCAGGAAGGCCGGCGCCGATCCGGACGCGGCGCTGGCCGATCTGAAGGCGTCGCTGAAGAAGTACAACGCGCTGGCGGAGTGACGCCGAGCTGCGACCGCGAACTCGCTGCGCCTCTCCCGCTTGCGGGGGAGGTCGGCGCGAAGCGCCGGGTGGGGGCTCTCTCCTCTAGGAGATTGTCTCCTTATGGAGACACCCTCTCCCCAGCCCTCCCCCGCAAGCGGGGGAGGGAGCGCACCTCATTCGCGGGCGCACCTCGAACTCGTTGGAAGGATCTTCCATGAAGCGCGTCTGGATGGATCGCTTTATCGATGCGATCGAATGGATCGCGGCCGGCTTCGTCGGCATCGTCGCGCTCGACATCTTCCTGTCGGTGCTGCTGCGTAATACGCTGAACTATTCGATCCCCGACAGCTTCGACATCGGCCGCATGCTGCTCGGCATCCTCATTTTCTGGGGCATCGCCGCGACCTCGTATCGCGGTACGCACATCACGGTCGACCTGGTCTGGGGCAATGTCGGACCGCGCTATCAGCGCTGGATCGACGTGTTCGCGACCCTGGTGCTGCTGTTCGTCGTGACCGTGCAGACCTGGACGTTGTTCGACAAGGTGCGCGGCACCTACAACGACAACGTCCAGACCTTCGACATGCACATGCCGACATGGCCGTTCTTCGCGATCGCCTGGATCGGCGACGTCTCCGCGGTGCTGCTGATCGCGATCCGCACTTACCGGCTGATCTTCCATCCCGAAGAGATGCTCGACCCCAAGCTGAAGGCGACGGAGTAATCATGAGCACCGATGCCGTCGCCGTTCTCGGCTTCGTTTCCCTATTTGTCCTGATGCTGCTGCGCGTGCCCGTCGGCATGGCGATGGGGCTCGTCGGCGTCTCCGGATTCACCTATCTGGTCGGCGCCACACCGGCGTTGAAGCTGGTCGGCCAGACCTCGATGCGCACGGTCACCGACTACACCTTCGGCGTGATCCCGATGTTCTTGCTGATGGGCTCCTTCGTCAGCAATTCCGGCATGAGCCGCGAGCTGTTCCGCGCCGCCAACGGCTTCGTCGGGCATTTCCGCGGCGGGCTCGGCATCGCCACTGTCGGCGCCTGCGGCGGCTTTGCCGCAATCTGCGGCTCGTCGGTGGCAACCGCCGCGACCTTCTCCGCGGTTGCTTATCCCGAGATGCGCCGCTTCGGTTATCCGCAGTCGTTCGCCACCGGCGTGATCGCGGCGGGAGGCACGCTGGGTGCGATGCTGCCGCCCTCCACCGTGCTTGCGGTCTACGGCATCATCACCGAGCAGGACATCGGCAAGCTCTTCATCGCCGGCATCATCCCCGGTCTGCTGGCGATGACCATGTACATGATCACGATCTTCCTGATCGGCTATCTCCGGCCCGACTTCCTGCCCAAGGGCAAGGTGCTGCCGTGGCGCGAGCGCCTTGCCGGGTTGAAGGAGATCTGGGCGCCGGTGCTGCTGTTCGTCTTCGTGATCGGCGGCCTCTACGGCCTGCCGTTCCTGCCGCGCTTCACGCCGACGGAGGCCGGCGGCGTCGGCGCCACCGGCGCCTTCATCATCGGGGTGGCCACAGGCCGGCTCGACCGCGAGAAGGTTTTTGCATCGCTGCTCCAGGCAACGCGCACCGCGGCCGCGGTGTTCACCGTGCTGATCGGCGCGTTGATCTTCGGTTACTTCCTGACGGTGACGCAGACGCCGCAGAAGGTGACGGAATTCCTGACCGGCCTCGGCCTCGGTCCCTACGGCGTGCTGGCGCTGATCATGGTGATGTATCTGGTGCTCGGCTGCCTGATGGACGCGATGGCGATGATCATCCTCACGGT
The DNA here is from genome assembly GCF_055807395.1 of Bradyrhizobium sp. Kon10. NCBI lineage: Bacteria > Pseudomonadati > Pseudomonadota > Alphaproteobacteria > Hyphomicrobiales > Nitrobacteraceae > Bradyrhizobium > Bradyrhizobium sp. Kon10. The sequence goes on along the minus strand of NZ_JBVVOZ010000008.1, from coordinate 164,150 downwards.
GCCGATCATCTTCCCCGTGATCACGCATCTTGGCTTTGACCCGATCTGGTTTGGCGTCATCATCGTGATGACGGTCGAGCTCGGCCTGATCCATCCGCCGGTCGGCATGAATGTCTTTGTCATCAAGAGCGTGGTGAAGGACGTCTCGTTCTCCACCATCTTCAAGGGCGTGATCCCGTTCGTGGCAACGGACCTGGTGCGATTGGTGATCCTGATCGCCTTCCCGCTGCTGGCGACATGGCTGCCAACGCGGATGATGGCGCATTGAGAATGCAATGGCTGCTACGCGACGCACTGTCGTCCCCTCTCCCCTTGTGGGAGAGGGTGGCTCGCCGCGCAGCGGCGAGACGGGTGAGGGGTCTCTCTCCGCGGACTCGCTCGTCGACAGAGACCCCTCATCCGGCGCTTCGCGCCACCTTCTCCCACAAGGGGAGAAGGAAGGGCGCCGGTGCTAGCTCGACAGATAGGAGGTGAAGCGATGACCACACCGACGCTTGAGACCAAATACGTCTTCACCGTCACCGCAAAAATCGGCGAGGTCGTCACCGCCGGCGAGACCGGCATCGGCGTTCGCCGGATCATTCCGATCATCGGCGGCGAGGTGAAAGGCGCGATCATCGGAAAAGTGCTGCCGTTCGGCGCCGACTTTCAGACCATCCGCCCCAACGAGCTGATCGATCTCGAGGCGAGATACGCCTTTGAGACCGACGACGGTGCGACTGTATATGTCGAGAACAAAGGCATCCGCTTCGGCCCGGTCGACCTGCTGCAAAAGCTGAAGCGCGGCGAGCCGGTGGACCCGAAGCTGATTTATTTCCGCACCGTGCCGAAGTTCGAGACGGGGCATGAGAAGTATCGCTGGCTGATGGAGCACATCTTCGTTGCCTCCGCCGCCCGGCACGCGGATCGCGTGGTGATTGACGTGCACCAGGTGATGTGACGCGGCTGCCACCTCGTCATTGCGAGCGAAGCGAAGCAATCCAGAGCCCCTCCGCAGAAAGATTCTGGATTTGCTTCGCTGGGCTCGCAATGACGGAGGATGTGGCGACTACCGCGCATCACAACGCGCTCCTGCCCTGACCACCGGCGCAGGGGCCAGCCGGGAAGGGCCGCCGAAGCCATCCCCAGCGCTATTCCCCTCCTTGACTCCCCCAAAATTCGTTATACAACATAACTATTCTGACAAGGACGCAAATGACACAGGGAAACGCCGAGACCGCTGACGCGGGCGCCTCCGGGCTGTTGAGGATCGAGCGGGTGGACCGGGTCTTGACCGTGAGTCTGAACCGGCCGGCCAAGCGCAATGCGCTCAACGACGGCATCATCCTGGAAATCGGCGAGTGCTTTGCCTCCCTCCCCGAGGAAATCGGCGCGGTCGTCATCCACGGCATCGGCGATCATTTCTCCTCCGGCCTCGATTTGTCGGAACTCCAGGACCATGACGCCACGGGCGGCCTCCTGCATTCGCAGATGTGGCACCGGGTGTTCGACCGCATCCAGTACAGCCGCGTGCCGGTGATCGCTGCGCTGAAAGGCGCCGTGATCGGCGGTGGGCTGGAGCTTGCCTGCTCCGCTCATATTCGCGTTGCCGAGCCTTCGACCTACTTTGCCTTGCCCGAGGGACAACGCGGCATCTTCGTCGGTGGCGGCGGCTCGGTACGGCTGCCGCGGCTGATCGGCGTCGCCCGGATGATGGACATGATGCTGACCGGGCGCGTCTATTCCGCGACCGAGGGCGCCTCGTACGGCTTTGCGCAATACGTCACCGAGGCCGGCAACGGCCTCAGCAAGGCGCTGGAGCTCGCGACCAAGGTGGCCTCCAACGCGCCGCTGACGAACTTCGCCGTGCTCCAGGCACTCCCGATGATCGCAGAGGCCAATCCGCAGACCGGCCTCTTGATGGAATCGCTGATGGCGACGGTGGCGCAGAGCGACAAGGAAGCAAAGCGCAGGATCCGCGAGTTTCTCGAACACAAGACCGCCAAGGTAAAGCCGAAGTCATGAACGCACAGCCGTCCTCTTCCAGCACAGAGCGCGGTGCGAGCCCTTCTCCGCTGCGGCCGATCTCGTTCGGCGATCCCGCCGTCAGCATCGAGCGGCGCGACGACGGCACGATTTACCTGCGGCCAAAACAGCCGCTCGGCAACTATCCCGTTCGCATTACCGACCGCCTGCACCATTGGGCAACGACCACGCCCGACCGCGTCTTCATGGCGGAGCGCGAAGGCGGCCGCGGCTGGCGCAAGATCACCTATGCGGAGCTGCTCACCGCGACCCGGCACATTGCCTCGAGCCTGATCCAGCGCGGGCTGTCGACGGAGCGGCCGGTCGTGATTCTCTCCGGCAATTCGATCGACCACGCGCTGCTGGCCTTCGGCGCGTTCTATGCCGGCATTCCGTTCTGCCCGGTGTCGCCGGCCTATTCGCTGGTGTCAAAGGACTACGGCAAGCTGTCTTATTTGATAAAGCTGCTGACGCCCGGCCTCGTCTTCGCCGAGAACGCCGACAGATTCGCCGACGCGCTTGCCGCCAACGTCTCGCTCGGCACCGAGATCGCGGCGTCCTACGGCAGCGTACCGGGCCGCGACGTCACCTTGCTCGCCGACCTGATGGCGGCGCCGGTCCGCGGCGATCTCGACGACGTCCACGGCAGGATCGGCCCCGACACCATCGCAAAATTCCTGCTGACCTCGGGCTCGACCGGCAATCCCAAGGCGGTCATCAACACCCAGCGCATGATCTGCGCCAACCAGGTGATGCTGCGCGAGACGCTCGCCTTCCTCAAGGACGAACCGCCCGTCATCATCGACTGGCTGCCCTGGAATCACACCTTTGGCGGCAACCACAATATCGGGCTGACGCTCTACAATGGCGGCTCGATGTATCTCGATGCCGGCAAGCCGATGCCCGGCGGCATCGAGGAAACCGTGCGCAATCTCCAGGAGATTTCGCCGACGGTGTATTTCAACGTGCCCAAGGGTTACGAGTCGCTGCTGCCCTATCTGCGCGACGACCAGGGCCTGCGCGCCAAGTTCTTCGACCGGCTGCACGCGATGTTCTTCTCCGGCGCGGCGCTCTCGCCGTTCGTCTGGGACAGCCTCGACGAGCTCGCGGTTAAGGAGAAGGGCTATCGCGTGCCGATGCTGACCGGCTTAGGGGCGACCGAAACCGCGCCGTTCTTCATGTCGGTCAACCCGCGCACCAGCCGTTCCGGTCATGTCGGCCTACCCGTATCAGGGAACGACGCAAAGCTGGTGCCGAACAACGGCAAGCTGGAAGTGCGCTGCAAGGGGCCGAACGTCATGCCCGGCTACTGGCGCCAGCCCGAGATCACGGCAAACTCCTTTGACGAGGAAGGCTTCTACAAGCTCGGCGACGCGCTCAAGCCCGCCGACCCCAATGATCTCAATGCCGGCTTCGATTTCGACGGCCGCATCGGTGAGGATTTCAAGCTTGCGAGCGGCACCTGGGTCAGCGTCGGCCCGTTGCGCGCGCGTTTCGTCGCAGGCTGTGCGCCGCTGGTGCGCGACGTCGTCATCGCCGGCATCAATCGCGACGAGGTCTCCGCGCTCGTGCTGCTCGATCTCGATGGCTGCCGGCTGATCAACCCGACGCTGCCGGCCGACAATCTCGCCGTCACGGCCCGCGACCGGCTGGTGCGCGACGCCTTCCGCGAGCGCCTGACGCAGTTCCTTGCCTCGGCCACCGGCTCGTCGACCCGGATCACGCGCGCGATCCTGCTGGACACGCCGCTCTCGATCGACAAAGGCGAGGTCACCGACAAGGGCTCGATCAACCAGCGCGCGGTGCTGGAACATCGCGCGGCATTGATCGACGAGCTCTACGCTGCCAATCCCTCGGACCGTGTGATATCGGTCGGGTAAGAAACCATCGCATCAGGAGAACGCCATGTTGTTGAAGGATCAGGCAGCCATCGTCACCGGCGGTGCATCGGGACTCGGCGCGGCGACCGCGCGGAAGCTGGCGGCACAGGGCGCCAGGGTCGCGGTCTTCGACCTCAATGCCAAGCTCGCGGAAAGTGTTGCCGCCGAGATCAAGGGCGTAGCCGTGACCTGCGACGTCTCCGACGCCGCGTCCGCTGAAGCTGCGATCGCGCAGGCCGCGAAAGCCCATGGCCCGGCACGCGTGCTGGTCAACTGCGCCGGCATCGGCGTCGCCAAGCGGGTCGTCGGCCGCGACGGGCCGATGGCCCTCGCCGATTTCGACAAGGTGATCAAGGTCAATCTAATCGGCACCTTCAATATGCTGCGTCTCGCCGCAACCGAGATGTCGAAGCTCGAGCCGCAGGCGACCGGCGAGCGCGGCGTCATCATCAACACGGCGTCCGTCGCCGCCTATGACGGCCAGATCGGCCAGTCGGCCTATTCGGCCTCCAAGGGCGGCATTGTCGGCATGACACTGCCGATCGCGCGCGAGCTCGCGCAATTCGGTGTCCGTGTGCTGACAATTGCGCCGGGCCTGTTTCTCACGCCCCTGCTCGCCAACCTGCCGCAGGAAGCCCAGGACTCGCTCGCCGCAGCGATCCCCTTCCCGCGCCGGCTCGGCCACGCGGACGAGTTCGCCGCGCTCGCCCTGCACATGGTCGAGAATTCGTATCTGAACGGCGAAGTGGTCCGGCTTGACGGCTCGCTGCGCATGGCGCCGAAATAGGCCCGATACATGTTCGTGAACCGGCGCGAGGTCCAGATCCAGTGGGGCGATTGCGACCCCGCCAACATCGTCTACTACCCGCGCTATTTCGCGATGTTCGATGATTCCACCTCGACTCTGTTCGAGGTGGCCGGGTTCTCGAAGCAGGACCTGGTCCGCAAGTATGGTCTGGTGGGGATTCCGATGGTCGACACGCGGGCCAAGTTCTACATCCCCTCGACCTATGGCGACTGGATCACCATCGAGACGAAGATCGAGAGCATCAAGCGCTCGAGCTTCGAGGTGAAGCACAATGTCTATAAGGGCGAGGATCTCGCGATTGAGGGTTTCGAGACCCGCGTCCTGGTCGGGCGCGATCCCGTTAGCCCCGACAAGCTGAAATCGGCACCGTTCCCGGCGGAAATGGTAGCCAAATTCACGGGAAGTTAGGTCTGGAGCTAAATCGCCACATCGCCAAAAGAGGGGGCTGAATTACCCCCCGATTTCTGCTTTCAAGGAAACACGACAAGGGAGGAATGAATGAAACGCTTTTACCTGACCGCCGCCATCGCTGCGGCTACGCTTGCGCTGCCGGCGCTGCCCGCGCTGGCCCAAACCAATGAAATCACCATCGGCATCACCACCACCACGACCGGCCCCGGTGCCGCGCTCGGCATTCCCGAGCGCAATGCGCTGGAGTTCGTGCCGAAAGAGATCGGCGGCGTGCCGCTGAGGGTGATCGTACTCGACGACGGCGGTGATCCCACCACCGCGACCACCAACGCCCGCCGCTTCGTCACGGAATCCAAGGCCGACATCATCATGGGCTCGGCGCTGACTCCACCGACGATCGCGGTTTCCAACGTCGCCAACGAGGCCGGCATTCCGCATTTCGGCCTCGCGCCGTTCCCGATCACGCCGGAACGCATGAAGTGGTCGGTGGCGATGCCGCAGCCGATTCCGATCATGGGCAAGGTGCTCTATCAGCACATGAAGTCGAAGGGCGTGAAGACGGTCGGCTATATCGGCTATTCCGACTCCTATGGCGACCTCTGGTTCAACGACTTTAAGGCCCAGGGCGTGCCGATGGGCATGACCCTTGTGGACGAGGAGCGGTTCGCACGGCCCGACACGTCGGTCACCGGCCAGGTGCTGAAGCTCGTTGCCGCCAATCCCGACGCGATCCTGGTCGGCGCCTCAGGCACCGCCGCCGCGCTGCCGCAGACCGAGCTGCGCGAGCGCGGCTATCAGGGCCTGATCTACCAGACCCATGGCGCAGCGAGCATGGATTTCATCCGCATCGCCGGCAAGGCAGCGGAAGGCGTGCTGATGGCGTCCGGCCCGGTGATGGACCCGGAAGACCAGCCGGACGAGGCCGCGACCAAGAAGCCGGGCCTCGCGCTCAACACCGCCTATGAGGGCAAGTATGGTCCGAACAGCCGCAGCCAGTTCGCCGGCCATTCCTACGACGCCTTCGAGATCCTGAAGCGCGTCATTCCGGTGGCGCTGAAGACGGCCAAGCCCGGCACTCCGGAATTCCGCGAGGCGATCCGGCAGGCGCTCCTATCGGAGAAGGAAATGGCGGCGAGCCAGGGCGTCTACAACTTCACCGAAAAAGACCGCTACGGCCTCGACGACCGCTCGCGCATCCTGCTCACCGTGAAGAACGGCAAGTACGCGCTGGTGAGGTAAACGCGGCGACGATTTCGAAGACGAGAGCCGGCTCCATGGGGCCGGCTCTTTTGCTTTTGTCTTTGTGATCGAGTTGTAGCCCAGATGTCGCTGCGCTCCCTCTCCCGCCTGCGGGAGAGGGTTGGGGAGAGGGTTGCCTCCGCGCGGGGACTGTCGGACGTACGGAAAAAATACCAACGCGGAGAGAGCCCTCACCCGGCGCTTGGCGCCGACCTCTCCCGCAAGCGGGAGAGGTTGCAGCGAGCCTGCGGATGCACCAACCGCCACGCAGCCTGGCGGCTACGCCGCCTGCCGCAGCGGCGTCCAGGCGAATTCCGGATAGTAACTGTCCATCATGCGATCGACATAGGCGATCAAGTTTGGAAATCCCTCGGCACGTTCGCGCAGGCGGGATTCGAAGAACGGCGTCAAAATCCCGGCAAGCGCGCCGAACGCGGTCGCATCGACACCGCTGGGCTTGTTGCCCATCAGATAAGACTTGTCGCCGAGTTGAACCGAGAGTGCGAACAGCGAGCGCACGGCGAGATCAACGTCGTCATCGGGCCCGTGGCGGCCGAGGCCGGAGAGCAGATAATTCTCGGCCACGCGGAATTGCGCATCCTCACGCAACTTCTCGCGATTGTGTTCCGGCGCGCCATCGAAGAAATGCGCAGGCCCCTTGGCGAAATTCACTGGATCGACCCAGCGTGCGCCGACCAGCGCCCAATAGACGTGACTCTCGATCATGCGCTCGAACGCCCAGGCCTGCGCGCGTTCCGGCAAGGAGAGGCCGGCGTCGAAATCGAAGCCGTAGCGGCGCTCGAGATGGGCGCGAATGAACGTGGAATCGGCCACCGCCTCGCCGCCGTCGTCGATGAAAGGCAATTGTCCCTTGGGCGAGGCCGGCGGCATCGCCCGCTCCTTTCGATACGGCAGTTCCGCCATCTTGAGCTGCACCTCCGTCTTGGTGACGAAAGGGCTGATCTCCGGCAGGCCGAAGCCGGCGCCAAAGCCGTAAAGCGTAATCATGATAGCTCTCCTGAACGACGGAAAGAGTTGACGGAACCTAGTGCCGGGCTGCTGCCACCATGGTGGCAGCAGCCGTGATATCTTCTGCGAAGCGGGCCCCTCGCCAGGCGCGGCCCATGACGTGGTGGACCAGTGCGTCCATGGCCTGAACCAGTGAACGGGTCATGACGCTCACGAGCGTAACCCGGAGGTCGATACTGATGAGATCAGCGGATACGAGACGGCAGAAGGCCCAGGCCTGCCAGGCGTTGACGTCGAGCGCCTTGAACCTGAAGATCTTGAAATTGAAGGTCTGGCCGTCGAAAGCCTGGGCCGGCCACAACGGACCAACCGGGCCGAAACGGGTTGGAATGATCATGGACAAATCCTCTTCAGTCGATGTGTTGTCCCCGGTATAGAACTCCCCTGCTGCCAACATCCTGTCAGCAGCCGCGCGACGTTTTTGGAATCGATCACCGATAAGAGAATTGTCATGAGACGCGCCGACCGGCTGTTTCAGATCATCCAGGTGCTGAGGCGCACCCGCAAACCGCTGACCGCGGATGCGATCGCCGCCGAGCTCGAGACCTCGAAGCGCACCATCTATCGCGACATCGCGACGCTGATGGGCCAGCGCGTGCCGATCCGCGGCGAAGCCGGCATGGGCTACATCCTGGAAAAAGGTTTTGACCTGCCGCCCCTCATGCTGACACCCGACGAGATCGAGGCGGCGGTGCTGGGCGCACAATGGGTCGCGGGCCATGCCGATTCAACGCTGGCCCGCGCGGCCGAAGATTTGATGGCCAAGATCGCCGACACGGTGCCGGAGCGCCTGCGCCCCTTCGTGCTGGAGCCGGCAAGCCGCGCGCGGCCGAGCTGGAACAGGGAGCCGGACCGCCTGGATATGGCGCGCACGCGCACCCATATCCACGAGGGCAAGAAGATCATGCTGCGCTATCGCGACGAACAGGGCCGCGCCAGCGAGCGAATGATCTGGCCGATTTCGATCGGCTATCTCGAAGCCGTGCGTCTGCTCGCGGCCTGGTGCGAGCTGCGCAGCGACTTCCGCAGCTTCCGCACCGATCGCGTCGTGGAGGCAACCTACCTCGACGAGAGATATCCGGAGCGGCGCGACGTGCTGCGCGCGAAATGGCGTCAGAGCCTGGTCTGGGGCCCGCCCAAGGACACGTGACGACAATGCAAGAGGCGATCCCCATCGACGTGTCGAACTGCTGCCAGAGCTGCGGCGCGTGCTGCGGCTATTCGGCGAACTGGCCCCGCTTCTCGATCGAGAGCGACGAGGAGCTCGCGTTGATTCCTGACAAGCTCGTCAACGAAAGGCAATCCGGCATGCGCTGCGAAGGCGATCGCTGCTCGGCCTTGCGTGGAGAGATCGGGAAAGAGACCGCCTGCGGCATCTACGAAGTGCGGCCGGAGGTGTGCCGCACCTGCATGCCGGGCGACGCCGAATGCGCGATGGCGCGCCGCAAATTCGGGCTGCCGGTGATCGAGGTCGCTTAGGCGGGAACGGCCTCGGTGATCTCGTCGTCGATCTCGTCCTCCAACGGTGCGAGCACCGAGAGCGGCTTGGTCGACAGCGTGATCGGCTTGCGGCCGCCCGACAGCGAGGGCGACGATTTGGCGGTGCGCTCGCGCGACAGCGCGTAGAGCGTCGAGCCAACGCGGCCGCCGTTCTCGATCAGGTCGCGTTCGCTACAGCTCGCCGCGATCGCGACAGCCAGCGAGTGCAGATGGCTGCGGCGATAGCAGAACAGCGCCAGCATGGCGCGGACGTCCGGGGAAACAGTCTCAACCAGCCTCGGCAGGCCACTCTCGTTGGCGCGATACATTTCGCCAAGGAGTTCGTCGCGGACCGGGCAGAAATCGCTTTCATAGGCGTCGCGGCTTGAAAACATTGCGGTTCTCCCTCGATGCCGAAGATGCAGTGCAATTCTCTAATGAAAGGTTAACCACCCCGGCCGGTAGTTACCCGGGGTGCTTGCGCCCTGGCCGCGAATCAGTGCGCGCCCCCGGCGTCATGGCCGGGCTTGTCCGGGCCATCCACGGAAAGCCGAAAGGCGCGAAGAATGTGGATGCCGATGGACGATGACCTACGCCCAGAGGGCCGCCGTCCTTCAGTTCGCGGCCATGAAGATCGAGAGGCCAAAGCCGGTGAGATGATGCAGCGCCTGGTCGACGCCGATCAGGGTCCAGAACCAGGGATGCTCATGGTTGACGCCGAAATTGGCCGAGACCAGCCCCTTGGCCCGGTCGATCGTGATGTGGATGGCGAAATCGATCAGCGCCACGAACCAGAATCTGGGCGCGACGATCAGGATCAGCGGCAGCGCAACCGCAAGGTGAACCAGGCAGTGCACCAAAAGCGGCAGGGCCCAGCCGTGCTTCTGGTCCTTGCCGTGCGCCATCCAGGCGGTTTGCAAAACGAAATCGGCGATGATGTGCTTGAACGTGAGCAGCAACATCCAGCCAATGAGCGCTTCAACCGGAATCGCCGATGACATGGGTGGAAACGACAAAGCTGACGCCCTCATTGGCTTCGAAAGGAAAATGGAGCGTTCAGCGCAACTTCTTCTTGGGCCGATCAGACGATCGGACGGAGGATTTATGACATCTCCTGCCGCGGAATGCAGCCGGGGGGAACCGGAAAATCGGCAACTGTGACTAAACGGTGATAGGACGACCCATCGTCCGGGTCGCCTTGAGTAAAGGTTACCTTCGGCGCGGAATTTGCATTCTATTGCCAGAGCGCTATCATCCCCAGCTAGAGAAATAGCTTTCTTTTTTCAGACGCTTACGAATTTTCTTGCGCGTGCGGCCGGCGATACCGCGCCGCCCGGCATCCCGGAAATAAGGCCAGAGTGCTGCCATGAGTGCTGAAGGCCCGACCTCGTCCACCGAGCTCCCGCCGCCCCGGCGTCCCAAGGTGATCAAGACCAATCAGCAGCAGGTTCTGCTGTACGTCGTGCTGACCCTGCTGCTGTCGCTTGCGACCGTCTGGGCCGGCCGGGCCATGCTGCACAATTCGGAGACGCTGATCTTTGCCGTCGGCAGCCCCAACAGCGACGAGGCGCTGTTCGCGACCAAGCTCGCGGCCGTGCTGAAGAACAACGCCTCGCGATTCCGCATCAAGGTCGTCAACACTCCCGACAACGCCAAGGCGACCACGCAATTCGACCGCAAGCAGGCCGACCTTGCCGTCCTGCGCACTGATGCCAAGGTGCCGCTGCGGGCACGGGCGCTCGCAATCCTCGAGCACGATCTCGTGCTCCTGCTCGGTCCCGGCAACAAGAAGATCAAGTCGCTCGCCGAGCTGAAAAAGAAGAAGGTCGCAGTGGTCGCCGAGACCGAGTCCTCGCTTGCCTTCGTCCGCAATATTCTCGACATTCCCGACGGCCCGGACGCAGCGAAAATCCAGATGGCGCCGCAGGGCGCTACCCTGGACAAGCTGTTCGCGCCATCGAGCGGTTTTGGCGCGGTGATCGCCATCGTCCACGCCTCCAGGGCGGTACGGGACAAGGCCTATGAGCAGGTCGCCCGACGCGGCGGCTTCACGCTCAACGCGATCGACGAAGCAAAGGCGCTGGCGCGCAAATTCCCCGGGATTTCCGACGAGACTCTGACGGCGGGCACGCTATCCGCCTCGCCAGAGATTCCTGACGATGATCTCGATACGATCGGGCTGGAATGGCTGCTGGTCGCGCAATCCAAGATGTCGGCGACCACCGCCGGCGACCTCGCGCGCATCGTCTACGAGAACAAGTCCGCGCTCGGGCTCGACAGCGGCTTCGCGACGCACATCGAGCCGGCTTCCGTCGAGAAGGATGCTTTCGTGATGGCGCATCAGGGAGCTGCCGACTACATCAATGACGACACCAAGTCGTTCATGGATAAGTATAGCGACCTGATGTACCTGGCCGCCGGCGCGCTCAGTGTCATCGGCTCGATCTTTGCCGCGATCTACGCCAAGATCACCCGGATCGCGCCGGAGAAGGCCAGCGAGCTCGCCACCGCCATCCTCGATATCGGCGAACGCATCGAGCACGCCCATTCGCTGGATCAGCTCGAATGTCTCCAGGACGAACTCGAGGGGATTTTGCGTGGCGCGGTCATTGGCCTCAGGGACGGCACGATCAGCACCGACGGGCTCGATACGTTCAAGCTCGGCTATGAATTCGTGCGCGATGAGATTGACATGCGGCGGGGCTACCTGAAGCGGCACGCCGCCGAGACCGAGAAGGCTGCCCCCGAACCCACCCCTGTCCCGGACGACAACACCAATGTCGTGGTGGTGAAGACAGCTCAGAGTGCCTGAGCTGTCGATGGGTCTGGCGACCAGGCCAGCGGCATTGCCGGTGAATGCCGCCGCCAGGCCGGGGAACCGTCCGGGCATGCAACCGTTGGTTCACGGTACAACCGGAGAACGGGCCATGCGTCTGCTCCTTCTCATCATCTTGCTTGGAATGCTGGTCGCGGCTGGTTACTTCGCCTATTCGGCAATGTCGGTCGCGGGCGACCCGATCCCGACGGAAGGTTACGTCGCATTGGCTCTGGGTGCGGGATTCTCCTTAATCGTCGGTATCGGCTTGATGCTGTTGCTCTTTTTCAGCAGCCGTCGCGGCTATGACGAGCCCCCGCATTTCAAATAGCGATTCGGCCCGCTAGCGCGTCAGCCCAGCCCCCGGCGGCCGCCTCGTCGTTGACGGGCTCGGTGCGGGCGGGCACTTTGGCGCCGAAGTCCCAGCCGGGACCGCAAGAGCCAAGACCGAGCTGCCATCCCGCATGCCCAAGCCGATGATTCCCGCTCTGGCCCAGTTCGTGGCCGCCACGGCCGGCCGCAACATGACCAAGGCGGCCTATGTGGCGGTGACGATCGGCGTGCTCAGCATGGTGCTGCTGACGGTCAACCCGGCCTATGAGACGGCGCACCGCTGGGTCGATCTCCTGCTCTGGGCCTGTCTCGCCTATTTCGTGTTCGAATGGGTGGTCCGGCTGCGCCACATGACGCGAACGGGGCGGCTGTCGCTCTATATGTCCTCCTCCGCCGGACTGGTCGACACGGTCGGGGCCCTGGCCGTGCCGGTCGCGCTGATTCTTGGGGCCGAACCCAAGACGGCCTGGCTGCTCAGCGTGCTCTGGGTCCTGAAGGTGGTGCCGGGTATCCCCGGACTGCGGCAGCTGCGCCGGGTGCTCGTGCTGGAATCGGGACCACTGCTCAGCGTGCTCGTGATCTTCCTGATGGTGGTGTTCCTCGCCTCCGTCGCCGAATATTTTCTGGAGCGGGACGTGCAGCCGCAGACGTTTGGCAGCATCCCCGCCGCACTGTGGTGGGCCGTCGTGACACTGACGACGACAGGCTATGGCGACGTCGTGCCGGTCACGCCGCTAGGGCGCATGGTGGCGGCCCTGGTGATGATCTCCGGCCTCGGCGTGTTCGGCTTGTGGACCGGTATTCTGGCGACCGGATTTGCGGCCGAGACCCGCCGCGACAATTTCCTCAAGACCTGGGAATCCGTCAGCAAGGTGCCGTTCTTCGCAGCTCTTGGCCCCGCGGCCATCGCCGACGTCACCCACATGCTGCGCACCATGGAGCTGCCGGCCCGCACCATGATCATCCGGAAGGGCGCGCAGGGCGACTGCATGTATTTCATCGCCAACGGCGAAGTCGAGGTCGACCTGCCCGGCAAGAAGGTGCAGCTCGGCGATGGTGCTTTCTTCGGCGAGATGGCGCTGCTCGGCAACAACATGCGCGGCGCCAACGTTTCGACCACGAAAGTGTCGCGGCTCCTCGTGCTCGACCTCGTCGACTTCCGCGTGCTGATGGCGCGGCACCCGGATCTCGCCGAGACCATCGACGCCGAGGCCAAGCGCCGCGCGCTCGAAAACAGCTAGATGGAGACGAGAATGTCGGACATGGCCGACGGGGCAAGCCCGCCCGTGCTCGAAATCGATGGCCCGCGTGCCACCATCCGCCTCAACCGGCCAAGGCATCTCAACCGGCTGCAGGCGGAAGATCTCGGCGAGCTTGTCAATCTGTTCGACCGCATCGAGGCTGATCCGGCGATCCGCGTGCTGGTGCTGACCGGCACCGGACGTGCCTTCTCCGCGGGCTACGACCTCAACTCGGTCGCCGAACGTGCGGTCAGCGCCAAGGAAGAGCAGAGCGCGGGCTCGGCGTTCGAGGTGATCGTCAACCGGCTCGAGGATCTTGGCGTGCCGACGATCTGCCGGCTTAATGGCGGCGTCTATGGCGGCTCGACCGACCTCGCGCTCGCCTGCGATTTCCGCATCGGTGTCGACAGCGCCGAGATGTTCATGCCGGCGGCGCGGCTCGGGCTGCACTACTACAGGAGCGGCATCAAACGCTACGTCACACGGCTCGGCGTCGACAACGCGAAGAAGCTGTTCCTCACCGCGCAGAGGATCAGCGCACCGGAAATGCTACGCATCGGCTATCTCACTGCCATGGTCGCGATGGAATTTTTGGACGAGGAGGTCGACAAGCTCGCCAACATCGTCGCGGGCAACGCGCCACAGGCGATGCGCGGCATGAAGCGCGCGATCAACGAATTCGCCCGCGGCGAGCTCGATGAGCAAGCCGCCGACCAACGCCACCGCGACAGCATGCGCGGCGACGAGATCAAGGAAGGCATCAAGGCGTTTGCGGAGAAGCGAGCGCCAAGGTTTTGAAAGCAGTGGTTCACGCGCCTCATCTCCCGGTCGTCCCGGACAAGGCGCGAGGCCCGGGGACTTCGCTTGCACTTGCCCCACCATTGAGGGGCGCGTCGCGAAAAACCTAATGGCGAGGCGCTTTGCCGCGTCCGACGAAATAATCCTGAAACACGATTCTCCGCCCGCGGCATGAACGCGTTCACGCCTCGGCTCGACCGACATGCAGGGACACAACAACGGCCCCGCGCCACACTGGAGAATGAATATGTTTCGCAAATTTGCACTTGGTCTGATCGCTGCCGGCTCGCTCGGCGTCGCCGCTCTCGCCCCCACCGCTGCCTCGGCCCATGGCTTCCATCACTGGGGTCCCGGCTGGGGCTTTGGCGGCCTTTACGTCAACACCGGCGTCGGCAACTGCTATCAGGAGCGCGTCATCCAGACCCGCCACGGCGCACGCGTGCGCGTCGTGAATGTCTGCGGCTACGGGATCTACTGAGATCAGGACACCACGACAAAACCCCGATCGCCTCGCGATCGGGGTTTTGCGTTGAGTTAACCAGCCTGCCGCTGCCTGCGAAACCAGGCCCAGGTTTCGCGCGTCGTGGCGATGTAGCCGCGGCCGCGATAGACGATCTCGCCGTCGACGATCTCATTCAATTTTGGCAGCGCGTGAAACGGGATCGAGGGATAGGCGTGGTGCTCGACGTGATAGGGCATGTTCCACGCCAACCATTTGACGATCGCGCCGGTGTAGGTCGTGCGGGTGTTTTCGAAGGCACTGCGGGTGCGCTCGCAGCCGGTGTGCTCGGCGTAGAGGTAGGGCCGCAGGAAGAATTGTCCTATGATCAGCGGTCCGATCCAGACCCAGAGCAGCAGTGCCGAGGCGAACCACAGCGAGAGCGCGAGCAGCAGCACATAAAATCCGAGATAGGCGCGCGCCTCGGTGACGATGGTGGCTCGCCTGGTCTCGGGGATCCAGGGCACGACAACCTTGCCGCTGACGGCATGGCCGAGCATCAGCCAGAGCCGGCCGACAACCTGGAGCAGGCCGCTAAAGGCGATCGCGAGCTGCGCATCGGACTTTGGTTTCACGCCGACGATAAGCTCCGGATCCTTGTCCAGGTCCTGGGTATAGCGATGATGGTCCCAGTGAAACAGGCAGTAATATTCGTAGGGCAAGCCGATGATGAAACCCGAGAGGTAGCCGACCGCGAGATTGAGCCCGCGGCTTTTGAAGGCGGTCTTGTGCGCGGTCTCGTGCACCGCCATGAACAGGAAAGCGACGAGATAGCCCTGCACTGAGACCAGCGGCAGCGCCCAGAGCACGCCGTAACTGGAAACGACCTTCCAGATCAATGCGCCGACCAGCACGATCAAGCCGTAATGGATGAGGCTTTGCGCGGCTCCCCTGAGGTTGGAGCGAGCCGACAATTCGCGCAGCATCGCCGGGGTCAGCGGCTTCAGGCGATGGGCCGTCTCTGAAAGGCTAGCGTCGCTCATGATTGATTGCCTGTCCTACTTGCTGAGAAGCTCTGCGATCTCGGCCTTGATAAAGGCCTGGTCACGCGGATTGTTGACGGGGTTGCCGGCACGATGACCGTGCAACGACGGGATCGGGTGCAGCACCGCAGATTTCGCGTTGACCAGCTTTCCGAGCTCGGCCTCGTTGTCGCGGACGTCGAAATAACGGTCGGTCGCACCCGGCATCAGCAGCACGTGCGCCTTGATGGCGGCCAGCGCGCGATCGAGATTGCCGTCGAAGATGCGACAGCGGCTGATGTCGCCGTTCTGCCAGATGCCGATCTGCGCCAGCAGATCGTCGGCGTCGCGGCGGGCAAAGGTCGAGTCCCAGGCGCGGACGAGATAGTCCTCCAGCGACGCAAAGCCCGCCTCGCGCCAGACCTCATCGCGGTAAAAAGTATGCGACATCGCCCAGCCGGCATAGACCCGCCCCATCGCGCGAAAACCCGCGACGGGCTTTTCGACGAAGCGGCCGTCACGGAACGCTGGATCTGCCGTCAGCGCGGCCTTCACGCCTTCGAGGAAGACGTGATTATACGGCGCGCAACGCGCGCTGCCGCACACGATTGCGGCGCGTTCGACCATGTCGGGATGCAGGGCCGCCCAGTGATAGGCCTGCATGCCGCCCATCGACCAGCCATAGACCAGCGCGAGTTTTGCAAGGCCGAAGCGCTCGGTGAGCAACCTGTGCTGAACCGCGATGGCGTCGTGATAGGTGAACTGCCGGAACAGCGCGCCGGAATTCGACGGCGAGGACGACAGGCCGTTGCCGAACAGGTTCGGGATAATGATGAAGTAGCGTTCGGGATCGAGCACGCCGCCCGGCCGGATCAGCCACTCGGTGTCCGCGTGCTGCGCGCTGAACGAGGTCGGATAGAGGATGACGTTACTCTTGGCCGGGTTCAGCGTACCGAAGGTTTTGTAGGCCAGCTTCAGCGCGGGGAAGATGGTTCCGGATTGAAGCGTGACGTTGCCCGCTTCGAATGTCTCATAATCGCGCTGGGCCGTCATGCATCCAACTCCCGCTCACGCGGCCCAGGAAAGCGTCCGCCGAAACAACGATGCATCGATCATGCCGGACCAGCAAACGCACCGTTGCGCCACGTCCAATAACTGTACTTATAGTACAATTATTTGATGATAGCAACGCAGACTCTGGCCCCTCGCGCGGCTCAGGCGATAGCCGCGATATATCGCTCGACGGATGCCGCGAACGCGGCCTTGGCACCCGAGGCGATGTTGCGGCCCCACCAGGCGCCGTAGATGCGGTCGAAGGCAAGCGGCTCGACCATGGCCGCGATCCGCCGCACCGCAGCGGCATTGAGCGGGATGTAGTTCGGGTAGGAGTACATGAAGCTGACGAAGCGGCGGTCCATCGTCACCTGCGCGATGTCGCCGGTGAGAAGTGCACCCTTGCCGTCCGCTCCCAGTGCATCATGCAGCATGGTGCCGCCGGCGAAATGACCGCCGGTCCGCAGCAACAACACCTCGTCGGAGATGCGGTGGGTATCTCCGGTCCAGTGGACGATCGAGGCATGCTGCCGCGTCACCCATTCACGGTCATCCGCGTGCAAATAGACCGGAACGCCGCCGAACGCATCGCTCCAGTCGGCGAGTGCGCCATAATAGTGCGGATGCGAGATCGCGATCGCCTTCAGACCGCCGAGCGAGCGGACCTGAGCGATCGCCTCCGGCGTTGCCAGCGGTATGCAATCCCACATCATGTAACCGTCGCCCAGCGGCACCAGCAGCGCGCGCTGACCGATGGCAAAACTGGGTTCGAGTGCAATTCCCGTGAGGCCCAGATCTTCGCGGCAGACCAGGTGGTGACGCTCGGCCAAGGCATCGCGCGTGAGGAAGGTTTGTCCCTTCCAGCCGACAAATTGCCGTTCGTCTTCACAGATCGGACACAGGGCAGGCGGTTTTCCTCTATCCGGGAATTGCGCGCCGCAGGTTTCGCAGGTCCAGAGGGGCATGGCCGTGATCCAGAATGAGACCGTGACAGAATGAAGTGACATCGCACTCGCACGATCGCAAGTGGGGGGCGGAACCAATGCTGTTAGCCTAAGTTAGATTCCCGTCCGTGCCGGCACAATTGGCCGCCAATTTCCGACGCAAGAGCGACCATTCGGATGGCAGCATCACTTTCAGCATCTTGATGACATCGCGCCCTTCCCCGTCTCGCCTTTGGCCCCTTTTTGCAGTCAACTTCTTCATGGCCGATATGCAGTCGGGCATCGGGCCCTTTGTCGGCGTGTTCCTCCAGGAGCGCGGCTGGGCGAGCGGATTGATCGGCACCGCCATGACGATCGGCAATGTCGCGGGCATGCTGGTCACGACGCCCATCGGCGGCTTCATCGATTCCAGCCGCAACAAGCGGCTCTGGGTCGTCATCCCCGGCATTTGCGTGGTGCTTGCGTCCGCAATCATCCTGATCTCGCAGAATTTCTGGGCGGTGACGTTCTCGCAAGTCGCGCAATCGCTGGCGAGCGCCGCGATCGTACCGGCGGTGACCGGCATCACCCTCGGCATCGCCAAGCAGAAGGGCTTCAATGCGCTGAACGGCCGCAACCAGGCCTTCAACCACGCCGGCAATATGGTCGGCGCGGCGCTATCGGGCTATCTCGGCTATAAATTCGGCTATGTCATCGTGTTCGTTCTGGCCGCGATATTCGGCGCCATCGCGGTCGCCTGCGTGCTGATGATCCCGGCGAAGTCGATCGACGATCGCGCCGCGCGCGGTGGCAAGGAAGATGACCCCGACAGTCCGCCCAGCGGCCTGTCCATCCTGTTTAAGCACAAGCCCTTGCTGGTGCTGGCGCTCGCGCTTGCGATCTTCCATCTCGGCAATGCCGCGATCGTGCCGCTCTACGGTCTCGCGGCGGTGGCCCAGGCGCAAGCCAACGGTCCGAGCTTCGTGGCGACAACGGTCGTAATCGCACAGGGCGTGATGATCGCGACATCGATCATCGGCATGCAGGTCGCGGGCAAGCGCAACTATTGGCCGGTGATCCTGGTTTCCTTCATGATGCTGCCCATCCGCGGCGTGCTCGCGTTCTTCGTTACGGGATGGTGGGGCGTCGTGCCGATGCAGGTGCTCGACGGCATCGGCACCGGACTTCAGACGGTCGCCGTTCCCGGCATGGTCGCACGCTCGCTCAACGGTACCGGCCGCATCAATCTCGGCCAGGGCGCGGTCATTACCGTACAAGGCGTCGGTGCAAGCCTCAGCCCCGCACTCGGCGGCTGGATCGCGCAATGGATCGGCTACAGCCCGACCTTCCTCCTGCTCGGAGGCTTCGGGGTGGCGTCAATAGCGCTGTGGCTGGCGTTCGGAGCGGCGGTGAAGAAGTATTAGAGACGAGCAGAGCCTCCGGCCTCTCCGTCGTTGCGAGCGCAGCGAAGCAATCCAGACGTTCACCACGGAGGCACTCTGGATTGCTTCGCTACGCTCGCAATGACGATGGGGATGCCGCGTCACTTCATG
Source organism: Bradyrhizobium sp. Kon10 (assembly GCF_055807395.1). NCBI lineage: Bacteria > Pseudomonadati > Pseudomonadota > Alphaproteobacteria > Hyphomicrobiales > Nitrobacteraceae > Bradyrhizobium > Bradyrhizobium sp. Kon10. Next base: position 145,123 of record NZ_JBVVOZ010000008.1, on the reverse strand, counting down.
CTGCCGCAAGCAAGTTGTAGAGCGCTGTCTCGCACATCACCTCCCAGAGTTCTTCTGGACCGCCTTGTCGAGCGTCTCGGCGCCGAGGAAGCGCTGGCGCAGCTCGCGCTTCAGCAGCTTGCCGCTCGGGTTCTTCGGCAGGCTGTCGACGAAGATGACGCGCTTGGGCACCTTGAAATGTGCCATCTGGCCGGCGCAATGCTTGATGACGGCCGCCTGATCCAGCGTCTCGCCGGTCTTGACCACGACGATGGCGGTGACGGCCTCGATCCAGCGCGGATCAGGCAGGCCGACGACGGCAACTTCCGAGACCGCAGGGATGCGATAGACCATCTCCTCGACCTCGCGGCTCGCGACGTTCTCGCCGCCGGTTTTGATCATGTCCTTGACGCGGTCGACCACGGTGATGTGGCCCTCTTCGTCGACCGTAGCGAGATCGCCGGAGTGAAACCAGCCGCCGGCGAACGCGGCCGCGGTCTTCACGGGATCGTTGTAATAGCCGGACAACAGATGCGGCGAGCGGTGTACGATCTCACCGACTTCGCCGACCTTGACGTCCTGCATCGCCGTGTTGACCACGCGGGTTTCGACATTGAGCACCGGCTTGCCGGCCGAGCCGGCCTTGCGGAGCTGGTCTTCCGGGCGCAGCACGGTGGCCAGCGGCGCGGTCTCGGTCTGGCCGTAGAAATTCCAGAACTTGACCTTCGGCAGGCGGCGCTGCAGTTCCCGCAGCACTTCCACCGGCATGATCGATGCGCCGTAATAACCCTTCTGCAGCGTCGAGAGGTCGGTCTTGTCGAAGTTCGGCGAGCGCAGCATCGCGATCCAGATCGTCGGCGGCGCGAAGAAGGAGGTGATCTTGTGCGCCTGGATCAGCGCCAGGATGTTGTCGGCGCCCGGCTTGCCCGTGATCACGCCGGAGGCGCCGAGGTAGATCTGCGGCCCCAGGAAGACGTCGAGCTGGGCACAATGATAGAGCGGCAGCGCGTGGAGGACTTTGTCGTCCACGCTCATGCCGCCGTCGACGATGCAGCTGACATATTGCCACATCACGGCTTCATGGGTCAGCATCGCACCCTTGGGCAGCGATTCCGTACCGCTGGTGTAGACGATCTGTGCGAGATCTCGGCTGTCGACGGACGCCTCCAGAAACGAGCCGTCGGGGCTGAGGAGATCGTCGAACGTGGTGAGGCCCGCGGGCGCCGAGGCCGGATCCTCGCCCGGCAGCCAGATCAGCTTTTCATTGGCGCTTGCGGCGCGCGCCGCTTCGACGAAGTCAGGACCGACCGCGAGCAGCTTTGCGCCCGAGCTCTTCAGGATGAAATTGATCTCGTCCGGATTGAGCATGAAGTTGATCGGCACCAGCACCGCGCCGATCCGCGCTGCGGCAAAGCGCAGTGCCGCAAAGGCATGCGAGTTGCGCGAGAGTACGGCGAGGCGGTCGCCCTTCGTCACACCGAGACCGAGCAGGCCGCGCCCGAGTCGGTTGCAGATCGCGTCCATCTCGGCAAAGGTCCAGCTCACGCTGCCGCAGCTTACGGCAAGCTTGCCTGGCTCGCGGCTGCCTGCGCGGCGCAGGAGATCGCCGATGGAATGCTCGCGCGCTTTCGAGATAGTGGCTGCGATGTCGCTCGACATGTCCATTCCCCCGGACTCCTAATTCACGTGAGTGTCACCCTCGATGCTCGACCGGCTCTTGCATCTTGACGCGTCCTCGCGTTTGCCCAAAAGGCTAGTCGGCGCCACCGGCGGCGTCAAATGGGCCTGGACGGCGACGCCATGACGCAAGAATTGACCGTTTGAGAGAGCGACCCTACGGACCGGTCTCCCGTTGCGGGAAAGCTCCACGACATTGCATGGCGCGGAAAAACGAGCGAGCGCGCCCTCAGAAAATCTGGCCTGCCCCCTTTCCCGACTGCCACGCTCTGCGCTAGGAATAACGACAAGGGCGCAAAGCCCACGCCTGGATCGATAATAACGCCAAACGGTCCGGGAGGAATTTTGGGAGGCAGCGTGGATCTCGCGCGCCGACGAACGTGGACGAATACGTTCTCGACAGAAGCGCTGTGCCCGCGCATTCTGGCACGTCGTCACGCCTCGATCCGCCTGCGGAATCTGCCTTTCGCCGCACTCAAGCATGAGCATCAAGCCGCGACCGCGGGACCGCGAGGTCGGCCGCGCCGAACGCCGTGCGCGCTGCACATGCCGCATCCATAGCCCGCAGGAAAGACCCGGTCATGACGCGCATTCGATTCAATCAGCAAGAGATCGTCTTCGCCGTCTTCGCGCTGCTCTTCCTCGTGTTCTCGATTTTCCTGAACGGCTTTCTGACTGCGGACAATATGCTAACGCTGCTCCAGAACGTGGCGGTGCTCGGCATCCTCGGCCTTGCCATGGCGATCGTCGTGATCGGACGCGGCATCGACATCTCGCTGATCGCGGCGCTCGCGGTGCCCCCGGGGCTCGTCTTGCAAATGGTGCAGAACGGTCACTCGCTGCCGGCCTCGCTTCTGACCGCCGTGATCCTCACGATCGCGTTCGGCCTCGTCAACGGTTGGCTGATCGCCTATGCCGAGGTGCCCTCGCTGTTTGCGACGCTCGCAACCGGCCTGCTGCTGGCCGGACTTGGGCAAGCCGCATTGTTTCAGCTCGACGTCGTGCAATGGAGCTCGGGCATGGACGGTTTCGAGCGCCTCGGACAGGGCACCATTCTCGGCATCCCAACGTCGATCGTGATGTTTGCGATCGCCTGCGTCGTCGTCGCCTTCCTGCTGCGCCAGACGCGGTGGGGCGCCTATATCTACGCGATCGGCGATAACCCCTATGCCGCGCGCGTCACCGGCATCCCGTCGCGTCCGATCATCGTCCTGCAATATGTCGTCGCAGCGCTGATCGGATGCTTCGCCGGCCTCGTGATGGCCGCATCCGTCAATTCGATGCCGACCCGGGTGTTCAACTCGACGCTGATCTACGACGTGATCCTGGTCGTGGTGCTGGGCGGCATCGGCCTGTCCGGCGGTCGCGGCGGCGTGCTCAACGTCGTCATCGGCACGCTGCTGATCGGCACGATGCTCAACGGCATGACCATTATGGATATCTCCTACGCCGGACAAAATCTCATCAAGGGCGTGGTTCTGCTGCTGGCTGTCATCACGGACTCCTTCCTGAATCCGCGCAACGAAGAAACGGCACAACAAGGCGACATCTGAACGACAAGAACGACAACCATAACCAAGGAGGAAGTAATGAAACATTTTGGTAGCCCGACAAAGGCGATCGTTGCCACATTGGCTCTCGCGGCAATGACTGCACCGGCTCTTGCCCAGCAAGGCCTGGACGAGCCGTTCCAGAAGCCGTTCAAGGAAGCGCTGGCCGGCAAGACCGTGGCCTACGTCCCAGTCGCCATGAACTTCGACCTCACCGAGGGCTGGTATGCCGGGCTGAAGAAGGAGCTCGAGCCGTTCGGCGTCAAGTTCGTGATCCGCGATGCCAACTGGAACACCAACGCCGGCGCGCAAGCCGTCACCTCGCTGATCTCGGAGAAGCCGGCGGTGATGGTGGTTCACAATCCGGACGTGCAGACCTACGCCAAATTGCTGCAACGCGCCGAGAACGAAGGCATCTACGTCATCCAGATCAACATGGGCTCGGCCTATCGGAGCTCCGCTTTCGTCGGCGCCAACTGGGTCGAAATCGGCGAACGGCAGACCGAAGGCGTGGTCAAGGCCTGCGAGGGCAAGTCCAACAAGATCGCGATCATCCAGGGGGCGCTGTCGGCCGCCGCGAGCGCCTATACGCTGAAGGGCGTCGAGAACGTGCTCGCCAAGCATCCCGAGATCAAGGTGGTGTCCAGCCAGGCCGCCGATTGGGATGCGGCCAAAGCCAAGGCCATCACGCAAACGGTCCTGAAGCAAAATCCCGATCTCTGCGGCATCGTCGGCTTCTGGGACGGCATGGACATCGGCACCGCCGCGGCCGTCAAGGAAGCCGGCCTCACGGGCAAGGTGTTCGTCACCACCTCGGGTGGCGGAGAGCGCAAGGGCGCCTGCGAACTGGTGAAGTCCGGCGCGTTCGATCTCGACATGAGCTACGACGTGCCGACCCAGGCAGCGCAGATGGCCGGCACGATCAAATGGCTGCTGTCGTCGGGCGCCAAGCCCGGGTCGATCAAGGGCTCGGAATACACCACGCTGATTCCGATCACCAAGGAGAACGCCGACAGCCAGACGACCTGCTGGAATCTCAGCGACCTGAAGAAATAATTGTCGCGACGCCAGACCCAGACGTCCCGGGCCATCACAGGTCCGGGACGCTTGCTCCCGAAATTTGCAAGGTCCTGGAATGCCGATGCGCGACACCCTGACAAGCCTGCGTTACCGCTACTGGCCCGATCATCTGCTCGGCGAAATCCTGTCCAAGCGATGGACCGAGACGGCCATTCCGGTGATCCTGCTCCTGATCATCGGCTTCGCGCTCAGCCGATCCATCGATAACTTCCTGTCGCCGGCGAGCCTCGCCGACACGGCGCGGCAGGCCGGAGAGATTGGCTTCATCGCGCTCGGCCTGGCGCTGGTCGTCATCGTCGGCGGCATCGATCTGTCTGTTGGCTCGATCTTCGCGCTGACTGATTTCTGCGCGCTCTATTTGCTCGACGTGCTGGGCTGGCCGGTGCCGGCCGTGGTGGCCGCCACGCTGCTCTGCGGTGCACTGCTCGGCGCCGTCAACGGCATCCTGGTCGGATACCTGCGGCTGCGCGCATTCATCACCACGCTGATCACGCTGATCATCTACCGTTCCGCCTACGACCTCCTGATCCAGCGCTATTCCAATGCGATCGCGTCGGCCTTCCCCGACATCCCGTCCTGGGATTTTCTCGGCGGCGGCAGCGTCTTCGGCGTTCCGACCGTAGCGCTCGCCTATGTCGTGATCGCCGTCTTCGGCCATATCTTCCTGACCCGGCTACGCCCGGGCTGGCACATCACCGCGATCGGCGGCTCGCGCCGTTCCGCGTACAACTCCGGCATTCCCGTGCGTCGCACCATCGCGTTCTGCTACGTCGCCAGCGGCGTGCTGACCAGCATCGGTGCGCTGTTCTTCGCATCTCGGCTCGGAACCGTCGGTGGCGACATCGGCGTCGGGCTAGAGGTGATCGTGCTGACCGCGACCGTCCTGGGCGGCATCACGCTCGGCGGCGGCAAGGGCTCGGTTGCCAAATCGGCCGTCGGGGTGCTGATCGTGCTCCTGATCACCAATGGCCTCACGACCATGAACGCCCGCGGCGGCGTCAACCGGATGGCGCTGGCCGGCATCCTGCTCGTCGCGGCGATGGTGGATATCCGCTGGCAGAAGAACCGCACGCGCATCATCAGCAAGGTCTACGTGGCGCCGACCTATCACGCCCTGCCGCCACCACCGTCGACCGAAATTGGCCATGGCGGCCCGTTCGAGCAGAACGACAAGCTGCGCGATGTCGAGCTGATCGGCCTTGGCCGCATCGAGGCACCGGAGGATGTCATCCTCGATCGCCACGACAATCTCTATGCGGGGTCGCGTCACGGCGACATCATCCGCTTTCTCGCGCCCGACTATCAGACCATGGAGGTGTTCGCCCATATCGGTGGCCAGCCGCTCGGCATGGCGTTCGATCGCCAGGACAACCTCTACATCTGTATCGGCGGCATGGGACTTTATCGCATCAAGCCGGACGGCACGGTGGAAAAGGCGACCGACGAAACCAACCGCAGCATGCGTTCGGTCAACGACGACAGCCGCCTGAGGCTCGCCGACGACCTCGACATCACCGACGACGGCCTCATCTTCTTCTCCGAAGCGACCGTCCGCTACGAGATGGACGAATGGCCGATCGACGGACTGGAAGCGCGCGGCAACGGGCGCATCATTTCCTACGACACCAAGACCGGTGCGACACGAACCGAGTTGCGCGGCCTGAAATTCCCCAACGGCATCTGCGTCGCCAGTGACGGCCAGTCGATCCTGTTCGCCGAGACGTTCGGTTGCTCGATCAAGCGCTATTGGTTCGCGGGACCGAAGAAGGGCACGGTCGAGATGGTGATGGACAACCTCCCAGGTTATCCTGACAACATCAATCTCGCCTCGGACGGCAATTACTGGCTGGCGCTGGTCGGCATGCGCAGCCCCTCGCTCGACCTCGCCTGGAAGATGCCCGGGTTCCGGCGCCGCATGGCCAAGCGGGTGCCGGTCGACGAATGGCTATTCCCCAACATTAATACCGGCTGCGTGGTCAAATTCAACGAGCAGGGCAAGATTCTCGAATCGTTCTGGGACCTGCGCGGCGAAAACCATCCGATGATCACCTCGATGCGCGAACACCGCGGCTATCTCTATCTCGGCGGCATCGCCAACAACCGGATCGGCCGCTACAAGCTCGAAAACGCCGATGCGAACTTCGTTCAGTATGACAAGCGGTGGGGGAAGCTATCGTGATCGCGGCTGTCAAAGAGTTCGCCAACCGCTTTCTCGGGCGCGGCGATGCCACCATCACCGTGCCCTCCTTCGACGGCGCGCTGAAGCCTAACCAGAAGCTGGAATCGGCCGAGACCTTGCTGACCTGCGAGGCGCCGGAAGACCTCGCCACCGACGGCCACAACCTCTTCGTCGCCAACGGACAGCGGCTGATGTGCCTGAACGCCGGATCCGCATCGGAGGTGCGCGCCTTCGAGCGGTCGATCACGGCACTATGCGCGCTGCCCGGCGGCGGCCTCGCCGTCGCGCTCGGCGGACGCGAGGTGCGGCTTTACGCAAGCCCATCGGCTGAGCAACCGAGTGTGTCGTTTGCCGATGCGGCGTTCAACGCGATCAATGCGCTCGCGCTGGCGGAGGACAACACCCTCATTGCGACAGACGGCTCAGCGACATGCAGCGTGGACGATTGGGCGCGCGACCTGATGGAGATGAACCGGACCGGCCGCGTGTTCCGGCTGGATCCCCGGAACAAGACCGTAACGCGACTGGCCCAGGGACTTGGTTACGCCTTCGGCGCCTGCGCACATGACAACGGCGTGCTGGTCAGCGAGAGCTGGCGCCACCGCCTCGTTTTTTTGACGCCGGGCGCGTCGCCGCGGATCGTGCTCGCTCACCTTCCCGTTTATCCGTCGCGACTGACAAAGGCCTCGGGCGGCGGCTATTGGCTCACTGCTTTCACAGCACGTACACAGCTCGTCGAGTTCGTGTTGCGCGAGCCCGCTTATCGGCGTCGGATGATGGCGGAGATTGACCCGGCGTACTGGGTTGCGCCGCGCCTGCGCTCCGGCATCTCGTTCAAGGAGCCGATGCAGGGCGCGCACATCAAGACCATGGGCGTGATCAAGCCATGGGCGCCGCCGCGCTCCTATGGCCTCGTCATCCGCCTCGATGCGGAAGGCCAGCCGCTCTATTCGCTGCACAGCCGCGTCGACGGTGCCAACCACGGCATCGTTGCGGCGATCGAGATGGGCGACGACCTCGTCCTGATCGCAAAGGGGCCGGGCCGGGTTCTCAGGCTGCCGCTGGCCGGCCTTGCCGAGGAGTTTTGCTCATGAGCGACGTCGTGCTCTCTCTGCGCAAGGCCACCAAGCTCTACGCCGGCGTACCCGCCATTGAGGCGGTCGATTTCGAGCTCCGCCGCGGCGAGATTCATGCGCTGGTCGGCGAGAATGGCGCGGGCAAGTCGACCCTGACCAAGGTGATGGCGGGCGTGGTGACGCTGACGTCGGGCGCCATGACGATCGACGGCGCGGAGGTCGCGCTGAAGACGCCGCTGGAAGCGCGCAATCTCGGCATCGCGATGGTGTTTCAGGAGAACAGCCTGGTGCCGACCATGACGGTGGCGCAGAATCTCTTTCTCGGACAGGAGAAGTTTTACAACCGGCTGCGCGGCATTTACATCGCCGCGCAGCAGTTCCTGCAATCGCTCAATTTCGACGTCACGCCGACCGCGACTGTGAGCGGCCTCGGCGCTGCCAAGAAGCAGATGGTGGAGATCGCGCGCGCGGTCCTGCACCGCGCCAAGGTGATCATCTTCGACGAACCGACGGCGTCGCTGACGCCGGAGGAGAAGAAATACTTCTTCGACCTGGTCCGCGACCTCAAGAAGCGCGGTGTCTCGATCGTCTTCATCTCGCATGCGCTGGAAGAAGCCCTGTTGCTGGCTGACCGCATCACGGTCCTGCGCGACGGCAAGCATGTCGTGACCGACGATGCCGCCAAGTTCGACCGCGCCGCGATCATCCAGGCGATGGTCGGACGCGACCTCTCCAACACTCTCTACGGATCCAGGAAAAGCACCGTGCGGCCGGCCGGCGCGCGTGTGCTGACGGTGCAGAACCTGAAGATGGCGCCGATGGTGAAGAACAATTCGCTGTCGGTGTTCGCAGGGCAGATCACCGGAGTGTTCGGCCTCGTCGGAGCGGGCCGTACCGAGACGTTCAAGATCGTCGCCGGCGTCCTGAAGCGCGACTTCTTCCATGGCGGAGAGATCCTGCTGCACGACAAGCCGGTGCGCTACCGGGTGCCGGCGCCGGCGATCAAGGCCGGGATCGCCTATGTCACCGAAGACCGCAAGGTCGAGGGCTTTTTCGAAACATCCTCGATCGCGCGCAACATTTACCTTGGCCTGCTGTCGAAGTTTTCCAAGGGACGCATGATGTTGTCGCGGCGAGAAGCCGAGGCGGTCGGCAGGACCTGGATCGAACGGCTGAACGTTCGCGCGATCGGCGACAACGGCAAGGTGGTCGAGCTATCAGGCGGCAACCAGCAGAAGGTCGTGATCGCCAAATCGCTGGTGCAGGAGCCCGACCTGATCATCTTCGACGAGCCGACCCGCGGCGTCGACGTCGGGGCCATCGTCGAGATCCACGAGCTGATCAACCGGCTCGCCGACGACGGCAAGGCGGTCGTGGTCATCTCATCCTACCTGCCCGAGATCATGGCGCTGTCCGACCGCATCCTGGTGTCGCGCCAGGGCAAGGTCGTGGAAGAGTTTTCAGCGCTCGAGGCGACGGAGGAGAAGATCATGTACGCGGCGATCCACTAGAGGCGCCACCTACAGCTTGTGGCCCTTCTGGCGCAGCGCCTCGACCAGGCGCTGCTTCAGTTCCTCAGTGGCCTTCTGGCTGACGTCCTGGCCGATCTGGACGCTGGCTTGAGCCAGTGCATCCGACTTCTCCAACAGCTTCCGGCCGGTCGGCTGGGCATAGAACGCCTCGATCTGGCGCAGCTCATCCAGGGTGAAGCTCGCGGCATAGACGGCCGCGATCTGGTCGATGATCGAAGCAAAGAACGGGGCGTAGATCTCGGCGCCCGGCGCGGTCATCGCGTCATAGTCGTGCTCGATCTCCGGCCTGTCCTGCGCCACCACGGGCCGCAGCTTGAGCAGAAGCTGCGGCAGCAACGCGCGGTACTGATCCGCTATCCTCAGCGTGACCACGAGCTTGCGCGCCGCATTCATCGCCTCGGGCGACGGCGTCTCGGCGGATGCTCCGCAGACGAGGAGCAGAAGAATGCCGGCGATCGTCAACAAACGTCTGGACATGGACTTCTCCACGAAAAGCAGGCCAAGGGGTAGGCGACGGGTTCAGCGGCTCGCAGGCGCCACCGTGCCGGTCGCGACGGGAGCGATCTCGACGGCGGTCTCGGGTTCCTCGACCTCGGTCACCTTCACAAACAGGTTCGGCACCCGCTTGGCACGATCAAGCAGCCACGCAGCGCCGATCATGATGACGATGCCGGCAAGGGAGACGGCGAGCTGCTCCCACGCGCCCTTGGTATATTGCGTCAAGATCCAATGCGCGGAGAATGACAGGAACACGCCGAGACAGAAGATCGGCAGCGAATGCTGGCCGCAGAGGATCACGGGACGCAGCCATGCCGTATGCAGCGCCTTCCATTTGCGCGAGACGAAATGAGTGGTCCATAATGCCAGCGCCAGGAAGTGCGTGAAGCGCAGCATGTCGAGATCGGTCTTGTCGATCGGGTAGATCGCCTTGATCATCCATTTCGGGATCAGCGCCTCGAGCGCAGGGACGTGCCAGGTCATCACGATCAGAAGGGCGAAGACGAGCCAGCCCGCGGCGATCAGCATCGCCGGTGCCGACCAGACCCATTTGCCGATCCTGTCGATCTGGCCGATGCCGCACCAGGCGGCGAACACGAACATCAGCTGCCAGCAGAACGGGTTGAAGTACCAGGTCGTGCCGGGCGGATAGGACGCGAGGTTCCAGTCGAACCAGCGCGACAGCACGTAGAGCACCACGGACGCCGCGAGCGTCAGGCTCGGCCGGCGCACCAGGCACCAGACGATGAAGGGCGCGGCGAACACCAGCGTGATGTAGAGCGGCAGCACGTCGAGATTGACCGGCTTGTATTTCAGCAGGATCGCCTGCCCGATCAACTCGTCCGGATGCGCCAGGAAATTGAACACGTTGAACTCGTGCTCGTACATGGGATTGTCGAAGCGCCGCGCGGTGCGCGCGATCTGCGCCGTGAACAGCAGGAACAGCATGATGTGGGCGACGTACATTTCGGCGGCGCGCCGCCACAGCCGCTTGAGCGCGGCGACAAACCAACCGCCGGCGATGATCGGCCCGTAGATCCAGCCGACGAGATAACCGGAGATGAAGACGAAAAACTCGGCGGCGTCGCTGAAGCCGTAATTGCGCAGCGTCAGCCAGGCTACGACGTCGTGCGGGATGTGATCGAGAAAGATCATCCACAGCCCGATGCCGCGGAACAGATCGAGCCGCAGGTCGCGCTCGACCGGCGCCAACAGTGCTGACTGGTCCCGTGTGATCATGACCCCGCCTCATTCGGTGGGCGGGCGCCGTCGCGGCGCCGGCAAAATCGGATGCTAAAAAACTTAAATCAAAAATCACCTGACCCTACGGCCAGTGGCAACGGTAGCCCACCTTGGCGTGCGTGCAAGGGCCTTCGTCATCACGGCGCGGAGGCGCGCTCGGAGCGGCCCTTATCAAAAAAGGTCGAAAACAACCCCATGCACAGGAGAGGCGGCCTTGTAAGTCCTTGCTTTGTCTACGAAACTCAAATGACCCGTCGGGCGAAAAAATCGGCCCGACGGTACAATCGCACGCCCCACGGGGGACCAGGGTCAGTGAGCCCGCACCTGGTCAGCGCAGGCCGCCCGCTACGTGAAGTGTCTCACCCGTGACGTAGGACGCGTCGTCCGACGCGAAGAACGCGACCGCGGCGGCGATCTCCTCAACCTTGCCGATACGGCCAAGCGGGGTGTTGGATTCGATCCAGTTGCGCATGTCGCCCTCGTGCAGGCCGGCTGACACCACGCCCTCAGTGGCGATCATGCCCGGATTGACCGCATTGACGCGGATCTTGCGCGGCGCCAGCTCCTTGGCCAGCGCGGCGGAGATCGCATCCACCGAGGCTTTGGTCGCGGAGTAGACGGCCGTGTTCGCCGGCGCGATGGTCGACGCGGCAGAGCTGATATTGATGATGCTTCCGCCATTGGCGTTGAAGTGCCGCGCCGCTTCCGCCGAGACCAGGAGAAGGCCGAGCACATTGAGGTCGAACTGCTTGTGGAAATGCTCCGGCGTGATGGCCTCGATCGGCGCGAACTCGTAGACCCCCGCGTTGTTGACGAGGATGTCTATCGCGCCGAATGCCTTCACGGTTTCGGCCACGACGCTCTTCACGTCTTTGGCGTCGGCCAGGTTGCCCTGAACGGCGACGGCTTTGCCGCCCTTGCCGATGATGGCGGCGACCACGCGGTCGGCGCCCTGCTTGCTGGCGCTGTAGTTCACGGCGACCGCCGCACCCTCCGCCGCCAGCCGGGCGGCGATCTCGGCACCGATGCCTTTGGAGGCACCGGTCACGAGCGCAACTTTTCCTTCAAGTCTCTTGGTCATCGCATATCTCCGTTATTCGGCAGAGGCCGGCTACTTCAGTAGTTCAATACTAATGAACTATTGAAGCAGATCAAGGGAGATGCTACATTTTAGGCATGGCGCAGTTCGTTCACCCGGCGCGGGAGGAGATTACACTGGCCGGGGTGCTCGGAGCCCTCGCGGATCCGATGCGGCTGCGCATCGTCAAGAGCCTGGCCGCGCAGAAGGATTGCATGTCGTGCACCGAGGCGGCGCCTTGCCCTGACATGGCGAAGTCGACCCTGTCGCACCATTTTCGCATCCTGCGGGAGGCCGGCCTGGTCCGAACCTCAAAGCAAGGCGTCCAGCACCGCAACGTGCTGCGCGAAGAGGACATCAATGCGCGGTTTCCGAAACTGCTTAAGATGATCCTGAGCTTTCCGGAGTAAGGGGGAGCCCACGACAGCGGGTTTACGCGCGACTACAGTGACCGTGCAGTCAGCTCCGATGGTGCATTGAGTGCACTGTCTCGGTAACTCGGGGCATTGAGCGCAGTGTCTCCCTCACTCTTCAGCGCGGCGGTGCTCTCTTCACCGCTCCTCTAGAAAGACCGTGTTCCAGCAGCGCGTCTTTGCTCGCCTGACCCAATATCTCGACCTTCGCGTCGTTCATCGCGCCACACGCATTCTGGACGGCTTGCACGGCGGCCGCCTGTTCCGAGAGATACGCAAACCAGACGTCCTGCTTGTGCTGCCCGGCCGAATATTGCGGCCAGGTGACCAGGATCGTGTAGCCGTCGGCCGGCGTCTCGAAATCCCGGATACTGGGGCTGTGCTCTTTGGTGGACATCTGGCGTTAGCTGCTCGATTGACTGCCGAGGCAACCGGGGCGGCCCGCTGAAGTTCCTGTCGTTGCAACGAGCCATGCGCGAGTTGTCGCGCGATAGGAAACTTTGCAGACCGAGATCATTGGGGGGTGGGGGCACATACCTGGAGTATCCACATGCACGCCCAAGACATGATCAGCACGCACCCGCACGTCCGCGGTCAAACCAATGATGCGCTCATCCGCTGTATCGAGGAGTGCTATTCCTGCGCCCAGACCTGCACGTCATGTGCAGACGCCTGTCTCGCGGAGGACAATGTGAAATCGCTGACGCAGTGCATCCGGCTCAACCTCGACTGCGCTGATATCTGCAACATCACCGGGCGGATTGCGACCCGCCGCACAGGGTCGGACGAAGAGATGATCCGCAGGATGCTCGACACCTGCGCCAGCGCCTGTCGCCTCTGTGCTGAAGAATGCGAGAAGCACGCCAAGATGCACGAACACTGCCGGATCTGCGCCGAAGCCTGTCGTCGTTGCCTGAATGCGTGTGAGGAGGCGGGCCGGAGCATGGTGCACTGAGCCGGCCGTGAGCAGGCTGTGACGCTTGCGGCGGCTTCCATGTTGGCGGTGTACATCGAGCGAACGGGATGCGGGGATCCTGTCGGCAGCAGCACGTCGACACGCTCCAAGACGGCGTAGAACGCTGCAACAAAATGGCCCGCTTGATGCGGGCCATTTTCGGATCGGATCGGCGCAGTCCGAAATTGGTCACAGGGAGGCGCAACACCAGCACCGAGATATGCCGACATTGCCGCTTGACCTCAACGGCTTTGGAATTGCGGCAGCGGCCCGTCAGACCAACGAAACGTCGCCTGTTCTCATCAGACCGCACGCTCGCGTGAACCGGGTGAAAAACCAAGTGCTCTGTCAGGCTAACTCGCGTAAGTCGAACGAGGGTCAAGGCGTAGGGCTTGACGGAACGGAGTATCGAGCGTGCTGTATGGTGTCCGACAATGGGGTACGGCCCTCCTTGCTCTCTGCCTGGTGACATCGAGCTTTGCGCATGTGGCGCATGCCGCCAGCCCGACCTGCCCTGAATTTCCGTCGGTCCTGTCGCTTCAGTTCGTCGGGATTTACACCGATGCGCGGCAATCGGTGCCGGATCCGTCCGCCGAGAAAAAGAACAGTGAGTTGACCTCCGGGGTCGACCAGTTCCAACGCTCGCTGGAATCGGCGCTCGATCGGCCCGGCGTCAGCGCCACCGATCCGCGGCCGTGTGCGCCTACGAGAATTTCAGAAAGTGGGCCGCCGCCGGCGCGCTGACTGTGGTGTCCAAGCCATACAATCGTGATGGGACTGTCAAGCGCGGCGAATACCTGATCGGCCTCAACGTTCTTGCGCTAAAGTTCCGCGCAGCCGGATTCGCCCTCGATCCGAGGGTGATCGATTGGCTGCAGACGCTGAACCGCGAAAAATCGCAGCTTCTACGAGAAGGCGAGCAATCGCGGCAACCTGCGCGTCTGGGCCGCGGCGGGAGCAGCATTGTTCGCGCTGATCCAGCCTGATGCCGATGCGCTCAGCTTTCAAGATCAGGTTTGGCACGAGGCGATGGCGGCGATCCACGACGATGGAACGATCGATGCCGAGCTGGCGCGCGGACAACGGGCGCTGATCTACCACATGTTCTCCTTCTCGGCGGCGCTCGTGCTGCATGCGGCGCGCGAAGGGCTCGGCTATCGCGACACGCCGGCCGACACCGCCCGGCTCAAGCGGTTGGCCGACATGATCGGGCAGAGCTTGTGCGCCCCGAAGCCGCTTGCGGCACGCGCTCAGGCCAATCAGGAAATTCCCGGCGACTGGGCTACCGGGTGCCGCTCGGCTTCGGCGCCCGCTATCTCGGCGACAGCTGGACTCGATGCGGCAAGCCCAATGCCGCCACATCGGATCCCACGTCCGGCGGAGATGCGCGGCGCTCAGCCGCCATTTTGGCGCAATTGGCGCGAGCGCCGAGCCCCCGCCCAATCGCGCGCTGACGGGCGACACGCGGATGACGTGACAACTTTCCGTGCTGTGCTCGATGTGGCGGCAGGCGATGGTGGATTGCGGAGGTGATTGAGCGGCCAGCCAGAGAATCAAAAAGCCCGCCAACTCATTCGAGTTGACGGGCTATCTTGGTTGCGGGGATAGGATTTGAACCTATGACCTTCAGGTTATGAGAACGATTAGGGTCGTTTCTTTGTGATGCCCCACGTTTCCTGACGTGTCATAAGCCACTGATTTTGCTATATTTGTTTGACATTCTGGTTTCGGCGGTGTCCTGTGATTTCCACCACGGTGGCGACACGGTGGCGACACGAAGAACAAACCGAAATCATCTTCCGAGCCTGGGATGCCAGCAAGACTTTCAAAACGCACCATCGACGCGATCCTCGATGGTGCCCTCCCCGCGATTGTCTACGATACCGAAGTCAAGGGCTTCGGTGTGCGTGTCGCAGCCAGCAGGTCGCTAAGCTGGTTCGTTGAATACCGCCCAGGCGCTGGTGGTCGGCGCATTTCGAAAAAGCGCTTCTACTTTGGGTCGCGCGAGTTCACGCCCGAGCAAGCACGCCAAACCGCCAAGGAACTGCTTGCCTCCGTCGCTTTGGGCGAGGACCCGATGGCGGATCGGCAGCACGACCGGCAGTCGTTGACGTTTCGTGAGTTTGCGGAGCGTTATCTTTCAGAGGAAGCCGAGGCCAAGCTCAAGCCCGGCACCATTGCGAACTACCGCATCGCAATCCGCAAGCACGCCAACCCTGAGATCGGGCGTATCAAGCTGGATACGATTTCGAATAGTGACCTATCGCGCCTGCACTCAAAAATCGGCAAGACAAAGCCGATGACCGCCAACCGGGTTATGGAGTGCATCTCATCGATCTTTCGCTACGCCGCAACCTGCAACATCGTGCCACTAGGTCACAACCCGACCAAGGGAATCCGGGCGTTCCGTGAGAACCGACGTGAGCGGTTTCTCAGTTCGGAGGAACTGGCTCGCCTTGGCGAAGCAATCCGGGACGCAGAGACCGTTGGCACGCCGTATGAAATCGACGAGTCCAAGCCGTCTTCGAAGCACGCTCCCAAGCTCGAAAACCGCCGCATCAAGATCGATGCGTACACCGCGGCGGCGTTTCGATTGCTTATCCTGACCGGTGCACGGCTTCGCGAGATTTTGCATCTTAGATGGGAGTACGTGGACTTCCAGAGAGGTCTGCTCTTGCTGCCCGATAGCAAGACGGGCCGCAAGGCTATTGTGCTGAATGCTCCCGCTCTTGCCGTTTTGCACGGGCTTAATCGCGTAGGCTCCTTTGTCATCGCCTCCGAAGATTCGGATCGACCAAGGGCCGATCTCAATAGGCCATGGCGCACAATATCGAAGCGCGCAGGCTTGGAAGGCGTGAGATTGCATGATCTTCGTCATACACATGCAAGCGTCGGGGCCGCAGCCGGTCTCAGCCTGCCGATCATTGGCAAACTGCTTGGCCATACGCAAGCAAGCACTACACAACGGTACGCTCATCTGGCGGCTGACCCACTGCGGAGGGCGTCCGATGAAATTGCTCACGCGCTGGTGGCTCAAATGGGCGATTCCTTCGCCAAAGGGGGCACGAGCCTTGCCGCTACTGCCAAGACGAAACCTCGCTCTGCGTAGATTGTACGCGGCTTATTTTTAGAGGTCCTGAAGACCGCCCACCCATCAGCGCATGCAATTTATGATGGCTTCAGGCCGCCGTGGTGCGACGTTCGAAGTGGCCCGCGAAACCTTCCCGAAGAGAATGCAATGCAACGCAATATAGTGTTCGTAACGCCTCCGACTGCAACGATAACTTCAATCAGCATTGAGGACTACGAATGGCCTCATTTCGGAAAGTATATAGACGCATCCTCGGCAAACCGATTGTCCCAGGACGTGAAGCAGCATCTGCTGGAGGTGACGAATCTCTATGCGTCTAGTCTGCGCGCGAATGCTTCGGTCAAACCGCTCAAACAAGTGCTGGATCGAATCACGGACTGGACCAGAAGGACCAGCGGGATGACCTGCGGCGTATGGACAGAGAGCAAGGCTACCGCAGGGCACAATTTTAAGAAGTATTCGGAAGATTGGGCGGCTGATTTCGAAGAGATTCAAGGAAAATTCTTCTGTGCCCCTCTCAGTAAGATTGAGTCGCAATTCCCCCTGGCGCTGCTCGACCGAATTCTTACAGGCTCCCTAGAAACGGCTAAGCTTGTACATCATAAGCTTTGGATAGAGGCAGGAGCTTCAGATGACAGAAATCTGTGGTTTCTTTGGGCAGCGCTCGTTCTCAGCATATTGAGAGAGGCCAACATCCCGGTGAGACACCCTCGCCGCGAAAACTTATTAGATGGCGCAGTGTACCTGTTGGCGAGGTTACAACTGAAGCTACCGTCAGAGCTTCACCTTAGGAAACTGATCAACAACGAAGAACTCCTCTTAGGTGATATTCCTGATTCTTTCCGCAAGGGCGCGGTGATCGCCTTCAAAATACGTACGGGCAATCCAACCAGTACGATGCAGCGCATGCTGGCTCGCTGGGTACAAGGAGATTTCCGCAGAGGTGTTGAAATGCTCGACCACAAGTTCCTGAATCGCTTTGATCGTTTAATTTCTTCGTAGGATCCGAATTCCAAAAGAATATTTTCTGCCTCAGATTTCAGGTCCTCATTCCGCTGAAATCGTTCCTAGTGCCGTAGGTTCCTCACGTCGGCTGATCGTGCCGCACGACACATGAGGAACTACTATGATTGACAAAGAACGACGGCTTCCCGGAGTTTCCGGTGAAGAATACTACAGTCCAAGGGAGGCGGCTGCGTACTTGCGCACCTCGCCCTCAACGCTCGCAAAGCGACGACTCTACGGCACTGGTCCGCGCTATTGCCGGATCGGTCGAGCGATACGCTATCGCAAATCCGATCTCGACGAATTCATGGCCACGAATACCGTTAGCTCCACGTCGGATTGCAGGAAGGGGCAGCGCCCGTGAAGCAATCTAAGCATCGCGCCACAAAAAGGACTCGCGCACTCCAATATGCCAGAAATGGGTTCGCCGTCGTGCCAATGCATACGGTCCGAGACGCCGTGTGTTCTTGCTCCAAGGGTATCAAGTGCCCTAACCCAGGAAAACACCCATGGAATTTGAACGGCGTCAAAGGAGCTTCGACGAACCGAAAACAGATACGCGAATGGTGGACGGCCCACCCCGAGGCGAACATCGGAATTGCTTGTGGCAGCAAGTCCAACATTCTCGCCCTCGACATAGATCCCCGTAATGGCGGAAACGAAACCTTGCGTCAATTGAAAGAGACGCTCGGAAATTTGAACTCCGCGGTCGTATCGAATACTGGCGGCGGCGGCACTCATCACATCTTCAAGCTTCCCAAATTCACAATTCGGAAGGACAGCGGCGGGAGGGTCTTTGGCCCTGGTATCGACGTGGCATCGGAGGGTTCGATCATTATAGTACCGCCCAGCGTTCACGCTTCGGGCAAGCGGTATAGGTGGCAAAAGGGAGCATCACTTTTCGAGAGAACACCCACGAGCCTGCCAGAGAATTGGCGCAATCATATCAAATCCCAGCGGAGCGTTGATAAGCCGAAGCCTCTGGAGGCTGCGGTCATCGTCGCTGGAGCAAGAAACGACACTCTCACGAGTATCGCCGGAAGATTGCACAACACGGGCATAGGGTCGGAGACTCTCTTGGCGGCATTGCTGCAAGAAAATCAACGGTGCGATCCGCCGCTTGATAAAGAGGAAGTGGAAAGAATCGCGCAAAGCATCGGCAGCAAGCCTTCAAAATTAGGCGCGGTAACACAAGGCGATCTTGCCGAGCGCGTAACGAAACTTGTGCTTGACCGTGACTTCGGAGGTGGTGATCATCTTATCTACTGCCTAGACGGGCGGTTTTGGATGTACAACGGCAAACACTGGGAGCCAACGCAGGAGAGCTGGCTCCGTGGTCGGACGCTCGCCGCCATCCAGACTATGACGGATCGTGGAGGAACCGCCACTTCGGCGATCATCGGTCAGGTGGCGGCTCTGTTAAAGGCCAGTCGGTCCGTCAACGGTGATCCGTTGCGGTTCATTGGAACGCCTCTTGCTGTGATTAATTGCTCGAACGGCGAACTATGGATCAACACTGACGGAAGTGTTGAACTTCGGAAGCATGAGGCAAAGTCGTATCTCCGGCATTGCTTGACCGTGGCATACGATCCCGCTGCCAAATGCCCCCGCTACGATAAAGCTCTCAAGGAGATATTCAGCAGAGCTGCGCCCACATACAGCGGCATGGATCGCCATTGGAATGAACTCTTCGGTTACATGATCCAGCATAGGCGTGAGATTCCCACTGTCGCAATCCTCAAAGGCGGCGGCGACAACGGAAAAACGGTCCTCATGCAGACCGTTCTCAAGCTGCTCGGCGAAAACCTAGTATCCGCTCAACGTATCGAGAGCCTCGAAAATCAGTTCGCTGTAGGCAATCTGCTCGGTAAGCTGCTGCTGCTCGACGACGACGTGAAGGCCGGAATTCGCTTGCCTGACGGGCAGCTCAAGAAGATCAGTGAGGCCAAGACTGTAACCGGCGAACACAAGCATGGTCCCCAGTTTAACTTCACGATCAGGTCTCTACCGGTCCTGCTTTGCAATAACGTCCCGTCCCTAGCCGACGTGTCGCACGGAATGCGGCGGAGGTTGATGGTGATCCCGTTTGATCGGACGTTTACCGAGGAAGAGAAGGACGACGAACTGTTCAAGACCATCTGGAGCGACGAAATGTCCGGGGTACTCAACCGAGCGGTCAAGGGACTCCAGCGGGTACTCGCAAGGGGGATGCGGTTCAAGGCACCGAAGGCCGTCATCGCCGCCAAGGACGCATGGCTGGCAGAAGCTAACCCGCTACCGGCGTTTCTGAACGAGTGCTGCGTGCGCGAGCCCTCCGCAAGCTATCTGCTGAGCGATTTCTATGCGGCATACACTGCATGGTCTCAGGCGAAGGGTTATACACGGACCCAGCAATCCGGTTCTGTGGCCCGGAATTTGGTTCTGTTGGGATTCGAGATGAAGAAGCGCAATCGCGGTCAGACGATCCTTGGGCTAAAGGCCATATGAGAGCGCATGGTCAGGGGATGTGTCCCCTGACCACGCCATCGAACACGGACTTCTTTGGTCAGTATTCGCGACGGACTAGAACTTTTTGACTTGGATCAAGGCTCGGCTGACACCTTGCGCACACTACATCACATCGGGCCGGATACGGATATGGCACCGAAATCGGCGATCGTGATCGTGGTCGATGACGATGCGTCATTCCTGAAGGGCGTGGCGCGGCTGTTGGCGCTCGACGGCATCGAGGCTCGGACGGCATCGGGATCGAAGTGTCCTCTGATCTTCATTCAATGACCTTGTCCGCGCCCGCAACAAGATACGCTGGGATAGCAAGACCCAGTGCATCAGCTGTCTTCAAGTTAATGTAAATCTCGTATCGATCGGGCTGTTCAACTGGCAGATCAGCAGCCTCTGCTCCGTGAATTATTTTATCAACATACACTGCGCCCTGACTTGCTATTGCAAAAAGATCGGGCCCTAGGCTCATCAAGCCGCCTGCGACAACCGCTTCCCGAAAGCCATGGCAGCTCGGTAAACGTTGGGCTAACGAGAGCCCGGCGATGGTCTTTGAGTTTTCGGCAGTGAGCAAGCCGGCGATGACAATCAAGCCCTCGACATTGCTTTGCTGTATCACATCGAATGCGGCGGGCAGGTCATCCGCAGTTTTCACGTAGATCGTTTTCAATGCGACGTGCATCTCGGATGCGGCCCGCTCCATGGAAGTCATCGCAAACGGCACGTTCGGATCGCCCTGCGCCGCCAAGACGGCGATCCGCCCCAGCGACGGAACGACCTCCTTAAGCATCTGCAATCGCTTCGCATAGGTGTCGATGGCAGCTTCAAACGAAACCCCGGTCATGTTGCCGCCGGGATGCGAGAGGCTTTGAACCAGCCCAATATCAACGGGCGCGCCGACCGACAGAAACACCGTGGGGACGGTTTGGTTAAGGCGCTTTGCTACCGTTGCACCGACCGTTCCCCAAATGACCAGAATGTCGATTTCAGGGAGCAGTTTCGTAAGGCCAACTTCAACAGCCCTCGCCTCGGGCGCCACAACCGCGCGGCTTACGACAATGTTTTTCCCTGCAACATAACCGAGTGTGTCGAGCTTGTGCGTGAAATCCTCGAACAACTGATCGCCCAATCCGCCGGTCCCGACGTAGCCGAGCCGCCAGCTTTTTGCAGATTGCTGGGCCCGCGCTGCATGCGGCCATATGGTCAGACCACTTGCAAGCGCCATGAACTCCCGGCGTTTCATTTTGCACCTCGATAGATGGATCCCTGTTCAAGGTAGCATACTATAATCCTTCCGGGCTGCGACCTGTTGTGAGGCGATAACCGCTTCGGGTCAAAAGCGTCGGTTTGGTACTTGGTTACGAACTTCCGGTCTGCCCCCATGAACCGAAATCTAGCTGTGTTGCGTCAACGGAAGCGATGGGCCAGGAGCCGACATATGGGTTGAAAGGGCTCGCCCGGTTCTAGTCGGCGGGTCGCGACGGCCTGAGACGAATGTCTCATCCCGCCATCCCATTGGCTGGAGTACGTTGAATAGGAGGTGGAGGGAGCAATGACTCGTCCTTTCAAACGCCGAACTTTGATCCTCGGCTCTTTTGCCGCAATCAGCTTCGCGCGGGCAAATTCCACAAAGGTTTGGCGAATTGCCTTGGTTACCTCTAGCCCGGGCGCTCATATCCTAGACATCGTGCGCACCTCGCTCACGGGCTTAGGATACGAACAAGGCAAGGATTTCATCATAGATTTTCGTGAAGCAAGCGGCCACTTTGGCGTACTACCGGCTTTGGTTGATGAGTTGATTGCTTTGAAGCCAGATTTAATCATTGCCGAGGCAACGCCAGCCATTGCAGCCGTCCAAAAGGCCACTACAACCATCCCAGTTATCATGGCACCAGCTACCGACCCTATCGGGTCGGGCTTCGTCAAAACCTTCACTCATCCGGGTGGAAACATTACTGGTGTTGCCAACATGTTTGGTGACAGCACCACGAAGATTTTGGACATCATTAGCTCGACTTTCCCGAATGCCAAGAAGATCGGAGTTTTGATATCTAACAATCCAACACATCCGCCTTTGCTAGAGTTGGCAGTGCGCGCGGCCGCAACGGTCGGCATTTCGGCGAGCGGGTTTGTTGCCAAGAACCCCGAAGACTTGGACAGCGCGTTCGCGCAGATGAAGGCAGCCAATTGTGAAGCTGTTTACGTGCTTGCTGATCCACCTCGACCGGCTTTGCCGGGAATTGCGCTGAAAGCCCGTTTGCCAACAATTTTTCAAGTAAGTAGTTACGTCACACTCTATGATGGGCTGATGAGTTACGGGCCCAACATACGATCTTTTTACACGATGGCTGCTGACTACGCGGCCCGTATAATGAGGGGCGCCGATCCAAAAGAGTTGCCGGTGGAACAGCCGACTACCTTCGACTTCATTATCAATCTTCGAACGGCGCGGGCTATTGGTATTACGATGCCTGAAAAGGTCTTGCTGATGGCCGACCAGATTATCGAATAACCAACGGCGCGCCGCCGGAACTCCCATTCGATCGGCAAGTGCTCAAAAGCCACGTTAGTAACAAGGGCCGTGGGTTGCCTCGTGGCACGCGGTGACGGAAGTCGGCTCCGGGTCAAAATGCGAAGAACTCAGGGAGAAGGTCATTGGCTAACAGGTACGGTCATGATCGTGCTGGCCTACGCCGGGAGCTTGCTTCTAGTTCATCGTCTTTTCCTCATCGTGAAGCCGAAGCTGCTCAGGCTGCGGTGGTTCGCTCGCGGCTGGGGCGTGGGTCCTAGCCCTCCGCACACGAATGCTGACGCGATAACGATCTACGCCCTCGGCGCAGGAGGTTCGGCACCTAGGGCCACAGTGGTTGCTTCGAAGTTCGCACCAACCGGCCCGGATAGATAGCTCCGCACCTCACCCCATGGCGGGGAACTCGCGCCACACTGTCGAATTAACACAGGCTAACGGGGGATAGCGGCGCACGGCGGATTTTCGCGCGCGAAGCGTAGCTCCCAAGGATGGCCTGAATGACCCACGTGGTCCTCGTTGTTGATGACGACGCAAGCGTGCTCGATGTCATCGCGGACATGCTGCAAGAACTAGGATGTGAGGTTGTTACGGCCCGCAGCGGTGAGGAAGCTTCGACGAGCTGCGCCGGAATGACCGCATCTCAATCTTGGTCACGGACATCAACATGCCCAATATGGACGGCCACGAGCTGGCCGAACGGGCCACACGAATGAAGCCGCAGTTGCGGGTTCTCCAGCTATCCGGTCGCGAGCGACGGCGAGATGGTTATCCTATGATCAGAAAGCCGTTCACCGCAGAGGACTTGGCCGACACCATGCGGCGGACGACCGGCATCTGTTGATTGATCTGAATACAGCCCAGCTAGGGACCGTGTCCGTTGTCATCTACCAACGCTGGCCAATAAGACGCTCCCTTGCCCCCTAGGCCATAACGAACCAGTATTCGCCGAGAGTGACGAGAGTGACGGTTTTTTCTTTTTTAAGATGAGAGAACTGACTCTCTAGAATAGTGTTCTACTTTAAAGGCTTGAAAGCCGTCACTCTCGTCACTCATCGACGATGACAATTGGCATAAGGAGGCAACTTCGATCCCTCCCATTGCTGCTGCCTTTGCTACCTATTTGCACCAGCTCGGCCAGCACCCGTCTTGCTCGTGGCGGCCCGTGCGATTTGTGCAGGTCTGGTCGAGCAGGCGCTGCCCGACATTCTTCCAGAGGGCATGAGAGCCAAACAACCTAGCTGCATCCGCCTTCTGAATTTCAACGACGCGAAGGCAGCGCACGCATTCTACACGCAGCACATGGAGCGTAATTTCCGAGAGGCGACATTGCAGGATCGGCAGCGGTGATCGTCCGGTCGCGCGTGGGTCGGCCAGCACTGCCTCCCATAATCCATCCGGCATCGGATCGCTTGGTGCCGGATCTGGCTGATCGATATCTCGCCGACGAGCAGCCTCCCGCGACAGCTTCTCCATCTGCTTTGGGGTGGGCATTCTCCAGCTTGCGGGTCGCTCGTTCGTCATGGTCAGGCCAGATTGACAAAGGAACAAATAGAGAACATTATTGGCCGGTCAGGTCAAGCAGTTGGAGTCAGGCCATGGCGGAAGTCACCTATTTTGTCGCGCTGCCGTTCGTCGCGGCCGATGACGGCATTGCCGCTGGCGAGCCTACGGAATGCTTCAATCCAAACGCCGCTGTAATGCGCGCTGAGGCGTTGTCCCGCAAGAAGGCCATGTCGGTGCAGTCGCCTTTAGCCGCACCGGTGACCCTGCTAGTGGCGATTTCAGGGATGCCAAGGTGATCAGGAAATTCGGCCAAGTGCCGGATGATTTGAGTACCCTATGACCCCCAATTCATCTGCGCCGAAATCAAAAGGCTGCACCTTCAAATTCGTAGGCAGCAGAAAGAGGTCCATACGCTTCACAGTCCGGCTTTGGTGCTGCGTCGGCGGACTATTGCTGTTGCGGATGCGGGCTTCTGTGAACGCGCTGTGCATAGCGCCAGACAAATTGGTTCGCGAGCAGCGCATCGTGCCACTCTGCACGAGCGGCTTCGACGTGATTCACTGACGCAATAATTGATCGATTGGGGGTTATCGTGGCGAAAGAGGAAACGGGCTTCGGTACCATCAAGTGCCCAGGTTGCGGGGAAGCAATCCCGATCAGCGAAGCCATTCAGCACCAAATTGCAGAACGAACGCGCGAGGAATTTAAGGCCGAAGCGCTGGAAGCGAGACGGCTGCTTGCGGCAAGAGAACGCGAACTGGATGAGAAAGCAGCAGCCCTTGATCGGAAGGTTTCTGACCGGCTTGCTGCAGAACGAGCCAAACTTTCAAAAGAGATTGAAGCACAATTGAGGTCCGGACTTTCAACGGAAATTGCGGATCTTCAGCGTCAGGCGGACGAACGGGCCGAACGGCTTGCACAGGCGCAGGCAATCGAGCTTCAACTCCGAACCGAGAAGCGAAATCTAGAGGAACGAGAAAAGGCGCGCGATCTGGAAATGGCTAGAAGGCTAGACGAAGAGCGCGTCCGGCTTCAGCAAGAAATTTCGACGCGGCTCGAAGAAGAACATGCGCGGCAAGCAGCAGAGAAAGATAAGCGGCTTTCAGACGCAATGAAGGCTAACGACGAGCTTAGGCGCAAACTGCAGCAGGGCTCGCAACAGCTTCAGGGAGAAGTGCTCGAACTTGCCCTGGAGGATTTGATTTCTCAAACGTTCCCATCGGATCTGGTTCAACCCGTGCCAAAGGGCATCAACGGCGCGGACATAATGCAGCGTGTTCAGAACCCGAACGGCGACCTGACTGGCTCGATCATTTGGGAATCAAAAAGGACAAAGGCATGGAGTGATGGTTGGATTCAAAAGATAAAGGACGACCAGCGGCAGGCTAAAGCCGAGCTTGCCATATTGGTGAGTGACGCGCTGCCAAAGGATTGCAGTCACTTCAAGCAGATTAGTGGAATCTGGGTAACCCACCCAAGGTGCGCGATTCACTTAGCGAGTGCACTGCGGCTGCTTCTAATCGAGGTTGCTTCGGCGAAACGCGCCGCAGTGGGAAAAAACGAAAAGATGGAAATCCTTTACGCCTACCTGTCCGGGATTGAATTTCGCCAAAGAGTCGAGGCCATCGTCGAAGCGTTCGTCAGCATGCAAGAAGACTTGCAGGAAGAGCGTCGATCAACTGAACGGCGCTGGGCAAAACGCGAAAAGACAATTCAGAGGGTTATCACTAGTACGTCCGGCATGTATGGTGATCTTCAAGGACTGGTCGGGTCTTCGCTTGCAGCCATCCCGGCTCTGACAGCAGGCGATTAACGGCTCCTCTCGTGCAAGCTCAAGGTGTGGCAAGCGAACGCGCCCTTGGCAAATTTCGACGATCTCAAACCGTGCGACCAAATACGACTGCTGCACGGGAAGGCCGACCCGGAGCATAGAGCTAGCCTCGCGTCTCTCCCATTATCTCTCTCTTTCTCTCATTTTCTCTTATTTTCTCTAGGAATCGGCCGAACCGATCCATATAGTTCCCGAATGGCCGACGAAATACTGACAATCCCGGAGGTTGCCGAGCTTCTCAAGATCAACGAGAAGACTGCCTACAAGCTGGCCTCCGCAGGCAAAATTCCCGGTTTCAAGGTCGGCGGATCGTGGCGCTTTGAGCGGCAGGAAATTGCAAGATGGATCAAACGGAAGGTTGAGGAGCAGCAAGGGGGCAACGGGGGGTGATAATCGAGTACCACGCCACTCACGCGCTGAGCAGACGGCATTCCGTTGCGGACGCCGAGAAGCTGGCTTGCGCTCTCATGGATGCGCAGGTTGATGCAGCGTCATTCGGGCTCAATCCCCCAATTCAACGCAGGAGTCACGCTGTCGGGGCATTCGCTCGGGGCAGGACATGCAGGAAATAAATGTAGAAGTCCGGCCCGATTTTCTGGAACGGCAGGCGAAGGCCCAGCCGATCCAAGCCCTTGCCGAATTGATCTGGAACGGACTCGACGCCGACGCAACCTCGGTCAACGTCGAGATTGAAAATGACGCCTTGGGCGGCATGTCCAAGATCGTCGTTACCGACAACGGGCATGGCATGCCCCACGCAGAGGCCCCCCAACTATTCAAAAATCTCGGCGGCTCATGGAAACGTCAACGGCTGGGTACGCTCGGCCACAATCGCATATTGCATGGCCAAGAAGGTCGAGGGCGCTTCAAGGCTTTTGCGCTCGGCGGTGTTGTTGACTGGAAAGTCGTATACGACAATGGCGGCACGTCGTCCCGCTACGACATCACCGTTTTAGAACGTGAGATCGAGCGCGTCCGCATTTCCGATGAGCAGCCCTCGCGAGGGGCAGTGCGGGGCGTCACGGTTGTTGTTTCGGAGTTGAAGCGGCAGTTCAACTCATTAAAACCTGAAAATGCAGTCCAAGAACTATCCGAAATCTTCGCGATCTACCTCAAGGACTACCGTGACGTTAGCATTGCCATTGGCAGCGAGAAGATCGACCCCAATCTCGCAATCGCCAACGCATGGGAGTTTACGCTATCCCCCATAGTTGATGAACAGGGCACGCAGCGTAGTGTGATCCTTGAAGTTATCGAGTGGCGTAGGCAGACCCGCCGCACGCTTTATCTGTGCAGCGAACAGGGCTTTCCCCTGTCACACGTCGAAACGCGTTTTTATGTCGGTGACTTCCATTTTTCCGCCTATCTGAAATCAAGCTTCATCCGCGATCTGCATCGCGACGGTCGCCTCGACCTTGCTGAAATGGTCCCCGACTTGGCGACCGCCATCGAGGAAGCGCGAAAAAAGATCAAGGAACTTTTCAGGTCCCGTGCCGCCGAGCGGGCGCGGATCGTTGTCGATCAGTGGAAAGAGGATAAGGTCTATCCCTACGAAGGGGATGCCACCACGCCTCTTGAAACGGCCGAGCGACAGATTTTCGACATCGTAGCTGTCACCGTCCAGGATGCATCTCCCGATTTCCGCGAGACGCCCCCCAAGCAAGCCGCCCTGCATCTCCGGCTGTTACGCCACGCCATCGAGCGCAGCCCCACCGAATTGCAGCGCATCCTTGATGAGGTGTTGAAGCTACCTAAACGCAAACAGAAGGAACTCGCCGAACTTCTCGATGAGACTGACCTTTCGGGAATTATCAGTGCGACAACGCTGATCGCCGACCGACTCAAATTCTTAGAAGCGCTGCGATTCATCCTGTTTGACTACGAAGCGCGCCAGAAACTCCGCGAGCGCTCACAGCTTCATAAAATCCTGGAACAGAACACTTGGATATTCGGTGAGGAGTACAACCTGTGGGCAAGCGACAAGGACCTCACGACAGTCTTGAAAGCGCACAGCGCCAAGCTCGACCCTGACTTGGTCATTGATGATCCGGTTAAGGTCGTCAATAAGACGCGGGGTATTGTCGATCTCATGCTTTCGCGCGCGCAACGCCGCCATCGCCACAACGACCTTGAACATCTTGTAATCGAGTTGAAGGCCCCGAAGGTTGTGATTAACGCCACCCACTTGATGCAGATCGAAGGCTATGCGCTCGCGGTCGAAGAAGATCCGCGTTTCAACCGTGTGGACGGTCTTCGATGGCACTTCTGGATTGTCTCTGACGAGTACAATAAAGAAGTCGAGGCCCGCATCAAAAATGGGCCTGATCCGCAGCGCCGCCTAATTCAAAAAGGTGCGCGCATATCGGTGGGTGTCAAGACCTGGGGTGAAATCCTGGAAGAAAACAATGCCCGCCTCCAATTCGTGAAAGAGAAACTCGAGCATCGTGTCGATGACGGGCAGGCGCTCGCCTACCTTCAAGAACGACACCGTGAGTTCCTTGAAGGGGTTCTGGTAGAGGGCGAAGAAGGTGAAGCCGCCGCCACTTCGGAAGAGGCCCAGGCAACAACCGGCGCGGGGGCCGCATGAACGCCGTAGAGATCGAGGAAGCCATATCGGCGCTGGCCGAACAGCCATTCGACGGCGGCGAGTTTCCATTCGCGTTCCTGCAAGCCTTCGGGAACAAGGAAACCACGATCAAGCGGCTGCGCGCGGGCGCATCGAACAAGTCCGACCTTGGCGGTGTCCTGCAAACCAACAACATCCACATCGCCGTCGCCGCGCCGGGCGAGGTGACGAAGAGGCTGGCCGCGCTGAAAACCAGCCCCGCGACTGCCAAGGCGAAGGCCCGGTTCATCCTCTCAACCGACGGCGCGGATTTCGAGGCCGAGGATTTGGAAACCGGCGAAACGGTCGCCTGCACCTATGCTGATTTCCCAGATCATTTCGGGTTTTTCCTGCCACTGGCGGGGATCACCACCGTCAAGCAGGTGCGCGAAAGCTCGTTCGACATCCGCGCTACCAGTCGCATGAACAGGCTTTATGTCGAGCTTCTGAAAGACAACCCCGATTGGGATAAGCCGGAACGTCGCCACGACATGAACCATTTCATGGCGCGGCTGATCTTCTGCTTCTTCGCCGAAGATACCGACATTTTCAGCGGTAAAGACCTGTTCACCAACACAATTGCGCGAATGAGCGAGCGGGATTCGTCGAACACCCATGAGGTGATCGGCCAGTTGTTCCGCGCCATGAACACCAAGCGCGAGGATCGCGCGAGCGCCGGGATTCCAAGATGGGCCGACGCTTTCCCCTATGTGAACGGCGAGCTCTTTTCGGGCAGCGTGGCCGCGCCGCGTTTCAGCAAGATCGCCCGTTCCTATCTTCTGCACATCGGCAGCCTCGATTGGACGAAAATCAACCCCGACATTTTCGGGTCGATGATCCAAGCCGTTGCCGAGGATGAAGAGCGCGGTTTGCTCGGCATGCACTACACGAGCGTTCCGAACATCTTGAAAGTGCTCAATCCGTTATTCCTCGACGATCTGCGCACCCGGCTTGAAGAAGCGGGCGACAATTCGCGCAAGCTCTTGAACCTGCGCAACCGCATAGCAAAGATCAGGGTGTTCGATCCGGCCTGCGGCTCTGGCAACTTCCTTGTTATTGCTTACAAGGCAATGCGTGAGATAGAGGCCGCGATCAACGAACGGCGTGGGGAAGCCGACCGGCGCACGGAAATCCCGCTCACCAATTTTCGCGGCATCGAACTGCGCGACTTTCCGGCGGAGGTCGCGCGCCTTGCACTCATCATCGCGGAGTTCCAGTGCGATGTGCTTTATCGCGGGCAAAAGGAGGCGTTGGCTGACTTCCTGCCGCTCGACGCCGAGAACTGGATCACCTGCGGCAATGCCCTGCGGCTCGACTGGTTGAGCATCTGTCCGCCGAGCGGGACGGGCGTGAAGCATCATGCCGAAGACCTGTTTCACACGCCGTTCGACCAAGCGCAAATCGACTTCGAGAATGAGGGTGGAGAAACGTATGTTTGCGGGAACCCGCCGTATGTCGGCGACAAATACCAGACGATGGATCAGAAGGCCGATCTGAAAACTCTAGCCACAAAAGACGTTCGCGCAGTCGATTATATCGCTGGGTGGTTCTGGAAGGCTTCTGACTACATTAGGCACGGCGGGCGCTTTGCCTTCGTCTCAACCAATTCCATCTGCCAAGGGGTCCAGGTTCCGCTAATCTGGCCGAAAATCATCGCTGCCAAGCAGGCAGT
Source organism: Bradyrhizobium sp. Kon10 (assembly GCF_055807395.1). Classification (NCBI taxonomy): domain Bacteria; kingdom Pseudomonadati; phylum Pseudomonadota; class Alphaproteobacteria; order Hyphomicrobiales; family Nitrobacteraceae; genus Bradyrhizobium; species Bradyrhizobium sp. Kon10. Next base: position 115,128 of record NZ_JBVVOZ010000008.1, on the reverse strand, counting down.
CTTTTTTGGCCACAAGGATTTTCTGTGGGGCAACAACGCCGCCAAGAACGCGCAGGTTACGTGCATTATCGTCGGCGTGGCGAGTGTGGAAGCCAAACCGAAATACATATTCGAGGGGGAAGAGCGCAAAGAAGTTGAAAACATCAACTTCTATATGGCGCCCGGCAAGAACGTCATCGTCGAAAGGGCGAATGAACCTATCTCCGATGTCGCGATCATGTTTGGCGGCAACATCCCAAGGGATCAGGGAAATCTTCTGCTCGCACCCGATGAGGCGAGGGACTTGACGGCCTCATACCCAGCGGCGGCGGCATTGATAAAGCCCATCTTGGGCTCCAACGAGTTCATCAATGGTTTGGAGCGATATTGCCTTTGGATCACTGACGCACAGGCTTCGCTCGCTTGTTCTATCCCGCCGATCAAGGCGCGGCTTGATCGCATCCGCGAATATCGACTGCATGGTAGCGAGCGCGGGCGTGCGGGTCTCGACACGCCTTACAAATTTGAGCGAACGATCATCGGGAATAACCATACGATTATCATTCCCAGCGTTTCATCGGAACGTCGCGCCTACCTTCCATGCGGATTGTTGCCCGCCGATGTGCGCGTCTCTAACCTCGCGCTCGCCCTCTACGACGCCCCTCTTTGGAACATGGCGCTGATTGCCTCGCGCCTGCATCTCGTCTGGATCGCCACCGTCTGCGGCAAGCTGAAAACCGACTTCCGCTATTCCAACACTCTTGGCTGGAACACTTTCCCGGTTCCCACGCTCACCGAAAAGAACAAGGCTGACCTGACCCGCTGTACCGAGGACATTCTGCTGGCGCGCGAGGCACATTTTCCAGCGACGATTGCCGACCTCTATGATCCGGAGAAAATGCCCACCAACCTTCGCGCGGCGCACGAGCGCAACGACGAGGTGCTTGAGCGCATCTATATTGGCCGCCGCTTCCGCAATGACACGGAGCGGCTGGAAAAGCTGTTTGATCTTTACACCAGGATGATTGCATCGCCGGTCGCGGCGACGAGAAAGAAAAAAGCGGGGGCGAGCGCGTGAGCGACTACGTGTTGTTTCAAATGTGGGGGCCATTTCGGCAGTCTTTGATCGAGGGCCATACATTCTATGTCGAGCAGGCTCGCAAACGCCTGCTATCGCAATTCGATGACATCAGCGCGGAAGCCGACAAAGCAGCCGAGGAATGGCTAGAGCGCAACAGCCATCTATTTGACCCTGACAGGCACGACCCCGGCGACTTCGATGAGGCTGCCTACAACCACAGTATTGAATTCTACGGGCTCCTGACCGACATGCGGGATCAGACCCGCCTGAGTGTTGTCGCCGGGATGTTCCACGAGTGGGACAAGCAGCTACGCGATTGGCTAGTACGGGAGATTGGGCATTGGCATCTTGGCGATAGCACTGCCCTGAAAGTCTGGTCGGCTGACTTCGGACAGATCGCCGATCTCTTGGAAAGCCTCGGATGGAAACTTCGCAGCGCAAGCTATTTTCGCAAGCTTGATGCGTGCCGCCTTGTGGTCAACGTCTACAAGCACGGCGAGGGAAAATCGCTTGATGAGTTGAAGCAGAGCTATACCGAATATCTTAGTGACCCGTTCAGCGGTGCTGGCAGTGCTTTTTCAGACATGAAATATCGTGACCACACGCACCTCAAGGTCAATGACGATCAGTTTCAGGCGTTCGCGGACGCAATTGTCGCGTTTTGGAAGGATGTTCCAGAGAATATCTTCGAGTCGATGGTCACAGACGTTCCTGACTGGTTTGGAAAAGCCATTCTGAAGGACCGCGACGGCCAGCTACGGATGAGCAAGAAATGACCGATAGTTTTTCAAAATCTGTGCCGTCTGTCTCCGTCTCCTACGCCCGCAACGGCTCATCGACCAAGGCCAACGCGCTTGGGATGCGGCCCATGCAGGAGCGCGCCTATGAACGGCGCGGCGAGCAATATCTTCTCATCAAATCACCGCCCGCCTCAGGCAAGAGCCGCGCGCTCATGTTCATCGCGCTCGACAAGCTGACTAATCAGGGTCTCAAGCAAGCCATCATCGTCGTACCGGAAAAATCCATCGGCGCGAGCTTCCATGATGAGCCGCTCACCAAATATGGCTTCTCGGCTGACTGGATCGTTGCGCCGAAATGGAATCTCTGCGACGCGCCCGGCTCCGACAACGGCGGCAAGGTCAATTCCCTCGGCGCGTTCCTCGACAGCGAGGATAAGGCTCTGGTCTGCACCCATGCGACCTTCCGCTTCGCCGTGGACAAGTTTGGCGTTGAGAAGTTCGACAACCGGCTGATCGCGGTGGACGAGTTCCACCACGTTTCCGCCGACCCGGAGAGCAAGCTCGGCCAGCATCTCGGCGCGTTCATCGCTCGCGACAAGGTGCATATTGTCGCCATGACCGGCTCATACTTCCGGGGCGATGCCGTGCCGGTGCTGGCCCCACAGGACGAGGCGAAGTTCGATGCCGTCACCTACACCTATTATGAGCAGTTGAATGGCTACCAGTATCTCAAGCAACTCGACATAGGCTATTTCTTCTACTCCGGCTCCTACGTCGATGACATCGCCAAGGTAATCGATCCATCGGAAAAGACGATCATACACATTCCGAACGTCAATTCCCGCGAGAGCACCAAGCGAGGCAAGACGACGGAAGTTAGCGAAATTATGGGAACGCTGGGGAGTTGGGAAGGCAAGGACCCCGACACGGGTTTCGATCTCGTCAAACGAGCTGATGGCCGCATGCTCAAGATTGCCGACCTTGTGGATGACGGCCCCGACCGGCATGCCAAGGTGCTCGCTTCGCTGAAAGACCCTGCGCAAAAGAACAACCGGGACCATGTGGACATCATCATCGCCCTTGGCATGGCCAAGGAAGGCTTTGACTGGATTTGGTGCGAACACGCGCTCACCGTGGGCTATCGGTCGAGCCTCACCGAGATCGTGCAGATCATTGGCCGCGCCACCCGCGACGCGCCCGGCAAGACTCGCGCCCGCTTCACCAACCTGATCGCCGAGCCGGACGCATCCGAGCAGGCCGTGACCGAGGCGGTGAACGATACGCTGAAGGCCATCGCCGCCAGCCTTCTTATGGAACAGGTCCTTGCGCCGCGTTTCAACTTCACGCCAAAGAATCCGCAGAGCGGCCCGGTCGAAGGCTTTGACTATGGCGAGGGCGGCTACGACCCGAGCAAGAGCAACGTCGGGTTCAACGAGGAAACCGGCCAATTCCACATCGAGATCAAGGGCCTTGCCGAACCCAAGAGCAAGGAAGCGGCGCGCATCTGCACCGAGGATTTGAACGAGGTGATCGCCGCCTTCGTGCAGGATAAGACGGCCATCGAGCGTGGGTTATTCGACGAGGAATTGATCCCCGAGGAACTGACCGTGGCTCGCATGGGCAAGATCATCAAGGACAAGTATCCCGAGCTGACTGACGAAGATCAGGAAGCCGTGCGCCAGCACGCCATCGCCGCTCTCAACATCACGCAGCAAGCCAAGCAGATCGCGGTTGGGGGTGACGGCGGGAATGGCAGTGATACCGAGCAACGCGCCAACACCGCCCTGATCGACGGCGTGCGCAAGTTTGCAATGGATGTGCGCGAACTGGATATTGATTTGATTGACCGGATCAACCCGTTCGGCGAAGCCTATGCCATCCTCGCCAAGACCATGAGCGAGGATAGCCTGAAGCAGGTGGCGGCGGCGATTGCCGCCAAGCGCACCAGCCTGACGCTGGAAGAAGCGAAGGAGCTTGCTGTCCGTGCCGTCAAATTCAAGAAGGAACGCGGTCGGCTTCCATCCATCGATTCACAGGACGGATGGGAACGGCGCATGGCCGAAGGGGCTGCCGCCTTTGTGCGCTTCAAGGATGAGGGCCGCTATGAGTGACCTCGACCTTGACGATCTGCGCGCTGAACTCGACGCCTTTGCTGTAGCTGAGAAGAAAGGCGGGCGCTCCGCGCGCGAGGAACGCATCATGGCCGGTTTTGAGGAAATCCAGCGCTTTGTCGAAACCCACGGCCATGCCCCGCAGCACGGCGAGGACAAGGATATTTTCGAGCGGCTTTACGCCGTGCGACTCGACAGGCTCCGCGCGCTTGAGGAATGCCGTTCGCTCGTCGCGCCGCTCGACAAGCAGGGACTTCTAGCTGGCGCGGCGACGGCTCCCGCTGCGCCCGTCGAAGAAATGGACGACGAGGCATTGCTTGCCGAACTGGAAGGTGCAGCAGGAGCATCAGACATCACGGAGCTTCGCCATGTCCGCACCAGCGCGGACAAACGCGCCGCCGAGGAAATTGCCAACCGGGAAAGGTGCGAGGACTTCGACGAGTTCAAGCCGCTCTTTGAAAAGGTAAAGCGCGAAATTGACGAAGGCATCCGGCAAACACGGCCATTCGAGCTAAAGGCCGAAATCCGTCCCGGCGCTTGGTTCATCGTCGGCGGGCAGTTGGCCTATGTCGCCAATATGGGCGAAACATTTTCCAACGCTCAAGGCAAGACGGACGCGCGGCTGCGCGTGATCTTCGACAACGGCACGCAAAGCAATCTGCTCATGCGCTCGCTGCAACGTGCGCTCCACAAGGATGAAGCCGGGCGGCGCATCACCGATCCCTCGGCCGGGCCGCTATTTGCCGGGGAAAGCGAAGATGGCGACCATGACAGTGGCACCATCTATGTCTTGCGCAGCAAGTCCGACAATCCCGCCGTTGCGGCTCACCGCGATGTGCTGCACAAGATCGGCGTGACCGGTGGTGACGTTGCCAAGCGGATCGTCAACGCGAGGCTCGACGCGACTTTCCTTCTGGCCGATGTGGAGGTCGTCGCCACCTACAAGCTGTCCAATATTAACCGCACGAAGCTCGAAAACCTGATCCATCGCATCTTCGATCCGGCGCGGCTCGACATCGAGATCAAGGATCGCTTCGGCAATCCAGTGATCCCGCGCGAGTGGTTCCTTGTGCCCGTGTTCGTGATTGATGAAGCTGTTGAACGGATCAAGGACGGGACGATCACCAACTACAAATACGATCCGGAGTCTGCCCGGCTTGTGCAGGCTGCAAGCTAGGACTGTCCGGCAATCATGGCGCGACGACCGGGCAATACTTTGGAAAAATGGGAAGTCGCCGTCGTCAAGGCGATGCTCGCGCAGAAGTATGTGCCGCAGGACATTCAAGCCTATTTTTCAAGACCCACGCGGTCGATCAATCACGCGCGCATTTCCGAGATACGGGATGGAACCAAGCACAAGACCATCAAGCCTGCATCGGACGCAGAGCTTGATGCGTTCCTAGAGGCTTGGCCCAATATCGACCCTGCCACGGGCCTGCATCTGCAAGGGGATGAGCTTCTTGTCAAAGCGCGCGAGGCGATGATCGCGGCTGTCCATACCTTTAACAGCGCGGGGCTTCATTTCAGGGCCGAGCTTTTCATCGTCACGAGCATCATCGCCTGGACTTATCTGCTGCACGCTTACTACAGGCGTGAGGGCATCGACTACCGATATAAGAAGAGCGGCACTGTAGAAAAAACGCCAAGCGGAGCCGAAAAATTTTGGGAATTAGGACAGTGCCTTGCGCACGGCAAATGTCCGCTCGACAAGGGCGTGGTCAACAATCTGAAGTTTCTTACCGAAATCCGGCACGAGATAGAACACCGCTCCACTAACAGGATAGACGACGCCCTGAGCGCCAAACTTCAGGCGTGCTGCATCAATTTCACCGATGCGATCAAGAAGCTGTTCGGCAAGGAGTTTGCGCTCGAAAAGCGACTGCCGATTGCCCTACAATTCGTGACGTTTGATGGTGCGCAGCGGGCCGGTTTGGTGGGCGCAGACCTGCCCGCCAACATCGCCACCGCGATGGATAATTTCCACAATGGGCTAACAGACGACGAGCAGAAAGACCCTAAATTCCGCTATCGCGTGGCGTTTGTGCCAAAGGTGTCGGGCAAGGCTTCCAAAGCAGATATTGCCATCGAGTTTATTAAGCCGGGCACACCAGAAGCCGATGCCGTTGAACGGGTACTGCTCAAGGAGGTGGAACGGCCAAAACTTCTTCCTTCTGAAATCGTTGCGAAGATCAAGGCCGCTGGCTATTCCGCGTTCAACATGCGCGATCATACCCACTTGGCGCAACAACTCGAGGCGCGGAAACCAAGCAAAGGCTATGGCGTTCAGGTCGCTAAGACTTGGTACTGGTACGAGAACTGGCTCCAGAAGGTGATTGAGAAGTTGGCGGAGGGATGGACACGTCCAAAGCCACACGGGGCGAAAAGTTGATGCTGGCGAATGCCTGACAACCTCATAAAGCATCTAACAGCGTGTCTAAACGAACCACTTTGGATTTAACCATCCCCCATTTCAAATGAAGCGCCTATGGAGGATTGCTTTGACTGAACCAGCCTCAATCCAATTCCTACCTGAGTGGCTTTTTGTTCAGCAGTCCCAGCTCCGAAGATACCTCTTGCCCAGCCGTGAGAGAGACTTGGAAAACTACTCTCAGCAGTTGTCCATGACCAAAGAGTTTTTCGATTCACTTCCGGCCAGATCGATTTTGTATGAAATATATAGGATTACGCCAGACAAGCTTAAAGAGGTTTTCGATGATGGGCTTGTCGGGCTTACGCATGCGTGTGAGTCGCTTCTTGGGTTCTGGGCCTTTCAGCATGGCTACAAGTTCAAGGCATCCTTGGATGGGTACCAATATGCGATGAATGAAGGCAATTTTCTTCTCGCCTTCTCTTGTGCTCGCGCGATGTTTGAAGAGATGGCTCATTTCCATTTTTTCTTGTTGCGGATTGAAGCCAGCCACTCGAAGACAATTCTGCTATTTGAGCAGGAGGCCCCGCGGATTCGGAAAGGAAAGCTTCCACCGGAAGGCTGGAATCGGAAGGTTGTCGCTTCCCAGCTTGAACTAATAAAGAGAGTGGCTAAGGCCGTTCAAGGCTCGGACTTTGACTGGAAGGGTTGGTTCCAGCAGACCGCAGAAAGATATGAGCTGCCACGCGTCGATATAGTTGAGTTGGTTGGCGAGCACACCGAGATGAGGAAAACACACATCTGCGACTGTATCGAGGCCCTTGACCAACAATCTCAGTTGAAGGCTACTGAGATGTACAATTTGCTTTCGGAGATGGTGCACCCGAACTTTGGTTCTAACTCCCTCGTCATTGCGACAAGAAAACGTGTCAGTGAAGTCGTTGGTGAGGTCGTCTTGTCGAACAATCCGAAAACCGTCGAAGCTGCGGCGTGGTTTTTTGAGTTAGCCGCCGCGCCCTTAGCCCAGATATTTGAATTGGAAAGAAGTTGCATTGTACGTTCACAAGCTTTGCTGAAATATTATCAAAGTTGGGCAGTTAATCTCTCGCAGGGGACCGAAATTCCCAGCAGCAGCACCAAACGTTGAGCGGGAAAGGCGGACTGTTGACGCGACGGGCTTGTTGTATGGGGCCACCCGATCCGAATGAGACCGAATGCAGTGCTGCGTTTGGCTCGACACGATAGCCGTGATGGCATTGCCGGATATATTTCTGTCGAACCGGTGAGTGCCAGCCACTAACAACCGGCCTTCATGATCAACAGGAGCATTGACTTGAAGAAAGCTAGGGCCGCTAGGAAGACGGGCAAGCGCCGCGAATGGACGAAAGCCGATCTAAGAGAACTCAAAGATCATTCAAAGGCGCGAACGCCAGTCGCCAAAATATCAAAGCTCACTAAGCGCTCGGTGGGAGCCCTCCGCCAGAAGGCGTTGCACCTGGGCATAGGACTGGGCCACCGACGATAGCTGCTGCTGCACCGCGCGGCATGACGAAAAAGAACATGCCGCGCGGCGCGATAGGTTTAGCCCTGGCGTGCTTTTGGATGATAAGCTTTTGGTGGAAACCTTACCGAAGCCGCAAGCTTGCTCGACAGTGCAGTGTCCTTGGCGGTCCCATAGTCCTTTCAGCTCATCATTTGAGCCCCGTCGGGGGTTCGAGTCGGCGGAGCGAATCGAACGGTCCCCCACCCAATTCGTGCCTTTGTTTTCAAAGACTTACCGAGCCGCCTAATCGGACTTCTCCGAACCGGGAGGCGCGTGGCCCCTCCCCACGGTGCGTTCCTGCTATACTTCGGCCCCAGGCTCGCCTTCCAATATCGAAATCGTGAGTCGGTCGAGGGGACCCAATGTCCGACGCATCACCTCAAGTGGCTCTGCGATTCCTCACGCTCGGCATAGAGCTGACCACCGAGGAGAACGCATGCCTCAACACGATCCACGATACGCTAGACCGGCTAACTCAGCGCCGTAAGGACCGCTTTCCGTTCACGGGCACGCTCGATCCCGTGTTGCGCCAAGTGATCTTGTACCGAATCGTCGCAACAGCAAGCGGCACCATTGTGAATTGGAATACGGGAAATGTGCTGTGCAGCTTTTTGACAGCCCGAGCGCTCTTCGAAACCTTTGCATTCTTGTGGGACTACAGGCGGGCAATTGACGACGCAGAGACGGGAACGCTCACCGAATTTAATGCTGTCACAGAACGACGGTTAGCGGCGACCAAAAGCCCGACAAAACTGGCACGGAATCCCGAGTGGGAGGCCACAAACATCCTCACCTTTATCAACCGAATGTCCAAGCAGCATCCTTGGGCAAGCAGGGCCTACGAGTTGATGTCGTCGAGATGCCACCCCAACACGGAAGGAATGCTTGACGCATTCGCTGACATAGAAACCGAAACTAAAGAAATCAGATTCTCGGACCGAAATGACCAAATCGCATCGGCGTTCAGACTGATCCTAGGCGTAACTGGCCTCGTCGCGGAGGCCGAACGCCTGCTTGATGAGCTGGAAAATGTCACTCAATCGATGGCTGAAAAGATCAAGGACAGAGATTTTAAGAAGCGCGTCGATGACGCTGATCGCGAAGAGAAACGATTCGAACAATTTGGAATCGACGAGGAAAACGCGTTTCTTGGTGACGCGCGCGGACAATTCGCTATCGGTAAAGCCCATGCAGTAGGCGGTGGCACCATACTTAAGGACCTGTTCCGCTCCTATTTCTGGCTCACTCTCGCGGCAGCGCAGGGGATCAAGGAAGCAAAACACTACAGGGACAGGATCGCAAAACAAGTAACGCCGCAACAGGTAGGTGAGGCAGAGGCGTTAGCCGCGTCATGGAAACCAATGACGCCGGACGAATGGGAAAGACACAACGAAGAAATTATCACTGGTCTCCGCGCCCGATTTGAACCTCCATAAGCATAGCTGCCGACGGTCAAGCTTACCCCGTGCTTGAGCTGGTCACTTCCTGACGCGTTGAGTCCCACAACCTCTTCTGCACCTCGCCCTCTAATTCTTTCACCATCTTCTCACCTTCCGACGCGAGACGATCAATGGATTTGAACTCGCGGGTCTGATGTTGAAAATTCATCTCATGTTCCGAGAGAGCCGAAAGCATCAACTGATCCAGCGCATCGAACTTTTGCTTGATGGAATCGCGAATAAAAATGCCATTCTTGCGAAAATACAAATAGAACTTGCGGCTTGCCTTCCTTGCCCGCGCTATCTTGAAGGGCTCAATTTGGTTTCGGTACGCATTCGTTTTGTCCTCCGCGTCCCTCACAAGCTGACGCTGCCACTCAGCCAACTTGCTGTGCACAAGGAAGTCTTCGAGCTGGTCAGGTCGCATCCGGCTTAGGTCAGGATGGGACTGGTAGCGAGAGACTAAGCTGATCGTGATTCCGTGAGCATCCATCAGACGAGCCCAAGCCTCCGGGAGCGCCTCGAACTCCTTTTGATGCAGCTTGGTAGCGCGATCCATTTGGGCGTTGATTGAGAACTTCAGGTGTTCAAGCTCCTTCTGTTGTTCGTGCTTGTACGCTGCGAGGCGCTCCTCGAATTTTGCATTCAACCATTTCTCACTGAACGTGCGAAACAGCCACCAGACAAATGCGCCGACCGCGCCGACTCCGACAACTAAGTAGCCGACGAACGCGAAGAAGGTTGATAGCAATTCCATTGACGGTCCTCGGCCTTCTTATCGTCGTTCGGGGTGCAACATCTCCTTAAGAATCTGGATTATCTGATCAGCGCTTAATGAACTTGAGTGCAGTGAGGCCCGCATCGATTCAAAGGTCGAATACATTCTACGATACGTCTCTACGGACGGCATGTGTGCGTTCATGTCGCGTCCCTTGAAGTGACTAAAGCGCTTCAAATCATCTATGAGGTAACACGCAATCCCACAGTGAGGTTCGTTATTGCCGTCGAATCCACGAAACTTGACGTGCTTCCCAAACGGCTCTGCTTCTTTTTCCACTCTAGCTTTCTCGGCAGGAGAAAGCTTTTCATATCCTTCCTCGATGAACATCCACATGTCGAGAATGTCCCCTGTCTCCCTGACATCTTTCGGCGTCTCGAAGGGGGCAAAAGGAATGCCGGTGTATTCCCAATTGAAACCCCACAGTTGGTCATTGTGAATCGTTGCGGAAACGAAGTTCGGGTCGAAGTCACCTTTGATCTTCTGCGCTTTATACATGTCAGCCAGCATCAGAATTATGAGCTTCTCGCCATCAGTCAGTTTCATCGAATCCCCCCAGGGCAAATCAACGCCCAAGTGTATTGATCCACGATTCAACCGGATAGAGCGAAGTTGCCGCAGGACCAGAGAAATTATTCGGGCTGAGAGCTGGCATCATCTGAACAACCCTCCGGCCTTCCGCCGTTTCGGACGCACGCGCGATAAAGCCAAGGCGCAACGTAGCTTCCCGCCCACACTCCCCGCCTCGCGTGGTCGGCTTGGGTGGCAGCTATACGCCGGACATTCTCGCGAAGTCGCGGTGTCGGCGCGCTCTCTGACTAAGTAAACAGGGTCGAGAGAAAGGCTCTTCTGCTCAGGCAGATGAATCGGCAGCATACGATAAGCTTTTCATAGAAAGCTTACCGATAATCGACGCGTGAAATTTCCGGTTGCGCGTTGAAGAAATCACTCTAGAATCGGCAGATATTCATTCTGAGTGACATGGCAGGCAAGCAAGCCAAGACGCTTTCGACCGATCATATCGACGATCTCCTCTTTTTCGCCGAGCGCTCTCGGCATCCGCACCGCAACCGCCTGATCGTACTGCTCTCGGTAAAGGCTGGCCTTCGCGCAGCAGAAATAGCCAAATTGACCTGGGAAATGGTGCTCGACCCGAGCGGCGAAGTCGGCAGCACCATCGAGCTTCAAGACAAAATCGCAAAGAAGGGCAGCGGGAGGTCGATTCCGCTGCACGCCGACCTACGAGAAACGCTCGCCGCAGTAAGGCAGCTAGGCGTAAATCAAGGGCCGGTCATTCGGTCACAGCAAGGCGGCGCAATGACGCCGCTGAGTATCGTGGTCTGGTTTCACCGCGCGTTCAAGACGCTGGATTTGAAAGGCTGCTCGTCGCATTCGGGCCGCAGAACGTTTATCACCCGCGCCGCTCGCCTAGTGCACAAAGCTGGTGGTTCCTTGCGGGATGTTCAATTGCTCGCTGGACATCGCTCGATCCAGACCACGCAAGGCTACATCGATGGCGACACGGATGCACAGAGGGCTTTGATATCTCTGATCTAGGACCGCGTTCGTCCAATTTACGACTGCCCCGACAGGTGGCGGCAAAGCCGACTGCCCCCTTTACAAAGCTTCGTGAAGTACACAATCACGCCGATGCTTTCATTCGCGCCGTCTGCACGTTCGCTGGATCACTGTCGCTACTCGATGAGATCGATGACGAGTTTCGCCGCGCGGGCCTCGATCAAGCTGTCGCGTCGGGTGAAACATCGCCCATTTTTGATTGGCTCCTGACGGCGTTCAGCTTTCAGGGCGTCTCGGATCAAGCGGCCCGAAGCTACATGGAAAAGCATGGTAGCGCGTCCTGGGCCAAAATGGAGGCGAGCGTCCAAGCGTGCCCTTCGTGCCCAAAGCTCCAAACTTACTGGCACTATGAGGGCTGCCGGTACGACAAGGGCAGCTTCACCTGCGCCGAGCCCGACCACATCGATGCCTGTCCAGTACCTCGGGCACGCCTGCGCAACGGGAGGCTGAATCAGACAGCGGCGTCATTCTTCCTCTTCGTCAGAGACATCGCTGGTGGTGATCTCGTCGGATGGATTGATACCCAATTGGAGGCGGCCAGAGGATCCGCGAACGCCGATCTCGAAACTGCGAGGCAGGAAGCCTTAATTGGTCCCCTCCGAGGCATTTTTGGCGTCGCCGACAAGGTTCTGACCAACGCCCTGTCATGGCTTATGATAGGCGCGCGCGACCAACGACCCATCTGGTTCGAAACTGGAAAGGCCATGGTGGTTGTGGACCGGCTTGTCCATAATCACCTGTTTCGGACGGGCATAATGGAAGCTTGCGGCATTCCCCATCACTACGGCCGCGGGTGCTACGCCGAAGGCGGCTGTGCCGAGATCATCCGAGGTGCCGCAGAGCGAATTGATGCACGCAGCTTCAATCCGAATTTTCCGAAAATCTTCCCGCGTTTCGTCCAGCATGCCGTCTGGTCATTATGTGCAGCGGACCGCTTAGACGTGTGCAACGCTAATCGGATTGACGACCAAAAGCCTTGCCAACTCAGCTACTGCCAACTGTTTCGAATCTGCGGTCGAAAACCGCTAAAATCGATGTAATTTCATGTAGTTACCATATATTAAGGTGCTTGTTCTTGACCATTTATTAGCATATACTGTGCAGGCAAGGTCGATTCACGACTTTAGCTGATTTTAGACTTGGAGATACTTCCGGGATTACCTGAATTACCCTGAGTACTTCTTGGACTAAAATCACTATTCAATCGCAGATTGAGGGAGCCTTGTCGGCTCCCTTCTGCATTTCTGGGAGCTAGTAGATGGGCAAGAAAACTGGGAAGGCCGCACCGGCAAAGGTTGATCAGGTCTACGTCCTAGGACTCGACGTTAATGGCAAGCCGCGCGGCGCTCGGTTCGCCGAGCTAAAGGACAGCATCGTGTCGGCGGCCATGGACATGAATTGCCGGGTACTGATCGACCAACCGGAAGCGGTGTCAGCGTTGGGCATGAAGCTGCCGGTGGGACGAGTCTACGGCAGCGGCAAGGTCGTAAAGCTGTTCGTCCCGAACATCAGGCGTGAGCTCTACGACAAGATACTGGAAGCGGCAGGTCCGCTTGCACAAGAAGAGCCTGCTGCCGAAAAACCAGACGCTCCAGGGCAGGCTTGCGACAACGCTCAGACGAACGGGAAAACGGACGCCGCGACCGCGGAGGTAAGATGTACTTCGCCGGTAACGTCCGGCTTACCGCGCAGTTGGGAAGAAATAGGCGTCGGCCACATGGTTCTGGCCCATGAGTCGCCCGATGATGGCTGGTGGGAAGCCGTGGTTATCGCGAGGGACGCAGAAATTCTGACTTTGCGATATCGCGACGCCCCCAAGCTGCCGAAGTTCATCAGGCACATCAACACGGTCGCGTTGGTCAACCCCGGCCCCGCCTGATTCTGGCGGCCCGACAACTGGCTCGGGCTGCGGCCCGAGCCGCTCTTCCTAGAAGCCCCGGCCACAGCCGTCGGGAAGCAATCCAAACACATTCCACACATCCAAAGGAGACCCAACCATGTCCACGGACACGGATCGCATACGTATGCTCAACGACCAACTTCGACGGCACCTAACGGGTGGCATGGCCGTTATGACGCCCGGCATCGCAGCCCTAGGCTCCGAAGCTGTCCACCGCCTGATTCAGACCATCGCGACTTTCGACGATTTTTGTACCGCCAATGACCCGCACGGTGAACACGATTTCGGAGCGTTCAAGTACGAAGGGGTCGGCGTGTTCTTCAAGATTGACTATTTCGACAAGGACCTAAACCTCCAGTCGCCTGATCCAGCCGATCCCGCTGTTACCGAGCGCGTGATCACCCTGATGCTGGCTGAAGAGTATTGATTGCGAAATCAGTCGGGCTTGATCGCAGAGAGTCGCTTGATCGCTTCGCGAGGGTCGAACCCGATTGCTTCAGCAAAGGCTAGAAGCTCGACTACGTCTATCTTTCTTTGCCCTCCTTCGACGGTTGCAACGAAGGACTGATATCGACGGAGCTTCTTCGCGACCTCGGCCTGAGTCAGCCCTGCCTGCTTCCGTTTTTCAACCAAGAAGTCCTTCAGGGCTTGATGTCTTGAAGACCGGAGTGTCCGGGACATGCTCGACCGCTCAAATGAGAGGGTCGATCAAATAATCCGATTTACAGATTATCTAAAAACCAGATATTTTGTGTGCTGAGATCGCGGCCCTAAGCCCGGTTTCGAGCACCAACGCTATGGCGAAAGGAGAAACCGGTGGCCAAGGGATTCAAGCTGGTGAACACCAAACCTAGTACACGGAAGATCAAGAACAAGCTTGGCGGGGCTAAAGTCGTTCACGTGAAGCCCTATCAGAGCGTCCGCAAGAAAAAGAAATAAGAGGACATATCCCATGCCCTTACTGGGGAAGCGGCCTCACGCGAATCCCATCTCAACAACACGGTGGGAAAGATGAGCGATCCAATCTGGCGTGGGGCAAACCTCTCAGGCACGACCTTCGACAGGCCGTGGAAATGGCTGCTTCTGCCCGGCGTCATCATACAATGGCTTCAGTATATGTTTCCGGGCAGAGGTTTTCGTCGGGTTGTTTCTGACACCCGAACTGCCCGCAGCCCGTTGATGACCTACTACTACAGCGCGGCGTTCTACGGCTTTGTCCTCATTCTCTGTCTTGCTCTCGGGAGCAAGTAATGGACGAGACACTGCTGCTTTTAATTCTGGCGGTCGTGGCCATTATCCTTGCTGTGCCGTATGCACTTGCGATCTTGCTCTACACGCTCCCATTTTTCGTATTATGGCTACTGATACCCATACTGACCGATGCGGAGCCACAACTTGTCATTGATCCGTCGTCGCACCCACAACTGGCAAAATTGCGTGCTGAAAAGCGCGAGGCCAAAGAACGGTACGATGAGGTTCGCTATTCTGACTGCGGTATTCGATGGTCCGACAACTTGGACCGCTTCGAAGAACGATCCATACGCGGCCGAGAATTGAATGAACAGCTCGAATATTGGCGCGCCGAGTCTAATCGGATCACGGCCGAAATTGACGAAATCGCGTTTTCCGAGATGGAGCTAGTCAGGCAGTGGCGAAAGGCTTTGCTCGCTTGGTCTCAAAAGCAGGCTGGGAACGCGGCGAAGCGAGCTGGCTGGAAGATTGCAGTGATTGTTTTCGTTGGCGTCTGGATCGCCGCCGAACTCATCGGCATGGCCTTTCCGAGCGTTATCAAGTTCTTCGCGTTCGCTTGGAATCCTGCGCCGGACTTGCTTCATCCGGGGATAGCAATTGGCGCGACAGCGGGTTGGGCGGCAGGCGTTTACCGCGTTCTTCATCCGCCAGAGTCCTTCGCCGAGCGAGCGCAGGCAACGATCAACGAATATAAGGACGCAAAGAGAGTTCGCGAGCGGGCTGAAGATAAGCAGATAGAAGGGTCGCCGCGTGAGACGGCCTCCGAAGAAGAATACGACTCCTCCGACAACGAGGGCTTTCCGGAGGAAGAATACGAAGTGGAAGAATCTTGGTATGGCGTCTTGGGCGTGTCACCCGAAGCAAGTCATGATGAGATCACCAAAGCATATCGGGAAATGATTAAACAATATCACCCTGATCGGGTGTCAGGTTTGGGAGAGAAGCTGCAGCTTCTCGCCAAGGTGGAGACTCAAAAACTGAATGCGGCACGAGAAGAAGGGCTGTCTCTGCGGACATAGGGCGGCGTTTTCAGCAGTCGTTCTGCCAGCCAAAATTCATTCAACCTGTCAGGATTCGAGGTCGCAAATGCGCATTCTGTTTACCGCATTCATTTTTCTGTTCTCCACGGCGGCACTGGCGGAGACCAAGCCGGTCGAAGTCAAGATCACGTGGAAGGGCGACTACGCGCACAACTCTGCAAAGCACTGGACTAAGGACAATCCCTACGACAGCGGCTTCAGCAAGAGCTTCAAGAACGGCACGCCGCAGGAGTTCGGCGAAGTGCAGAAGGACGGCGAGTTGAACGCATTCATCTATTCGCCAAAGGACGCGAAAGGTCCGGTGCCGTTCGTGATCGTCATGCATGGTTGTGATGGCATGACCACGACAGAGAAAGAGTGGACGGCTCGCGTTGCCGACGCGCTCAACAAGGGAGGCTTTGGCGCGCTGGTGCTCGACAGCTTCACCACCCGTTATGTAAATGAAAGTTGCGGCTTATCGGACTTGCACTGGGGCAGGCGTCGCGCTGATGATGCCTTCTCAGCGTTCGACTATCTGATCGATAAGAAGCTGGCAAAAGCCAACGAAGTCTACATCATGGGCTACAGTAACGGGGGCACGACGGCGCTGGTGTCGATGACGACACAAGAGTCTGATCACCCGCACCATTTTGCGGCGGCATTCGCAGTTGCTCCAGGCTGTAGTCCGTCCTTGCAGCATTCCGCCCTTTATACTGGCCCGATTGTGATCTTTATGGGCGATAAGGACGATGCAAATAATCCAGAGTGGTGTCGAGAACTGACAAACAAGAAACGATCAGTTCCGGTGCAAATGATCGACTACCAAGGTGCCAACCACGGGTTCGTGCTCGACGTGCCGTCGCATGTTGGTGATCATGGCTGGGCACTGACCTACAATCCAGTGGCCGAGAGGGATATGATGCAAACTATCACCGCCGCGATCAAGACGAAGAAGTTCGCCAAAGGCGTCGATCTCCGATAATTACTTCTTCCACGAGTTTTCATGGGCCAAAAATCGGAACCGGCGGGGTTCGAGCAAGTCTATGCCCCCGCTCTAGACCCCAACAGAATGCCGCGCGCTCCCGGAAATGGCTGAATGCGCCGCGATAAAATTCCCCCTTTCCAATTCAGCCTCTCAACTTTCGATCGTTGTGCTAGGGTTGGTCCGTCTCCAATGTGGGGACCTTTTTCGATGCAACGCATTTTGGAGGGAATTGCAGATGAAGTGGCAGTACGTCTTTTCTCTCATTGTCGCGTTCACCACGCCAGCCGTGGCGAACGATACGGACCAAAACCTCAAGCAGGAGGTTGAGAAGATCGGGGCCGCATACGCCGACAGCTTCAATAAGCATGATGGCGCGGGCATAGCTGGGTTATTTGCAACTGGTGGAATGCACGTCAATCCGGCAGGGCCGAGAACCGACATCGCTTCGTTCTATGAGGGGGCATTCAAGGCCGGGCTTGATCACGAGGAAATAACTGTAGATCAAGTTTGGCCTTTGGGCAGTGATACGCTTCTGGCAATGGGCCAATATCGCATCACTGGCAAGAACCAGAGCGGTGCCCCCATAGAGACAGGCGGCATTTGGACTTCAACGGATATTCGCGAAGGCGGCAGGTGGAAAATCAGGATGCTATCTGCGATGCCGAAACCACCAGCCCCGCCCCCGAAGTAGAACCTAACTAAGCCGGTTGGAATCGCGCGCCAGGAGCGGCCGGACAGAGTTCCGGCCGCCGAGCGCCAATGCTGCATTATTCGTATCCCGCTTTCTCAAGACCGCCGATGTAAATTTCCCGCATCCAAGCTTGAGCGAGCATGGTCCGATCAGATATTTCTTTAAGCGTCTGCACGGGCGTAAGTGACCGGAGAGCCGCGACAGCCTCCCGAGCTTCTTCCGTTCTGCCAAGATGCGCAAGAGTTGCAGCCTTGTAGCGCCACGTTACCCTCGCAGACGGCGCAAGCTCGATTGAGCGGTTGAATAGCGGCAACGCTTCGGCGAAGTGTCTTTCAAAGAATAGAATGATGCCGAGACCTTGCATTATGAAGTAGTTCCGTGGATCGAGCGGGTTGATGCGCAGCGCTCTTTCAAAGTTGCAGCGGGCGGTATCGAGTTCGCCACGGTATAGATAGCCAAACCCACTATTGACGCAGACAAACGCTGAGTTTGGCTGAAGGCGTAGCGCACGTTCTGCGTATTCCCGAGATGGAGCATGCTTGCCAAGGAGGATCGTGAGCACCCAAGAGGCGATAGCGAGTGCAGTACCGTCCTCGGGATCAGCTTGCACTGCTTGCTCCGCGATTCGCTCCGCCTCAAGCACTCGTTGCCTATATGGCTGCGCGCCCATGATGCATTGGCGTCCAATACAATCGGCCAGAAGCGCCAGCGCACTGGAATATTGCGGATCCAGGGCAATGGCTCGTCGGAGCAATTCTTCCGCCTGTACATAGGACTGCGGATCAAACTGTCGGATAAAGGGCTGCGCCCGCAGGAAATAGTCGTAAGCGGTCAGGTCGAACGTTGGCCTTCTTTTTGATCTTTCGATCTCCCTCAAGTTGATGGTCGGCTCGATTGCCGCAGCAACAGCGGAGGTCATTTCGTCCTGCAACTCGAAAACGTCGTTGTACTCGCGCTCGAACCGCTCTGCCCAAATGTGATGTCCGGTTTCAGCCTCGATGAGCTGACCTGTGATCCGAACGCGGTTACCCGCCTTTCGAACGCTTCCTTCTAGCACATATCGCACGCCGAGTTCCCGACCAACCTGTTTGATGTCAACAGCTCTCCCCTTGTAAGTGAATGAAGAATTCCGAGCGATGACGAAGAACCACTTTACGCGGGACAATGCAGTGATGATGTCTTCCACCATTCCGTCCGCAAAGTATTCCTGCTCCGGGTCGCCGGACATATTCTGGAAGGGTAAGATCGCAATAGAAGGCTTGTCGGGCAACTGCAATGCTGGCCGACTCGAGCCCTCTGGTGCCGAGTTCTCACCTGATCGCGAACGAAGGGCAAAAGCTCGAACCGGAACCGAGATGTTCTTGAGCGCCTTTTCTCCTTGGTCTTCCAGCGCGAGGTCGATCCTGCCGTTAATCTCTCGCTGCACTTTTTCGGAAATGAGAATGCCACATGGCTCGGCTAATCCTTCGAGACGCGCGGCGATGTTGATGCCTTCACCATAAACGTCGCCTTGATCATCAACGATCACCTCCCCAAGGTTGATACCGATGCGGAGCTGGAGCGGACCGGCCGCGAGCTGGTCTTGAATATCTTTGCCGCACTGCACAGCCGAAACCGCACTGGCAAATTCCGCCAATATGCCATCCCCGGTCGTTTTGATCAGGCGACCCTTGTACCGGGTCAGCGCTGGCTCGATGATCTCTCTGCGCAATCGCCCGATTTCAGCGTAGGTGGCCTCCTCCGCGCGCTCCATCATGGCCGAGTAACCGACCACGTCGGCCGCTAGAATTGCTGCCAATCGCCTCTGCAGGGGCTCCGCTGGCACTATGTCCTCCCGCCGCGAACCGCTATCATCAAATCACATCTGCGAGTTGCCGGGAAGTCATCAGAAGGCGACCGCCGCTAAGTCAGGACGTGAAAAAGCGGGAGCCGCGAAGGCAAACCTTCACGACTCCCTCAAGTGCCGCAGCTTCGTTGTTGTCCAAGGTAGGAAGCGCCCCTCATCCACCGAGAGCTACGGAATATAGGAAGACGCGAGGCGAGCGCGCCACTGAACGCTTGGAGCCCCGCGACCAGCGAGTTTGCGTCGGCAAGGAATGATTTGGAAAAACCCGACGAGTGTGGCCACTGGGATTTAAGAGAATGAACTGTTGAGCCGAACCACGCCGGTTGCGAACGGGTTCGCTGCATCGAGAATGGCGACGCCGATCTTCGTGTTTGAGGTCGCCGTGGCGGTGGCATACGCCGCGCCGACTCGCAACCCCAGTCGCCGTCTTGAAAAGGTCCTGTTGGCGTTTCCCACCGTCGAGAGCGCTGGGGAGCGCTGAGCCTTTGCTTTCTTGCAGCGGTTCGGCTCCGCGAGCGCTCGACGAGAGGCTCCGCTGTCCTACAGCGGCGATCTAGCCGCTCTGCCGGTCAAGTCATGTCCGCTCCGAGTCCCTATGCGGATGGCAGAGGATTACCGCCTGTGACCCAAGGGCGGACTCGTTCGTTGTTAGCTCCCGGCTTGGTGGAAGGTGCAATTCGTCACCGAAGCAGTCGCGACCAATTTCGGTCACCTACGTTGACCGAACCGCACGAACTGATCCGAAAGCGTTCTCCATCGACAAGGTCTGCTGAAGGGTGTTCAATATTGGACGAAAGACCCGAAGAGGTCCCGAAGCAAACAAACACAGTTATTGTGTCCATAGGGAGAAACGAAATGTCCATCGTCGCGCGACGATTGTCGGCGTTTTCGACCGCCATTATTTTGCTTGCTGCCGCTGGAAACACCGCAGTTGCCCAGAAGAAATACGACATCGGTGCGACAGACGATGAAATCAAAATCGGCAACATCATGCCTTATAGCGGACCAGCTTCCGCTTACGGCGTCATCGGTAAGACAGAGGCTGCGTACTTCAATAAGATCAACGCAGAGGGCGGCATCAATGGCCGCAAGATTAGATTTATCTCATACGACGACGCCTATAGTCCGCCGAAGACTGTTGAACAAGCCCGCAGACTCGTTGAACGCGACGAAGTTTTATTGATTTTCGACCCGCTGGGTACAGCGTCCAATTCGGCTATTCAAAAGTATATGAACGAGAAGAAGGTGCCTCAGCTATTCGTTGCCACCGGTGCGACAAAGTGGAACGACCCGAAACAATTCCCTTGGACAATGGGCTGGCAACCTAGTTACCAGAGCGAAGGTCGCATTTATGCTAAGTATATTTTGAAAGAAAGGCCGACTGGCAAGATCGGTATCCTCTATCAGAACGACGACTATGGAAAGGATTATGTCAAAGGCATCCGAGACGGTCTCGGCGCTAAGGCGGCTTCGATGATTGTCGGAGAGGAAAGCTATGAAACCACCACGCCAACCATCGACTCGCACGTAGTGGCGCTAAAGTCGGAGGGTGTAGATATTTTCATCAGCATCACGACACCGAAATTCGCGGCGCAGTCAATCAAGAAAGTAGCGGAGCTTGGTTGGAAACCGCTGTTCATTCTAAACAGCGTTGGCACGTCTACCGGGACCGTGATGAGGCCCGCAGGTTTTGAAAACGCACAAAACATCATCTCGGCCGCTTACAACAAAGATCCTACAGACCCGCAGTGGAAAGATGACGCAGGTATCAAAAACTTTGACGCCTTTCTTACGAAATATTTCCCGGAGGGCAATCGAGAGGACCTCTTTCTAATGACTGGCTACAATGTTGCTCAAACGATGGTTCATGTTCTCAAACAGTGCGGGGGCGATCTTACCCGCGCGAATATCATGAAGCAGGCCGCGAGCATCAAGAGTCTACAGCTGGAAGGGCTCTTGCCCGGTGTCACGATCAACACCAGCGCAATTGACTTCGCTCCGATCAAGCAATTTCAGCTCAGGAAATTCCAGGGCGAGCGTTGGGAATTGTTCGGCGATATCATCAGCAGCGAGGTCGGCGAGTAGGCATGGGAGGTGATCGGCTGAGTGGTAAGAGTTCATCCCACTAAGCATCGGGGCCACGCGGGTTCGTACTTCTGAATCTACCGCGAGGTCACAGTCAAATGTGCACCGAGCGCGGCTTGGCTCAAGCCACGGGCGCGACGTATCATCCTCAAGTTGGCACCAATGATTTGATCAAGGGCTTCACGGTGCGAGTGCGGCATGGTGCCTCTCTTCGGTTGGCGTCGCACTACTTGCGAAACGCCAGACCTTTTCCGCGAAACACCATTCCGCGGGACCTGAAACGCTTGCTTGGATCGCGGTCGTGGTCATTCGAGCATGACCCATCCAGCGCTGGATGAGATTGAGCGAAGCCCGCCCTGTAGCGCGATACGCCGAATGCATGGCTTAAGCCACGGGGCTCACTGGATCTCCCGTTTGGGACCGTTGAATGCGACCCTTATCGCGTGGCGACACGGTGGCGACACGGCCCCAAGATCAAGAAAGCCGCCCCGAAGGGCGGCTCTCAAGAACCTCATTAAATCAGAGGCTTATTTGGTTGCGGGGATAGGATTTGAACCTATGACCTTCAGGTTATGAGCCTGACGAGCTACCGGGCTGCTCCACCCCGCGTTAATCCTTGCGCGCCTTCGAAAAATGCCGGGGACGGTGAATAGAGGGCCGGCGCTGCGCGCGTGGCTTGCTCTTCCGTCCCAAAGGCTTCCTTGGAAGGCAACCCCGGGCAAAGCCCGTTGGGTGCGGGCGGTATGTACCAACCCGGGCTGCCTTTGGAAAGGGCTGCGGCGACGTTTTTTTCGACTTTATGACAGGCCGATGGACCGAATTCGGGTCTGTTTGGCTCGCCCTTGCCACAAGTTCCACAAAGGGCCAGCCTGCGGCAACAAAACGAGGCGAAACGCCGTTTGAGGAGGAGCGCCATGGAGCTTTCCATGGACCACCAGATTTTGGACCAGACCCTGGACCAATCGCCGACGAGCGCCGCGCAGCTGGCACTCGCGGACGCGTTCCACGCCATGACCGCGCGATCGCGGGCCGAGCCGGCGCCTGATCTGGCCGAGCGCCTCGACCGGCTGGCGCGGCTGCGCGCTGTTGTCGCCGAGAACGAGGAGCGCTTCCGGCAGGCGATCTCGGCCGATTTCGGCCACCGCTGCGCGGTGGAGACCAATATCGCCGAGACGATGATGGTGTTCTCCGAGATCCGGCATGCCGCCAAGCACCTGAAGGCCTGGATGGCGCCGCAGCGCGTGGCGACCGCGCTGCAATTCCTGCCCGCGCGCAACCGGCTGATCCCGCAGCCGCTCGGCGTGGTCGGCATCATCGCGCCCTGGAATTATCCGCTGCAGCTCACGCTGGCGCCCGCGATCGGCGCGATCGCCGCCGGCAACCGTGTCATCATCAAGCCGAGCGAACTGGTGCCGCACTTCGCCGCCTTACTGAAGGAAGCGGTCGCTGCGAAGTTTGACGCGAACGAACTGCTCGTCACCGGCATCGAGGACGAAATCGCAAAGGCCTTTGCTTCGCTGCCGTTCGATCATCTGGTGTTCACAGGCTCGACCCGGGTCGGCCGGCTGGTCGCGGAAGCCGCGGGACGCAATCTGACGCCGGTAACGCTCGAACTCGGCGGCAAGTCGCCGGCGATCATCGACGCCTCGGCCGATCTCGAGGAGGCGGCCGAGCGCATCGCCTATGGCAAGCTGCTCAATGCCGGGCAGACCTGCATCGCGCCCGATTATGTGCTGGTGCCTGAGGCCGCGTTGCAGGCGTTTGCCGAAAAACTGCGTGCGCA
This sequence comes from Bradyrhizobium sp. Kon10, assembly GCF_055807395.1. Classification (NCBI taxonomy): domain Bacteria; kingdom Pseudomonadati; phylum Pseudomonadota; class Alphaproteobacteria; order Hyphomicrobiales; family Nitrobacteraceae; genus Bradyrhizobium; species Bradyrhizobium sp. Kon10. Next base: position 91,951 of record NZ_JBVVOZ010000008.1, on the reverse strand, counting down.
GATGCGACGCATGTTCGGCACCGATCCCGCCAACAAGGACTACACCTCGATCATTTCCGACCGGCACTATGCACGACTGGAAGGCCTCATTGCCGATGCCGCGCAGCGCGGCGCGAAGATCCTGCAACCGGCAAGGCCCGACGATCCGAACTGGAAGGCACACCGCAAATTCCCGCCGACGCTGATCGTCAATGCCACCGAAGCCATGGCGGTGATGCAGGAGGAGATCTTTGGCCCCGTGCTGCCGGTGCTGGGCTATCGCGATCCCGCAGACGCGATCGCCTTTGTCAACGCCCGCGACCGGCCGCTGGCGCTCTATTGGTTCGGCAAGGACCGCGACGCCCGTGACGAGGTGTTGGCGCGCACGATCTCCGGCGGCGTCACCATCAACGACTGCCTGTTTCATTTCGCGCAAATCAACCAGCCGATGGGCGGCGTCGGCGCATCCGGCAGCGGCGCCTATCACGGCGAATGGGGATTTCGCACGTTCAGCAAGCTGAAGCCGGTGTTTCATCGCTCGAAACTCAACCGCCTCGCCGACCTCTATCCGCCCTATGGCGGCAAGATCGCGCGGCTGGAGAAGCTGATGCGGTTGATGTCGTAAGGAACGGTCGTTCCGGGGCGCGGAGCGAACCCGGAACCTCGAGATTCCGGGTTCGATGCTACGCATCGCCCCGGAATGACGATAATGGGGGAAACACAAGTGACTGACACATTCGATTTCGTCGTCGTGGGCGCGGGCTCCGGCGGTTGCGCGGTGGCGGGGCGGCTGTCGGAGGATTCGGCGACATCCGTGGCGCTGCTCGATGCCGGCGGACGCAACGACAATTGGCGGATCACCACGCCATTCGGCCTTGCCTTGCCCTATAGCGCGGCCAACTGGGGCTTCGATACCGTGCCGCAGAAGGGATTGAACGGCCGTATCGGCTATCAGCCGCGCGGCAAGGGCCTCGGCGGCTCCTCGGCGATCAATGCCATGGTCTACATCCGTGGCCACAAATCGGATTACGACCACTGGGCCTCGCTCGGCAATGCCGGCTGGTCGTATGACGACGTGCTGCCCTATTTCAAGCGCTCGGAGGACAACAGTGATTTCGACGGCGCGTATCATGGCAAGGGCGGCCCGCTGCATGTCAACAGGCTGCGTTCGGAGAATCCGATCCATGAGATCTTCCATCAGGCCGCGCGCGAGGCGCAATTCCGCATCCGCGAGGACTTCAACGCCGAGGACCAGGAAGGACTCGGCAGCTACCAGGTGACACAGAAGAACGGCGAGCGCTGGAGCGCGGCGCGCGCCTATCTGCAGCCCCATGTCGACAATCGCGCGAATCTGCAGGTCGAGACGGGAGCGCATGCGACGAAAATCCTGTTCGAAGGCGGCCGCGCGGTCGGCATCGAATATCTGCAGGGCAAGCAGACCAGGCGGCTGCGCGCCCGCCGCGAGGTGATCCTCGCCGGCGGCGCCTTCCAGTCACCGCAATTGCTGATGCTGTCGGGCATCGGCGACGGCGATGCGCTTGCCGCGCAAGGCATCGGCGTCGTGCACCATTTGCCGGGCGTCGGGCGCAATCTGCAGGACCATCCGGATTTCGTGTTCGTGTACGCGTCCGACTATCCGCACCTTGTTCACTCCTCGCTCGGTCGGCTGCCATCCCTGCTCCGCGCGATCCAGCGCTACCGCAGCGAGCGGCGCGGCCTGATGACCACCAATTTCGCCGAATGTGGCGGCTTCCTGAAAACCCGGCCCGACCTCGACGTACCAGACATTCAGCTTCATTTCGTTATCGCGATGCTCGACGATCACGGCCGCAAGAAGCACAAGGAGGCCGGGTTCTCATGCCATGTCTGCCTGTTGCGACCAAAGAGCCGCGGCAGCGTCTGGCTGAAAAGCGCTGATCCGATCGCAGCCCCCATGATCGATCCGAATTTCTTGGGCGAGGCGGAGGATCTCGAGACGATGGTCGCCGGCTTCAAGACCACGCGACGGCTGATGGAGACGCCCGCGATGCGCGCGTTGCAGAAGAAGGACATGTTCACGTCCGACGTGAGAACGGACGACGACATCCGCGCCGTCCTGCGTAACCGCGTCGATACGGTCTATCACCCGGTCGGCACCTGCAAGATGGGGACGGATGCGATGGCCGTGGTCGATCCCAGGCTCAAGGTCCACGGCGTGGAAGGATTGCGCGTCGTCGACGCCTCGATCATGCCGACGCTGATCGGCGGCAACACCAACGCGCCGACGATCATGATCGGAGAGAAAGCGGCGGACATGATCAGGGAGGAGGTGCGGTAGCTCTTCTCCCTCTCCCCGTTCTTACGGGGGCCCGTCGGGGCAAAAAAATACAGACGATTTTAGCGATCTGAAACCGGAATGATCGGTTGGGCGTTCATACGTTCCATGGCAGGCTCCCGCTCATGAACAGTTTCGATCTCGCGGTCTATGCGGCCCTCGCGATTGCGATCGGGTTCGGTTTCAGGACCGGCCTGCTCCGCAGCGCCATGACCATCCTGGCCTATCTGCTCGCCGCGCCGATCGCGATCGCGCTGATGCCACTGATCGCGCCGCAGATCACCGGCAATCCGAATTCGCCGCTGCTGCAGAACTGGATCTGGTTCTTCGCCATCTTCGTGATCGTCGGCATGCTGTTCGGGCATATCGGCCGCGTCGCGCTGAACGACACCATGGGCGAGGCCGGCATCGGTGACCGCCTCGGCGGCGCTGCGCTGGGCGCCATCCGGGTCGGACTCGTCGCCACCACGCTGGTGCTGGTGTTCGACCAGGTCGTGCCGGCCAACCACCAGCCGCCCTTCCTCGCCGGTTCGCGGCTGCGGCCGCTGTTCTCGACCGTCGGCCAGATGGGCTTCAAGTCGCTGCCGCCGGAGGCGGGTGCCGCGATCGACCGCCTCAAGCAGGAACGGCGCATCTAGGATCATGCCCGCACATTTGCATCGCCGCGCAAGCGTGCATGCATTTTGATGCGAGCCGGTCCCTTATCAGCGGCACCACGATTGGCTAGAGTGCCGATCATCCAAAACCAGCCAGCTATTTACGGGAGTGAAACAGTGGATCTTGGGATCAAAGGTCGCCGCGCCATCGTCTGCGCATCCAGCAAGGGCCTCGGCCGTGCCTGCGCTATGTCGCTTGCCGAAGCAGGCGTTCACGTCACGCTGACCGCCCGCGGCGCTGATGTCCTGAAGAGGACGGCTGACGACATCCGCAAAGCCTGTCCGGACGTGATGGTCACCGAGATCGTCGGCGACATCACGACGCCGGCAGGCCGCGAGGCCGTGCTGAAGGCCTGCCCCGAGCCGGATATCCTGATCAACAATGCCGGCGGCCCGCCGCCCGGCGATTTCCGCAACTGGACCCGCGACGACTGGATCAAGGCGATCGACGCCAACATGCTGACCCCGATCGAGCTGATCAAGTCGACCGTCGACGGCATGATGGCGCGCAAGTTCGGCCGCATCGTCAACATCACGTCGGCCGCGGTGAAGGCGCCGATCGACATTCTCGGCCTGTCCAACGGTGCGCGCGCCGGCCTCACCGGCTTCATCGCCGGCCTCTCGCGCAAGACCGTGATCAACAACGTCACCATCAACGGACTCCTGCCCGGCCCGTTCGAGACCGACCGGCTGCGCGGCACCGCAAAGGCCGAGGCCGACAAGCGCGGCATCACGCCGGATCAGCTTCTGGCCGAGCGCGCCAAGCTCAACCCCGCCGGCCGCTTCGGCCAGCCCGACGAGTTCGGCTACGCCTGCGCTTTCCTCTGCGGCGCCAAGGCCGGCTTCATCACCGGGCAGAACATCCTGCTGGATGGCGGCGCGTTTCCTGGAACGCTGTAGCGGCAACTACGCTTCCACTCGCCTATGCCCGGGCAGCCACGTACTTTGGACGGCGAGGCAAGACGTGGGTGGCCGGGACAAGCCCGGCCATGACGACGTTGAGCCAGCGAGAATGATCACCGCTGCTTGGTGATCTCGTCTTCGTCGCGCTGGCTCGGGGCCGATGAATCGGCGGTGGTGTTTCCGTCGGTCCAGTCGATGCCGAACGCGTCCAATCCCTCCGCGAGCAAATCGCCCAGCATGGGATCGCCGAGCAGATAGCGGATGGTTTCGCGCCGCGGCGCGCGATAGGTGGCCCGGGCCTCCACGGCGCGCGCACGCAAATCGTCCCAATCGTCGATCGTGCCCTCGCCGCGCCCGAGCCATGTCAGCGCGACGAGGTCCAGCTGCTCGTCCTCGTTCAGGGCGGCGATGAAACTGCTGAGTTCTTGCCCCGATGGATCGGAGCCGTCGTCGTCCAGCACGTCGACCATATCGTCATCGGCGGCGTTCGAGCCCGAATCCGGATCGGAGTCCGCTTCCTTGACGTCGAATTCGCGGGCCTTCTCGATGATGAAGGCGACCTTCTCGGCGGAAATTGCAAGCTCTGGCATGACTGCCCCTTTTGGCCTGTCCTGGGTTCCCGCGATAACGCCGCACCGCGTCAGATGATCCATTGCGCTGGGTGACGGAAACCCGCATCTTTTGCCGCCAAAGCAAGAGCAAGGAGGGCACGCCGCAATGCAGTGGACAGTCGGCAAGGTCAAAATCACCAGGGTGGTGGAATTGGAGACGGTCGGCTCGACCCGCTTCATCCTGCCCTTGGCGAGCAATGACGCGATCCGGAAGCTGCCCTGGCTGATCCCGCATTTTGCCACCGAAGAGGGCCGGCTGAAGATGTCGATCCATTCGCTGGTGGTGGAAACGCCAGACCGACGCATCGTGGTCGACACCGGCCTCGGCAACGACAAGCAGGGCCGCGGCGTCCCGACCTGGAATAGCCGCAGCACGCCGTTCCTGGAGACGATGATGGCGGCGGGGTTTGCCCCCGACAGCATCGACACCGTGCTGTGCACGCATCTTCACGTCGACCATGTCGGCTGGAATACGAAGCTCGTCGACGGCAAATGGGTGCCGACCTTTCCCAAAGCGCGCTATGTGTTCGGCAACACCGAATATGAATATTGGCGCGATCATTCGACCGAGCCGGACAAGCAGGCCGTGTTCAACGATTCAGTGAAGCCGATCCTCGAAGCCGACCGCGCCGAGTTGATCGCGAGCGATCACCGGCTGTGCGAGGAGATCAGCGTGATTCCGACGCCCGGCCACAGCCCCGGCCATATGAGCATCCTGATCCAATCGGACGGTGAACAAGCGTTGCTGACCGGCGACGTCGCCCATCATCCCTGCCAGATGGCACATCTCGACTGGTCATCGACCGCGGATTCCGACCAGGTACAATCGGCCGCGACGCGGGCAGCGCTGTTCGGCCGCTTTGCCGACACCCGGACGCTGGTGATCGGCGGGCATTTTTCGGCCGGGCATATCAAGGGCGATGGCGACGCGTTCAGGTTTGAGGCGCTGGCTTGACGACATTGCTCCTCATGGTGAGGAGCGCGTCTTCGGGCGTCTCGAACCATGCAGGCCCCGCTTTCTCGTCCGCGACCATCCTTCGAGACGCCCGCCTTCGGCGGGCCCTCAGGATGAGGGGGAGCAATGCGGGAACGGCGACTAGTCGGCGGTTGAATTTCCCGCCGCGCTGTTCCATGAAGCTATTTAACCGATCGGTCCATCTCCAGGGAGAAACGAGAATGAAGCTTGTTCGTTACGGCGAAAAGGGTGCGGAAAAACCCGGCCTGATCGACAAATCCGGCCAATTGCGCGACCTGTCGGCGCATGTGAAGGACCTCACGGGCGAGGCCTATTCCCCGGAATCCCTGACCAAGCTGGCGGCCCTCGACCCAGCGTCACTGCCCGCCGTCTCCGGCAAGCCGCGGTTCGGCGCGCCCGTCACCGGCATTTCCAAATTCGTCGCGATCGGCCTCAATTACAGCGACCACGCCAAGGAAACCGGCGCTGCCATCCCGACCGAACCGATCATCTTCATGAAGGCCAACACCTCGCTGTCTGGCCCCAACGATGTGGTCGAAAAGCCGCGCGGCTCGACCAAGCTCGACTGGGAAGTCGAGATCGCCGCCATCATCGGCACCCGCGCCAAATATGTCTCGGAGGCTGACGCGCTCAACCACGTCGCCGGCTATTGCGTCTGCAACGACGTCTCCGAGCGCAACTTCCAGACCGAGCGCCTGGGACAGTGGACGAAGGGCAAGTCGCATGACACGTTCGGCCCGCTCGGGCCGTGGCTCGCCACCAAGGACGAGATCAAGGACGTGCAGAACCTGTCGATGTGGCTCGACGTCAACGGCCAGCGCCGCCAGACCGGCTCGACCAAAACGATGATCTTCTCGATGGCCAAGTGCATCTCCTATGTCTCGCAGTTCATGACGCTGCTGCCCGGCGACATCATCACCACCGGCACCCCGCCCGGCGTCGGTCTCGGCATGAAGCCGCCGACCTTCCTCAATGTCGGCGACGTCATCACCCTCGGCATCGAAGGCCTCGGCGAGCAGCGGCAGGAGATCGTTGCGGCTTAGGCGGCGACCTCATCTGTCATTCCGGGATGGCGCTCTCGCGCCAGACCCGGAATCTCGAGATTCCGGGTTCGATGCTTCGCATCGCCCCGGAATGACAACAAGGATCCAAAATGAAACTCTCCTTCTCCGCCGCCTCGCCGTTCGCCCGCAAGGTGCGCATCGCCGCGATCGAGCTTGGGCTGATCGACAACATCGAGTTCATGCCCGCGACCGTGGCGCCGGGTACGGTCAATGAGGACTATTCGCGCATCACGCCGCTGAAGAAGCTGCCGGTGCTGATCACCAATGACGGCGACGTCATTTTGGATTCCTACGTCATCGTCGAATATCTCAACGAGATGGCGGGCGGCAGCCTCATTCCCGACTACGGCCCTCGGCGCTGGAAGGCCAAGACCAATCATTCCCTCATCAACGGCATGCTCGATTCCATGCTGCTGTGCCGCTACGAGAAGATGGTGCGGCCGCAGGACCTGCAATGGCAGGCGTGGTCGGACGACCACTGGAACCGGGCCTGGACCGGCATGGCGCGTTTCGAGAACATGCCGGACGTGCTGAACGGGCCGTTCGACATCTCGCAGATCGGCCTCGTCTGCGTGCTCGGCTACGCCGACTTCCGCTTCGCCGATTGCGGCTGGCGCAAGGCCTATCCGAAGCTCGATGCCTTCCACCAGAAGATGCTGGAGCGGCCCTCGGTGAAAATCTCGGTGCCGCCGGCGGCGTAGCGCGCGGAGTGTTGTCATGAGTCTGAAATACGCGATCGGCGATCTCACCATCCATCGCATCATCGAGCAGGAGACCACGTTCCTGCCGGCGCTGGAGATGCTGCCCGGGTTGACGCCGGAGGTGCTGGCCGAGAACCGCGCCTGGATGCGTGAGGCGAAAGCGCTGGACGAGCAGGACGGGTTGATCCTGTGCTTCCAGTCCTACGTGATCAAGACGCCACATCACACCATTCTGGTCGACAGCTGCATCGGCAACGACAAGCCGCGGCCGCGACCGAAGTGGAACATGAAGACCGACGACACCTATTTCCGCGGGCTCGCGAGCGCCGGCATCTCCGTCGACGACATCGACTTCGTGATGTGCACGCATCTGCACGTCGATCACGTCGGCTGGAATACGCGGCTGGAAAACGGCCGCTGGGTGCCGACCTTCCCGAAGGCGCGCTACGTGTTCGCGAAGCGCGAGTTCGACTACTGGACCGAGCAGAACGCGAAGGCGGAGGTCGCGCCCTTCGTCGACAGCGTGCTGCCCGTGGTCGAGGCCAAGCGCCACGAGATCGTCGGCAACGACCACCAGATCGGCGATCACGTCCGCATCCTGCCGACACCAGGCCATACGCCCGGTCACGTCGCCTTCACCTTCGGCCGCGGTAAGGACGACGCGGTCTTCAGCGGCGATCTCATGCACTCGCCGATCCAGACGCTGTATCCGGAGCTCTCGATCAAGTTCGACGTCGACCAGGCAGCGGCGGCAACCACACGCCGCAGCTTCCTGGAGCGCTATTGCGACACCGACGCGCTGTGCTGCACCGCGCATTTTCCGTCGCCGTCGGTCGGGAAGATCAGGCGCAAGGGGAATGGATTCGTCTGCGCGGCGGTGTAGCGCCGCCTTCGTTTCCGTCATGCCCGGGCTTGTCCCGGGCATCCACGTTCTTACAATCCACGACGGCGAAGAAGCGTGGATGGCCGGGACAAGCCCGGCCATGACGAGGAAACATTATGGCCGATCTCCCCGAAATCCCCCTGCCCGCCGGAATCCGCTCGCGTTACGTGGACGGCATCAACGGCTTGCGCATGCATGTGCTGGAGGCCGGCTTCGAGACCAGGGGCCGGCCCTGCATCCTGCTGCTGCACGGCTTTCCCGAGCTTGCGTTCTCCTGGCGCAAGGTGATGCCGGCGCTTGCAGCCGCCGGTTATCACGTGATCGCGCCGGACCAGCGCGGCTATGGCCGCACCACCGGATGGACTGCCGATTACGACGGCGACCTCGCGCCGTTCCGTCTGTTCAACGTGGTGCGTGACGCGCTCGGGCTGGTGTCGGCGTTCGGTTACAGGCAAGTGGATCTGGTCGGGCATGATTTCGGCAGCCCGGTCGCATCCTGGTGTGCGCTGATGCGGCCCGACGTGTTTCGCTCGGTCGTGATGATGAGCGCGCCGTTCGGCGGACCGCCGCCGCTGCCGTTCGACACGGTCCACACACCGGCGAAGCCGCAGGCTGAATATCCCGTGCATCGTGAGCTGGCGGCCCTGCCTCGACCGCGAAAGCATTATCAATGGTATTATTCGACACGCGCGGCCAACGCCGACATGCAGCACGCGCCGCAGGGCGTGCATGATTTGCTGCGCGCCTATTATCACCACAAGAGCGCGGACTGGACCGACAACAAGCCGTACCCGCTGAAATCATGGTCGGCGAGTGAGCTGGCGAAGCTGCCGACCTACTACGTGATGGACCGCGACGAGACGATGGCCGAGACCGTCGCGAAGGAGATGCCCTCGCCGGCCGAAATCGCCGCCAATCAATGGCTGCCGGACCGCGATCTCGCTTACTACAGCGCCGAATACGGACGTACCGGCTTCCAGGGCGGCCTGCAATGGTATCGCTGCGGCACGTCGGCTGCTTACAACAACGAGTTGCAGCTGTTCTCCGGCCGCAGCATCGACGTGCCCTCCTGTTTCATCTCGGGCAGGCAGGATTGGGGCACCTATCAGCGCCCCGGCGTGTTCGAGACGATGCAGGCGAGCGCGTGCACCCAATTGCTCGGCTGCCATCTGGTCGACGGCGCCGGCCATTGGGTGCAGCAGGAGCAACCGGCCGAGGTCAGCCGATTGCTGCTTCAATTTCTCCAGCGCGCCGCCACGGCCCCTGCCGCCTGAAGCGCCGCCACCCTCCCGCCACAAGGCGTTAATCGGGGGTTCAGGGAACATTCGGCAATGTCTGACGTTGCGGAGATACCGGAGCTGGGTCCGGCGACCATGGAGAACGACATTGGACAAGAAGATCGCTGGAATTTTGGGAGCGGCAGCCGCGTTCGGAGCGCTCGGCAGCGCCCAAGCTGCGCCTGCGCCTACGGACGTCCTGCAGGCGAATTCATACGCCGACCTGCTGGAGCCGATCGCAAACGCCGGCGCCCGGCTGCAAGCCCTCGATGAAGCGACCCCGCCAAAAGCCGGCGAAAATGTTCAGGTCGCCCAATTCTATCATCACCACCATCACCATCATCACCACAGCTTCTATCGCCGCTATTACGACGCGCCGGTCGTGGTGGTCCCGCGATATCGGCGCTATTATCACCATCATCATCACCATCACCACCATCACAGCTTCTATCGCCGCGGCTACTGAGGTCGCAACGGCAGGAATGAGGTGAACAGGACCTACGGGTCCTGTTTTGCTGTCGGGGGGCCGGGCATCCGGAAATCCAGGCAGAATCGCCCATCGCGATCGCCGCAAACGGCAAACGCCGGAAGCAAGGAAACAGGCGGGACCGCAGGGCCAGGACCCGGTCGTCCGCCCTATCCGTTGCGAGCCTTGTCCTTTGCCGCGCGGTGCAGGTGCCGGTAAGTGCCGTCGAACACCGTATCGGACGACGACGTCCACTCGGTGCCGGCCGCCAGTTTGGGCCTGTTGTTGTAGATGCGGCGGGCCTGCAGCTCGCGCTCCGCCGCTTCCTCCTCGCCCATGGGCTCGAGATCGAAGTTCGCTTCCTCGGGAATGACGATGATCTGCGCAAAGGGCTCGTTGGGCCGGAAGATGTGGGTTCGGCCCTCGGCGGGCGCCTTGAACACGCAAAAGAACATCATGGGCCACCAATTGCGGATCAGCGCGGGGACGGCGATCGGCACGGTGTCAGTTGGGTCGGTATAGAATCGCGGATGCGGCTCGGTGCGAACCGCCAGGCCTTTTTCGACCTTGAGATCGAGCAGTATCTGATAGGTGTAGAAGGCCTCGCCAAACTTGCGAAACGGCGGCCATTCCGCGCCCCCTTCCGGCGGCTCACCCCAATCGGCCTCCAGGATCAAGTGACCGTCCCTGGTCGTAACGTGAAGCTCGAAATCATAGGGATAGAACAGCTCGATGCCGTATTGCGCGCCCTCGGAAAACGGCACGCAATGCCAGACCTGCTCGCGCGAACCATCGGCGCGAGGTTCGCGCTTGCCGGCCCATCCGGGGATTTCAAGCTTGGTGCGACGCGGCGCCAGCCGCGGATCGTTCAGACGAAACTTGACCTTGTCCATCATTCACCCGTCCAGCCACGTTTTAAAAAGTTCCTACCTGTGTCGGCCCCGGGTTCATGCACCCAAACAACGTTGTGACGGCCCTTCGGATGCAACCGTTCGCGCAGCTCGCGTGAATTGACCCTGAACGAATTGCAGCCTATATCAGATTAGAATTATTCTAAACTAGAGCAGGCGTGATCCGTGAAGAATTTTGCCGATTTGACCGAGCGCGAGGTGCTTGCCGTGGCGATTTCCTCCGAGGAGGAGGACAGCCGCATCTACATGAGCTTCGCGGAGGACCTGAAGGAGCGCTATCCGGATTCCGCCAAAATCTTCGAGCAGATGGCCGAGGAAGAGCGCGGCCATCGGCACATGCTGCTGGAAATGTACGAACAGCGCTTCGGTCCGCATTTGCCTCCCATCCGCCGCGAGGACGTCAAGGGCTTCCTGCGCCGCCGCCCGGTCTGGCTCACCAAGAACCTGCCGCTCGACACCATCCGCAGGGAAGTCGAGACCATGGAAATGCAGGCCGAGCGCTTTTACGTGAAGGCGGCCGAGCAGGCGGAGGATGTCGGGGTGCGCCGCCTGCTGGGTGATCTCGCCGAAGCCGAGAAAGGCCATGAAGAGACCGCCGCGAAGCTGACGGACCAGATCCTGAGCTCCGACGTGCGCGCCGAGGAAGACCGCACCAACCGCCGCATGTTCGTGCTGCAATATGTGCAGCCCGGCCTTGCCGGCTTGATGGATGGATCGGTCTCGACGCTGGCGCCGCTGTTCGCGGCTGCCTTTGCCACCCACCAGAACTGGCAGACTTTCCTGGTCGGCCTCGCCGCCTCGATCGGCGCCGGCATCAGCATGGGATTTGCGGAGGCGCTGTCGGATGACGGATCGCTCACCGGCCGGGGCTCGCCCTGGCTGCGCGGTCTCACCTGCGGCTTGATGACGACGCTCGGCGGGCTTGGCCACACCATGCCTTATCTGGTGCCGGACGCCTGGCCCAATGCGTTCTGGATCGCGACCGCGATCGCCGGCGTCGTCGTGTTCTTCGAATTATGGGCGATCGCGTTCATCCGTGCGCGCTACATGGACACGCCGTTCCTCCAGGCGGTGTTCCAGATCGTGCTCGGCGGCGCCATCGTGCTCGCGGTGGGCATCTTGATCGGGGCGGCTTAGGCGGCGGCAATGAAGCGGCATTTTTCATACACCGCGCTCGCAAGCCTGTCTGGCGGGCTCATGCTGCTTGCGTCGGCCGAGGCCGCGCGTGCCACCGACGAGATCCAAGTTTACAACGCCGGCATCGCCGATGTCGGCCAGTTCACGATCCAGCAGCATCTGAACTACATTGCGCTCGGCCAGAAGAACCCGGCCTTTCCCGGCGGGCTGGTTTCCAACCACAGCCTGAACGGCACGCCGGAATTCGCCTACGGCGTGACCGACTGGTGGGAGGTGGGCCTCTACCTGCCGTTCTCGGTTCAGGACCAGCGCTTCTACTCGGACGCGTTCAAATTGCGAACGCTGTTCGTTTCGCCGCATGCCGAACAGCGCAATTTCTTCTATGGCGTGAACTTTGAATTCAGCAACGAGACGCCGCCATTCTCCCAATCCCGCTTCTCAATGGAGATTCGCCCGATCATCGGCGTCCGGAACAGCGACTACGAGTTCATCGTCAATCCAATCGTCGACGTCCATTTCGGAAAGTTCGCCGAGCAGCACTTCACGCCGGCCGCTCGTGTCGCACGCAGGTTCGGCGAGAACCTGTTCGCGGGATTGGAATATTACAGCGACCTCGGCCAGATCGGGAGCTTCGACAAGCTTGCGGACCAGCAACACACGCTGTTCGCGGTCACCGATTTCAAAGCCGGGGATTTCGATGTGAACTTTGGTATCGGCTACGGGTTAACGCCGGCATCCGACCGGCTGGTGGTCAAGACGATCATCGGTTACGCGTTTCCGGTCCCGGGCGCGACCTCCGATGCCAACACACGCATGAGCAGCGGCCCCGTCAATCCGTTCGCACACGCCTCTGCGCGCAGCTTCCAACCCTAGGACGAATTTTTCGTCGGATCGGACCAATTGATGACCGTCCAACTGCACTATGGGACCCCGGCAAAGATCTTCCACTGGCTCATTGTGGCGCTGCTTGCCGTTCAATATCCGATCGGCTGGCTGATGCCGGACCTGCACCGCGGGATGACGCCGGGTGCCGCGATGACGTTCCACATCTCGATCGGAATGACCATTCTGGTTCTGACCGCGCTTCGCCTCGTCTGGCGGCTGACCCACCCTGTCGCGCCGGAGAGCTCGCTCCCGGCCTGGCAGCGCCTGAGCTCGGAGGCCGTGCATTGGCTGCTCTATGTGCTGGTGCTGACGACGACAGTTTCCGGCTGGCTGTTTGCGTCGTTCCGCGGATGGTCCGTTTCGTTCTTCTACCTCGTGCCGCTGCCAATGCTGGCGTCCGATAACGAAGCCGCCGGACGCACCATCGACGGCCTGCATCAGGCGATGGAATGGGCGCTCCTCGTGACCATCGTCATTCACGTTGCATCTGCGCTCGCGCACATTTTCGTCTACCGCGATCGCGTCATGCAGCGGATGCTGCCGGGATAGTTTTTTCTGGGGGTCAACTTCTATCAAGCGGCGGTTGCCACAACAGGCCAAACTGCGCATCATCCCTCCGCAACGACAGGAGAAGCGTGGTGGCCAAATCAGAATTCAGCTTCAAAAGCGCGGTCGAGTTGTCGGCCGCATTGAGCGCAAAGAAGGTCTCGTCGCTCGAGCTCACGCAAGACGCGATCAACCGCATCGAACGGCACGACGGCAAGATCAACGCGATCTGCGTCCGGGATTTTGATCGTGCGCTCAGTGCCGCGCGCGAGGCGGATGCCGCATTGGCGCGCCGCGAGAGAAAGCCCCTGCTCGGCCTGCCTATGACGGTGAAGGAATCCTACAACATCGCCGGCCTGCCCACGACCTGGGGCAATCCCGAGCAGAAGAATTTCATCGCGAAGGAAGATGCGCTGCCGGTCACGCGCGTGAAGGACGCCGGCAGCATCGTGCTCGGCAAGACCAACGTGCCGCTCGCGCTCGCCGACTGGCAGAGCTACAACGACATCTACGGCACCACCAACAATCCCTACGATCTCGGCCGCACGCCGGGTGGTTCTTCGGGCGGCTCGTCGGCCGCACTCGCCGCGGGCTATGGCCCGCTGTCGATCGGCTCCGACATCGGCGGCTCGCTGCGCGTGCCGGCGTTCCATTGCGGTGTTTACGCGCACAAGCCGACCTTCAATCTCGTCGCCATGCGCGGTCATACGCCCCCGCCGCTGCCGCCCTTGCCGTTCGAGCGTGACCTCTCGGTCATCGGCCCGATGGCCCGCAGCGCCGCCGACCTTTCCCTCTTGCTCGATGTCATGGCCGGGCCCGATCCGATCGACGCAGGCCTCGCCTACCGGCTCGACTTGCCGGCGGCGCGCCACACCGCGCTGAGAGATTTCCGCGTGCTGGTGGTTGACACGGATCCGGTGCTGCCGACCGACACCGCGGTGCGCGGGACCATCAACAAGCTAGCGGACAATCTCGCCAAGGCCGGCGTCAGGATCGAACGCAGCAGTCCGCTGTTGCCGGATTTCGCGGCCTCGTCCCGGCTCTATATGCGCATGCTGATGTCGTTCCTGGCCGCGTCCTTTGCGCCCGACATCTATGCCGGCGCCAAGGCGGCGGCGGACGCGCTGCCGGAAGGCGACAACAGCCTTGCCGCGGAACGGCTGCGCGGCATCGCGCTCAGCCATCGCGATTGGCTGGTCGCCAATTCCGGACGCACGCGGCTGCGGGCGCAATGGCGCGAGCTGTTCAAGACGTTCGACGCCGTGATCTGCCCGATCATGCCCATTCCGGCCTATCCGCACGACCATTCGCCGGACCAGGAGATGCGCCGCATCAAGATCGACGGCAAGGACCATATCTATTCCGACCAGCTCGCCTGGCCCGGCATCGCGACGCTGCCGGGGCTGCCCTCGACCGCGATCCCGACCGGCTTCGCACCGGACGGCCTGCCGGTCGGCGTGCAGATCGTCGGCCCGTGGCTGGAGGACCGTACGCCCTTGAGGCTTGCCGAACTGATCGAGCGCGAGTTCGGCGGCTTTGTGCCGCCGAAGATGTTTGACGATTAGTCTTCGTCATTGCGAGCGAAGCGAAGCAATCCAGGAATGTATCCGCCGAAAAAGTCTGGATTGCTTCGTCGCATCAGCGCAAAATTGCTTCGCAATTTTGTCGCGAGCTCCTCGCAATGACGGAGGAGAATGCTTCACTCAACTGTCAAACATGATCACGCTGCGCAGCGTCTTGCCGGCTTTCATGTTGGCAAAACCCTCGTTGATCTCCGACAGCTTCAGCTTGGCCGAGATCCAGTCTTCCAAGTGCAGTCGGCCGCGCAGATAGAAATCGACCAGGCGCGGCATGTCGACGCGAAAATGGTTGGAGCCCATCGAGGAGCCCTGGATCCTGCGCTCGCGCAGGAAGTCGAAGCCGTGCAGCTCGATTTTCTGGCCGAACGGGATCATGCCGACGATGGTGGCGGTGCCGCCGGAGGCGAGCATGGCGAACGCCTGCTCCGCCGTCTCCTTGCGGCCGAGCACCTCGAACGAATGATGCACGCCGCCATTGGTGAGGTCGCGCACCTGCTTCACGACGTCGCCGTCGGCGGGATTGATGATGTCCGTGGCCCCCAGCTTGGTCGCGAGCTGGAGCTTTGCCGGATTGGTATCGATAGCGATGATGCGGCCTGCGCCCGCAATCTGCGCGCCGTTGATCGCGGCCATGCCGACGCCGCCGCAGCCGATCACCGCCACGGTCTCGCCGGCCGTCACTTTCGCCGTGTTCACCACCGCGCCGTAGCCGGTGATGACACCGCAGCCGATCAGCGCGGCGAGATCGAGCGGCATCTCCTTCCTGATTTTGACGATCGCGTTCTCGTGCACCAGCATCTGCTCGGCAAATGACGAGAGGTTGAGGAACTGGTGCAGCTTCTCGGGCCTGGACCATTGCATCCGGTCGGAGACGCCCGGCAGCAGCTTTACGGTGGTGTCGGTGCAGAGCACGGTCCGTCCCGTGGTGCAATTATCGCAGGTGCCGCAGAACACGGACAAGCAGGTGACGACGTGATCGCCCGGCTTCACGTAGGTCACGTCGGAGCCGACCTGCTCGACGACACCGGCCGATTCGTGGCCGAGCACCGCGGGCAGCGGATGCGGATAGAGGCCTTCCATGAAGTGCAGGTCGGAGTGGCAGAGGCCCGCGACCGACGTTCGGATCAGGACCTCGCGCGGGCCCGGCTTCGGCAGGCTGATATCCTCGATGACCAGGGGCTTGTTGACTTCATAGAGGACGGCGGCCTTCATTTGCGTTTCCTCGTTGTTGTTTTTTCGTAGCGTGCAGGTCTTCACCTCTCCCTACGGGAGAGGTGACCGCGAGCCTACGCTGCCAGAACCAGTTCGCCAACCTCGCTCATGTCGGCGGTACGATCACCGAGCAGCAGCGCGGCAATGTTCTGGTGCACGGCATTTTCCGTAAGCCGGAACGGATCGCTTGGCGACACCCGATGATCGACCACCAACCGCGACAGCAGCAGACGTCGCGCATCGCCGCGCATGTCGTGGATGCGGTGCGCTTCCCAGGCGAGCGCAACGGCGCTGGCGACGTGATAGAGCACGCTGGTGGCGCGCCGCGCATCGGCCTCGTTGTCGGCCTTGCCCGCGACCTCGCGCGCAAAGCCGACCGCGCGATCGGTGAGATCGCGCAAGCGGTCGCGCCAGGCTTGCGGCACGGACGGGCTGTCGTCGAGCCGGGCGTGCAGATCGGCTGACAGCGCGGATTCGGCGCCGTGACGGCCGACCGCACGCCGCAGCGCATCGATCGCGACGATATTGCCGGTGCCTTCCCAGACCGAGCCGAGATGCGCATCGCGCAGCAGCCGCGCCGTGGCGAACTCCTCGATATAGCCGATGCCGCCGCGCATCTCGAGCGCATCGCCGCAGACTTTGCGCGCGTCGCGCGTCGCGCGGAATTTCAGCGTCGGGGTGAGGATGCGCAGCAGCGCTGCTGCGTCCTGGCTGCCGGCCTCGGCGCGGTCGAGCGCATCGGCGGTGAGAAAGCTCATCGACAGCGCCTGCTCGACCGGCAGCATGATCTTGAGCATCTGCCGCCGGCCCAGCGGCAGGTCGATGATGCGGTTGCCGAACACCACGCGGTTCGTCGCCACTGTCATCGCGTCATGATAGGCGCGGCGCATCAGCGCGGTGGATTTGACGCCGTTGGAAAGCCGCGACGAGTTCACCATCTCGGCCATCTGCACGAAGCCGCGGTCGAGCTTGCCGACCGCATAGGCGATCGCGCCCTCCAGCTTGATTTCGCCCGAAGCCATCGAGCGCGTGCCGAGCTTGTCCTTGAGGCGCACGATCCGGTAGTGGTTCTGCGAGCCGTCGTCGAGAAAGCGGGGCATCAGGAACAGGCCAACGCCGCGCGTGCCGGGGCCGGCGCCTTCGGGACGCGCCAGCAGCATCACGACCTTGGCATCGGCATTCGAGCAGAACCATTTCTCGCCATGAAGGCGCCAATGGTCGCCGTCCTGCACCGCCGTGGTGGTCAGCGTGCCGACATCGGAGCCGCCTTCCTTCTCGGTCATGAACTGGCCGCCTTGCGTCAACTTGCTCATATCGGTCTGCGTCAGGCCGTCGAGATACTTCGCCTTCAGCGCCTCGCTGCCGAAATTCGCCAGCAGCTTGGCGCAACCATCGGTGACGTTGATCGGGCAGCCCATGCCGAATTCGGTCTGGTTGAACAGGAAGGTGAAGGCGTGCTTGGCCACGACCGGATATTTGTCCGGCCAGCCCATAATGCCCCTGCGGATCGAGAGCGCATGGATCCCGAACTCGCCGAAGGCCGCCTTCTCCAGCTCGCGATAGGCCGGGTGATATTCGATCCACTGCACATCACGGCCGAACTTGTCGCGCTGGTGCAGCACCGGCGGGTGCCGGTCGGCGAGCCGCGCGCACTCGTCGAGCGGGCCGCCGGCCAACTCACCCAGGCGGTCGAGATGCGGTTCGATATGCCGGAACAGCGCCTCCGGCAGATGGATGCGTAGCAAATCCGTCAAGGCCTGATCGGCCCGGTAGAAATTCATGCCCGATGTATCGGGCGCCAGCAGGCCGGACGGTGCGGCCGCGACATCTTTCTGCTGCGTTGTGGCTGGCTGTCGCATGATCGTCCTCTTCGTTTCCGTACCCTGCGGTCGTTTTTGCGCTGCTTTAGCGCTTGCCGCTTGAGATGATGTCGATCATGCTCCCGCCGCGAGAGCGGATAAAGCCGCAAATCGTCAGGGAGGCATGATCGCCGTGAAGGAGCAATTCGCTCTGCGGAATTGTGATCGAGCTTGCCGGCGCTGCCGCTGGCTGTTCGCGCGCGCCATGCCTAGATCAGCGGCTCCCCGTCTCCGAGAGATCACGCCATGGAACATCCGAAATACAAGATCGCCCTCATCGTCGGCGCCGGCGAGGGCTTGAGCGCCTCGCTGGCGCGGCTGCTGTCCACCCAAGGCATTCGCGTCGCGCTCGCCGCGCGCAAGATCGAGAAGCTGGGCGCGCTCTGCACCGAGACCGGCGCGAAGGCCTATGCCTGCAACGCCACCGAGCCTGATGACGTCGAGCGCCTGTTCGGCCTGGTCGAGCGCGAGATCGGCACGCCCGATCTCGTCGTCTACAATGCCAGCGGCCGCGCGCGCGGGCCGTTTGTCGATCTGGTCCCGGCCGAGGTCGCGCAGGCGATCGCGGTCAGCGGCTATGGCGGTTTCCTGGTGGCGCAGCAGGCGGCCCGCCGCATGCTGCCGAACAAGCACGGCGCGATCCTGTTCACCGGCGCCTCGGCAAGCGTCAAGGGCTATGCCCAGTCGGCGCCGTTCGCGATGGGCAAGTTCGCGCTGCGCGGCCTTGCACAGAGCATGGCGCGCGAGCTGTCTCCGCAGGGCATTCATGTCGCGCATTTCGTGATCGACGGCGGCATCCGTGGCGCCGCGCGGACCGAAGCGGCGGACAGGCCGGATTCGATGCTCGATCCCGACGCCATCGCCGAGAGCTATTGGAACGTGTTGCAGCAGCCGCGCAGCGCCTGGAGCTGGGAGCTGGAGCTGCGGCCGTGGGTGGAGAAGTTCTGAGGCGGCAATTCAAGAACAGCCGTCATTGCGAGGCGCGAAGCGACGAAGCAATCCAGACTTCATCCGCGGAGACAGTCTGGATTGCTTCGCTTCGCTCGTAATGACGAAAGAGCTGCCGTAGGGTGGGCAGGCCACAGCGCCGTGCCCACCATCGATGGCGAGAAACAAATGGTGGGCACGCTTCGCTTTGCCCACCCTACAAGGCTAGGGAGGAACGATGACCACGGAAACCAGCATCGACACCGGCACTAATGAATTGCTTTGCGTCGTCCGCGACCGCGTCGCGGTGATCACGTTGAACCGGCCGGAGGCGCGCAACTCGCTGTCGGACGCGCTGACACCGGCGCTGCGCACCATGATCCGCACCTGCGGCGAGAATCCCGATATCGGCGCGTTGCTGATCACCGGTGCCGGCGAAGCGTTCTGCGCCGGCGGCAACGTCAAGGGCATGGGCGCGCATCGCGACCCGAAGAAGCTCGAGATGTCCTTTGACGACAAGGTCGCCGATCTCCAGGAGCGGCAGCGGCTGCTCACCGGCGCGCTGGTCTCGGTCCGCAAGCCGACCATCGCCGCGCTGCCGGGACCGGCGGCGGGCGCGGGACTTGCCATTGCCATGGCCTGCGACATCCGCATCGCCGCACAATCGGCCTTCGTCGCCACCGGCTACGCCCGCATCGCGCTCAGCGGCGATTACGGCATGGCCTGGCTGCTGACCCGGCTGGTCGGGACCGCGCGGGCGCGCGAATTGATGTTCACCGGCGACAAGGTCGACGCCGCGCGCTGCGAGGCGATCGGTCTCGTCAACCGCGTGGTGCCTGACGACAAATTGCAGGAAGAGGCTTTTGGGCTTGCAAAGTCGCTCGCCGAAGGCCCGCGCCTCGCGCTGCGTTACATGAAGGACAATCTCGACGAAGCCCTCCAGTTCGACTTCGAAACCGCGCGCGACCACGAGGCCGAGCGGCTGGTCCGCCTGACCACGACCGCCGATCACAAGGAGGCCGTGCAGGCCTTCATCGAGAAGCGCAAGGCGGTGTTCACGGGGAAGTAGCTGGCCGTTCGTAGCCCGGATGGAGCGCAGCGTAATCCGGGCGCTTGCGAATGTGGCACGAATCCCGGATTGCGCTGCGCTCCATCCGGGCTACGCAGCAAGCGTGAAAGCAAAAAAGCGTCCGGCGCTGAATCAACAGAGCCGGGCTTGCAGTGATGTCAGACCGAGGCTGAGGGGCTTACGGCATTGGCGCTAACCTACCAGATTGGCGTTTGATATGCGCGTTTTCTAGGCGGCTCGCGGAGATGGCGTTGAAGCTTTCGTGCAGCGGCTCGCAAGGTCTGCACATCCGGCTTAGGGGCGACGGCGTCGATGAGGGCCTCGACGATCATGCGTAGCAGGCGCCAAGCGCCATTCTTTACGCGGCCTCCCGGCGGGGAGAGTCACCGAGATGTTCCGCGATGAGCGGCTCGGTCAGCAGTGCCAACAGAAGGTGACAGAGGATGTGCGCCCTCGCACTCCTGGGATCCTCGCTCGGTGGTCGCGCGAGGCCGATGCCGCTCTTGAGATGCTTGAAGGCGATCTCAATACGCCATCGCAATCGATAGAGACTGCTGATTGCTGAAAGTGGAAATTCATCGCGATCGAGCGAGGTGATGATGATCATCCATTCGGCCGCGACCAGCGTCTCGGGCATCAGCTTACGGCCCATGTCGCGTGCCCGGCGCGTGATCTTGGCTATCGTGACATCGCGCGCCTGCTTGGGCTTGCGGATTGCCACCAGACGCAATGCGATGGGCTCTTTCGCCGACCCCTTGATCCAAATGGGCTGATCGATCAGTCCTTTGCCGCGTGCGGTTTTAAGAAGCGCAATGAGATCGAGGCAGTTTGCATCCGCATCGAGCCAGCGCGCTCCGTTCCATTTGGCTCGCACCACGATGTCGGCGCCTCCGGCAAGCACCTTCGCGATCCGATCGGGCTGCAGATAGGCGCGATCGCCGACCCGAATTTCCCCCGCTACGACATCGGCGCGATCGATGACCTCGCCCTCGCTCTCGTCGGTCAGATCGAAGGCGGTAAAGTGCTCGCTCGCCAAGTCGAAGACCGAATGCACCCGCCATACGCCGCCAGCTTCGCGATCGTTCCGGCCGGCCTTTGCCACCGCAGTGGCATCGACAAGGCGGACCGGTCGCCCCTTCGCTACGGCTGGGCACGTCCCGCCCACGTCCGCAACGAGCAACCGACCAACCAGTCGTTCGAGCCAATCCGCCGAGTTGCGCAGCCGCTTGAGAAGCGCGACGTTCGATAACGAGGCAAGCCCCATCGCCTCCGCCCATGCGGCCGTCAATCGCAGCCCGCGTGTGCCCCAACAATACGACAGCACCAGCCGCAACTGGTCCACAGCGCATTCGATCTTGCGCGCTCGCTTGAACGCACCGGATTCTCGCGCCTCCCGCTCAAGCAGGTCAGCGCCGCCCAGCCGATCGACAGTGCGCAGCCATTCGGCGTTCGAAAGTGATTCATCCGTCATTCGACGCAGGAATCACAATCGATTCTCGCACGCAAGATGGTAAGTTAGCGCCAATGGGGGCTTACGGTCTGACGGGAAAGCGCGGCGAGACGCCAGCTGGCGCAGGGAATGTCCTTTGGCGCGACATTGATCTCCTTGTCGAAGCGCACCAGTTTCCAATCGTCCGGATGGTTGACGAAGGCGAAGCCGGATTTGCGCGCAAGCGAGATCATCGCCTGGTTGGAGCGCAGCGTATCACCGAAGATGTGTGTAGCGCCCAGCGCAGCCGCGCGGCATTCCAGGTTCTTGAGCAACGCGGTGGCGATGCCGTGGCCCTGCCAGCGATCGGCGACCGACAGGCCGAATTCGACCGTCGCGGATTCCGCGTGGAGAGCGTAGCGGGCTTCGGCGACGATGGTCTCGAAGCCGTCGACCATTCTGGTCGCGACCACAGTGAAACGTTCGCGCTCGCCGACCTGGAAGAAGTCGTGCAGCAGGCCCATGGGCAATTCGCTGATCGCGCCGAAGAAGCGGTTGTAGCGGGAGCGGGTCGTGAGCGAACGGAAATAGTGCTGAAGCTCGTCGGTGTCGCGCGGCTCGACGAAGCGGACCTTGAGCGCGTCACCCTGCCGGGTTCGCAACGTGTCCGAATATTGCTTCAGGTCTTCAAGGCGAAGAATGCTCATGACATCGGCCTTAGGAGAAAAAAGGACCGCCGGCGCCCCTGTGATCAGGCGGCGCCGGCCTGGCGGCCAATCAGGCCCGCCAGAAGGGTTTGTCGGCTTCATCGGCGATATCGCTCCAGGACAGGCCGACGTCGTGGAGATCGCGGGCGGTCCAATTGGTCAGCTCGCGGCGGGTGCGGTAGCGCTCATGCCAGACATACAGCGTCTCCCCGATCTGGGAGAGCAGGCCCGGTGCATGATGATTTGTCATCAAATTGTCGGTGCAAGTGGACATTTTCAGCTCCTTGAGCTAAATTTCAACGGAGTATCCGCCTGTACGCGGCCTTCGACAAACGACAATTTGTACTCCTTCGCATGAAATAAGCTCATGCATCCTGCTGCCAAATGACTGCCAGATTGCCGTCCCTGAACGGATTGCGGGCGTTCGAGGCTGCCGCGCGCCATCTCAGCTTCACGCTGGCAGCGGTCGAACTGAACGTGACGCAGACCGCGATCAGCCACCAGATCCGCAGGCTCGAGGAGGAGCTCGGCATTCGCCTGTTCATCCGGCAGAACCGCGCGCTGGCGCTGACGCCGGAGGCGCGCGAGTACCTGCCGGGCATTCGCGCCGCCTTCAACGACCTCCGGCTCGCGACCGACCGCCTGCTGCGCAAGGACGACGACAAGGTTCTGACGATCTCGACGCTGGCATCGCTCGCCGCGAAATGGCTGCTGCCGCGGCTGACCGATTTCCAGGAGGCCCATCCCGGCATCGACGTCCGCATCACGACATCGACGAGCCTCGTCGACTTCCAGCGCGACGACGTCGACGCCGCGATCCGCTACGGCCGGGGCCAATGGCCGGGCCTGCGCGCCGACTGGCTGATGGCCGATGAGTTGTTTCCGGTCTGCAGTCCGTCGCTGCTGCGCGGCGACAAGCCGTTGCAACGCCCCGAGGACCTGACGGGCTATCCGCTGCTGCACACATCCAACGCCAACAGCGACGACTGGCGGCTGTGGCTCACGGCGGCGGGCCTGCCCGTCGACATCTCCAAACAGCCCGGCATCACCTTCGACATGATCTTCATGACCATCCAGGCCGCGATCGACGGCATCGGCGTGGCGATGGGACGAACCTCCTACGTGCAGGACGACATCACCAAGGGCCGGCTCGTGGTCCCCTTCAAGATCGCGTTGCCGGCCGATGCGGGCTTCTACCTGGTCTCGCCGGAGGGCCGCCGCGAAGCCCCAAAGCTCGCCGCCTTCCGCCAATGGATAATCGTGGCGACGCAGAATAAAGCCTGAAAAATCATCAGCTTCCGCAGCAAAACAAGTTGACTCGCGGTGCCTCGCGCGGGAGGGGTAAGCCGGATTGTCACAGCAACAATCTGTCGCCTTGCCGTGAAAATGGATTCCGGTCCGGCCACGTCCGAAGGGGAGAAACGCCATGGCTGGACCAGCAGCATCAACCAATCCGCCCAGGATCAAGTCGCGCATCGGCGCGATCCTGCGCGCCACCAGCGGCAATTTCCTCGAGCAGTTCGACTTCTTCCTGTTTGGATTTTATGCGCAGGATATCGCAAAGGCGTTCTTCCCCGCCGCAGACGAGACCGCAGCTCTGCTCAATGCTTATGGCGTGTTTTGGCTCGGTGCGCTGATGCGTCCCGTCGGCGCGATCGTCCTCGGCTCCTATATCGATCGCATTGGCCGTCGCCAGGGCCTGATCGTCACGCTCGCGCTCATGGCGCTCGGCACCGTAGTGATCGCCTTCTGCCCGTCTTACGCAGCGATAGGTGTCGCTGCCCCCGCGATTGTGCTGATCGGCCGATTGATTCAGGGCTTCTCCGCCGGCGTAGAACTCGGCGGTGTCTCTGTTTATCTGTCCGAGATCGCGACCCCAGGTAACCGCGGCTTTTACACCTCGTTCCAATCTTCCAGTCAGCAGGTCGCGATCTTTGTCGCAGCGATCATCGGCTTCATCTTGAGAGAAGCCATGCCAGCCGACACGTTCCTGGATGCGATCGGAGGGATCGCGAAATGGCGCATCCCGTTCTTTGTCGGCTGCATCATCATCCCCGTCATTTTCATGTTGCGGCGTTCGCTCGAGGAAACCCCGGCGTTCCTGGCCATGAAAAAGCATCCGACCGCGCGCGAGGTGTTCGCGTCGGCGATCGCGAACTGGCGCATCGTCATTCTCGGGATGATGATCGCGGTACTGACCACGACGACCTTCTACTTCATTACGGTGTATGCTCCCGGTTTCGGCAAGCAGCTCAACCTTTCGCCGCAGGGGACCCTGCTCGTGACCCTTCTCGTCGCGGTCACCAACTTCATCTGGAATCCGGTTGGCGGCGCAGTCTCTGACCGGATCGGCCGCAAGCCGGTGCTGGTGACCATCGCGATCCTGGCATTCTTGACTGCATACCCGGCGCTGTCCTGGCTCGCGGCAGCGCCCACTCTCGGGAAACTGCTGGCAGTCCAGATGATGTTCTCGTTCTACTTTGGCGTTTACAGCGGCACGATGCTGGGATGTCTGGTCGAGATCGTGCCGGCACATGTCCGTACCACCTGTTTCTCCATCGCTTTCGCATTGGCTGCAGGTATCTTCGGCACGTCCACCCCGGCCGTGGCAACCAAGCTCATCGGCATGACCAACGGGGACAAGGCCTCGCCGGCGTACTGGCTGATGTTCGGCGCGGCGCTCGGCATCATCGGCGCGCTCGTCGTCTATCGCGGCGGCGGCAAGGCGGTGAGAACGTATGACGCGGTGGTCGAGCCGGTGGCGGGACACTGATCGTCATTCCGGGGCACCCGAAGGGCGAGCCCGGAATCCATTTCTCAGAGCATTCCTGCGGCACGATGGATTCCGGGCCCGCGCCAAGAGGCGCGCCCCGGAATGACAGCGGCCGCCCTACAGCTCCACCACCACGTAGTCGCTCTCGACCTTCACCGGAATGGTCTCGGCGACATACGGCCCCTTCACCACACTCGCGCCCGGCTCGACATGTGCCGGGTAGGCCTTGACCCGAAAGCGGCGGGGGTCGCAGTAGGATTGGCCGGTGCGGACGTCGAACTCCCAGCCATGCCAGGGGCAGCGGATGATCTCCCCGAGTTTGGTGTATTCGATCTCGCCGGGGTCGCTCGATTGCGCAAGGCCGATCAGCGGGCCCTCGCATAGCGCTGCGCCCTGATGCGGGCAGCGGTTCATCAGGCCGAAATATTCGCCCTTGATGTTGAAGACCGCGATCGGCCGTCCGTCGATCTCCAGAAATTTTCGCGTGCCCGGCGGCAGCTCGTCGACCTGACCAATAACGTGTCTCGCCATCAGCAAATGCCGTAGAGCTTCTTGGCATTGCCGAGGTAGAACGCCTCGCGATTGGCCTCGCTGACGCCGGCCGGCAGCACGCGCGAGGGCTCGTCATAGTCCCAATGCGGATAGTCGGTCGCGAACAGCAGCCGGTCCCAGCCGATCCATTTGATGACGTCGAACAGATCCTCGCGCCGCTCCGGATCTTCCATCGGCTGCGTCGTCCACCACACCTGCTCGCGGATATATTCCGACGGCGGCCGCTTCACATGCGGCACCTCGCTGCGCAGGCGCTGCCAAACCTTGTCCAGCCGCCATCCCAGTGAGGGCGCCCAGCCGAAGCCTGCCTCGATCATCACCATCTTCAGTTTCGGGAAGCGCTCGAACACGCCTTCGAGCACGAGACTCGCCAACGCGGATTGCTGGCACTGCGAGTGGCCAACCATCTCCTCGATGTAATAGCTCGGCCAGCCCGACGGCGTGATCGGGTTGCCGCCGAAGCCGAAGGCGTGGACGCCGACCGGCAGCCCCGCTTCCTCCGCAGCCTGATAGATCGGCCAGTAGCGGCGCTGCCCGAGCGGCTCGACATTGCGGCTGAGCAACAGCACCTGCACGAAGTTCTTGTCACCGGCGCGCTCGCGGATCTCGGCGGCCGCCGCCATCCCGTCCTCATTGCCGACGACAATGGACGCCTTCAGGCGCTTGTCCTTGGAGGTCCATTTGTCGATCTGCCAATCGTTGATCGCCGAGCACAGGGCGGCCGAGAGCTCGTGGTTGCGGATGCCCTGCCCGGTGTTGAGCGGGTTGAGCACGCCCAACTGCACGTTATTGGGATCGAGCAACTGCTTCTGCATGAAAGACAGCGAGGAGCCCTGCGGGCCGCCTTCGGGTGGATAGGCATCGCGGCGCGAGGCGTTGGGCTGCGCCTTGGGATAGGGCGGGCCTTCCATCATCCCCTGATAGGCATGGACGCCGTAGATCTCGAGATGATGCTGCCAGCGTTTGGCGAGATAGGGATAAAGTTCGGTTCGGGTGGCGCGCGCCGGATGGATGTCGCAGTCCGCGATCGCGGTCTTGGCGGTGACGGGGGAAGCGGCTTCGGTGCTCTCGCGGAACTGGATATTCATCGCCTTGCCTCCTTTGGCAGCGGCTAAGTCAGGCGGGGATAGGTGGCGTGTGGATTATCGATCATGATCTTGCGCACGAGATCGGGAGTGAGCCCTTTGGGCAGCGCATCCTGGCCGTCGAACTGCCAGTGCGGATAGTCCGTGGAGAATAGGACCAATTCGTCCGACTGCATATGATCAAACAGGCGAATTAATGTCGCTTCATCTGGCGGCGCATCAAATGGCTGTAACGAGAAGCGGATGTTGCTACGCACAATCTCCAGCGGCGCGCGATCGACCCAGGGCGTTTCCATCCGCACCCCTCGCCAGAACTTGTGCAGGCGCCAGAGATAGGGGGAAATCCAGGAGATTCCGGATTCCAGCATCACCATCTTAAGCCGCGGGTGCCGGACAAACACGCCCTCGACGATCAAACTGGTGAGCTGGGTCTGGAACGCCTGCGCCTCACCGACATAGTCCTCGATGTGGTAGGAACCCCAGCCCACCGCGGTCGGCGGATTGTGATAGGCGGAACCGGCATGGATGCCGACCGGCAGGTCGAGGCGTTCCGCCACCTCGTAGATCGGCCACAGCGCGCGCTTGCCGAGCGGCGTGTCGCCCATCACCAGCATCAGCACCTGCACGAAACGCTTGTCGGGCGCGCAACGCTCGATCTCGGCGACGGCCTTCTCGACGCTTTGCGTCGGGATCACGATGGAGCCGCGCAGCCGCGGATCGCGATCGAGCCATTCCTTGGCGAGCCAATCGTTCAGCGCGCGGCAGAAGGCGGCTTGCAAATCCTCGGAAAACACCATCTGCACGCCGTAGAGCGGATTGCAGATGGCATGGTTGACCCGGAAGGCATCGAGCACATGGCGCTGCATGTCGGCGATGGCGGAGCCGGGCTTGCCGGATTCGGGCCGCCAGTCCGGCCGCGCCGTGATCGGCGAGTTTTGCGGATAGGATTGCGAGATCAGATCGACCATGCCGCGCGTCGTCACCTGATCACGCCAATAGTCGTTCAGGTACGGCAGCAGGCTGGTCAGATGCGGCACGGCCGGATGCACATCGCAATCCACCCCGCCGGCGATCAGGGACGCCATGACGTCTCCCTTACGTGTCCTCGTCGCGTTTCCCTTGCGCAGCGCTTCCTCGCGCCGTCTTGCGTCCCACCATTCAAGCAGGCCTGCCCGTCATCCGCAACTCGGCCAATGGCGCTGTCATATGCTAGGAAGGCACGGCTCGGTTGCGAAGATCAGAGGTGCAGGAATGAAAGAGCTGGTTGGCATTGCGGAACAAATCGCAGGCAGACTGATTGCGCGCAAGCAGACCATCGCGGTCGCGGAATCCTCGACCGGCGGCCTGATCTCGGCGAGCCTGCTCGCGGTGCCCGGCGCGTCGGCTTATTTCCTTGGCGGCGCCGTGGTCTACACCCGCGACGCGCGCCGCGTGCTGATGGATATTTCGGACGAAGGAATGAAAGGCTTCCGTTCGTCCTCGGAGCCTTATGCGAAACTTCTGGCGGAGCAGATGCGCGGCCAATTCGGCTGCGACTGGGCCCTGTCCGAGACCGGCGCCACCGGCCCCACCGGCAACCGTTACGGCGATGCCGCCGGCCATAGCTGCATGGCCGTCGCGGGGCCTGCGGCCGAGGTGATGACGCTGGAGACCAGCAGCAACGACCGGCTTGCGAACATGCAGGCGTTCGCGGCGACGGCGCTGAAGCTGCTGCTGCGGAATTTGTCGGAGTAACTGCATCGTCAACCCAAGTGAGTCGGGAAAGCCTCCCCAAAAGCTCGCTGTCATGCCCGCGAAGGCGGGCATCCAGTACGCCGCGGCCTGTCGATTGAATCACAACCGTCTCGGAGTACTGGATCGCCCGGTCAAGCCGGGCGATGACAGCGGAGGTCGGGTCGACGTTACCTTCCCAAATGCCGCATGAAAATCCGCACGATGTAACCCTTGAAGCGCGGCGCCTCGTCGTAGAGGTCCGACGCGATCCGCTCGATGGTCTCGCGCAGCGACACGAACTGCGCCTGCCGTGCGCTGCTCTCGGTACCCTGCATGCCCGCAAGCTCATCCATCGCGGCATCGCTGATCTGGCATTGCACGATGTCACCATCGCCGTCGCTCAGCATGGTGAAGCGGAAGGCCAGCCGTTCGAGGTCATGGCCAATGATCCTGTCGCGCGTCAGCGGCATCTAATCGTCCCGGTCGAGCGCCCCCGCGCGGGACAATGCTGAAAATCTCTCCGCTTGTCAGCAGCAAACGGGCCTTCGTCCTACTGAAACGCAACCTCGGCGAAACTGCGCAGCTTGCGTGAATGCAGCCGCTCCGATTCCTGCTGCTTGAGCCGTTCCAGCGCCTTCAGGCCGATTTCGAGATGCTGGCCGACGCGGCGGCGGTAGAACTCGCTGGCCATGCCGGCAAGCTTGATCTCGCCGTGCAGAGGCTTGTCGGAAACGCAGAGCAGCGTGCCGTAGGGAACGCGAAAGCGGTAGCCGTTTGCCACGATCGCCGCCGATTCCATGTCGAGCGCGACCGCGCGCGATTGCGACAGGCGGCGAATGACCTCCGGCCCGCTGATCTCCCAATTGCGGTTGTCGACGCTCGCGACGGTTCCCGTGCGCATCAGCCGCTTGAGTTCGAAGCCTTCGAGCCCCGTGACATCCTCGACCGCCTCCTCGAGGGCCACCTGCATCTCGGCGAGTGCCGGGATCGGCACCCAAAGCGGCAACTCGCGATCGAGCACGTGATCCTCGCGCACATAGCCGTGCGCGAGCACGTAGTCGCCGAGCCGCTGCGTGTTCCGCAATCCCGCACAATGCCCGAGCATGAGCCAGGCATGCGGCCGCAGCACCGCGACATGGTCGGTGACGTTACGCGCGTTGGACGGTCCGGTGCCGATGTTGATCAGAGTGATGCCGCGATAGCCGGGCTCGACCAGGTGGAAGGCCGGCATCTGCGGCGCACGCGCCGGGGCAACGCCTGTCGTCGCGCCGCCGCTGCGCGTGATCACATTGCCCGGCGCAACAAAGGCATCAAAGCCGGCCTCGCCGGACTGGAGGCGCTGCTGGCACAGCTGCGCGAAGGCGTCGACATAGAACTGGTAATTGGTGAAGATCACGAAGTTCTGGAAATGCTCGGGGTCGGTGCCGGTGTAGTGGTAGAGCCGGCGCAGCGAGTAATCGACGCGGGCGGCGCGAAACAGCGACAGCGGCTCGGGCGCGCCGGGCTGAAGCTCGAACGTGCCGTCGGCGATGGCATCGTCCATGGTGGCCAGATCAGGCACGTCGAACGCATCGCGCAGCGATCGCGTCACGGCCGAGTTCTCGCTGGTGCTAATGGCAGCTTCGATGTTGATGTCGCGGCGATAGGCGAAGTGGACGGGGATCGGCTCGCTGGACTCGCCGATTTCGACTGGCACGCCGTGGTTCTGGATCAGCAAACCGATCTGCTCGGTGAGATAGGTCCGGAACAAATCCGGCCGGGTCACGCTGGTTTCGTGCACGCCGGGCCGGGCGACGAAACCATAGGCCAGACGCGAGTCGAGCCGCGCATGCGTCGCGGTCGTGACGCGGACAAACGGATAGTAAGCCCGCGCCCGCGTCGTGATCGCCTCGCCGCCGACATAGGCTTCGAACCGGTCGCGCAGGAATTTAGTGTTGCGCTCGTAGATCTCTTCGAGACGGGCGACGGCCGCAGTCGCGTCGGAAAAGGCTTCGGTGGCGATGGAGGGAGGAGATTGCATGGTTCGACCGCGGATGGTTGAGCGTGAGTCGAACTATAGCAAGAAACAAGGTGCCGTAGGGTGGGCAAAGCGAAGCGTGCCCACCATCAACCTTGGGGAACGAAAATGGTGGGCACGGCGCTTTGCGCCTTTGCCCACCCTACGGGACCGTCACGCCGCGGCTTGATCGCCGCGCCGTCGCGCGTCACTTCTCCCGGAACGCCCGCATGAACTGATCGTGCAACGGTTTCATCAAATAGGACAGCATGGTGCGGTCGCCGGTCTGGACGAAGGCTTCCGCCGGCATGCCGGGGATCAGCTTGGAGTCGCCGAGTTTGGCGACCTCTTCCGCGGACATCGACACGCGGATGGTGTAGTAGCTCTGGCCGGTGCGCTGGTCGGTGGTGACGTCGGGCGAGACGCGGGTGACGACGCCGTTGAGTTCGGGCGTGGTCCGCTGGTTGAAGGCGGAAAGACGCAGCAGCGTCTTTTGGCCGATCTGGAGCTTGTCGATATCGACCGGATTGACCTTGGCCTCGACCTGGAGATCGTCAGCCTGCGGCACGATCAGCATCAGGGCATCGCCGGCAGTCACGACGCCACCGACCGTGTGAACGGTCGATTGCAGCACCATGCCGTCCTGCGGCGCGCGGATGTCGACGCGGCGGAGCTGATCCTCGGCCGCGACCTTGCGCTCGATCAACTCGCCGATCTTGTCATTGGTCTCGCGCAAATCTTTCGAGACCTCGCTCACCATGTCCTTGTCGACCTGGATGATCTGGAGCTCGGTCTCGGTGATCTTGCCCTTGGCCTGGGCCCGCGACGCGATGTACTGCGCACGCTCGCCGTTGAGGCGGGCGCTGTCGCGCTCGAGCGTGGTCAGGCGCGAGATCTGCACCAGATGCTTGTCATAGAGATCGCGCACACCGACCAGTTCTTGCTGCACCAGCGCGATCTCCTTGTCCTTGGCCTTCTCTTGCGCCGCGAGGCCATCGATCTCCTCGTTGAGCTGCTGGATGCGCTCGCGCAGCTGCGCCTTCTGGCCCGCGCGGCCGTTGACTCGGACGTCGAACAGCTTGGTTTCGGCGGAGAGCAGCACCTTGACGTCGGGATCGTCGGCACGATCGAGCAGCGATTGCGGAAACTCGATCTTGTCCAGCCCGCGCTGCTCGGCCTGAAGCCGCGCCGCACGCGCCTGCGATGCATCGAGATTCTTGGTGACGATGGCGAGGTTGGCCTTGGTGACGGTGTCGTCGAGCCGCACGACGATGTCGCCCGCCTTGACCACGTCGCCATCGTGCGCGCGCACTTCGCCGACCACACCGCCGGTCGGGTGCTGCACCTTCTTGACATTGGATTCGACCACGATCTGGCCGGGCGCGATCAGTGCGCCGGAAATCTGCACCGTTGACGCCCAGCCGCCGAGGCCGACGGCCAGAACCAGCACGATCCCGAGGCCGAGCATCAAGTGAAACCGGATCGAGTCCCGCACGGTCCGCTTCGCGCCCGGCTTTGTGCCGGCAATCGTCATCGTGCTCATGATTTGGCCACTCCGCCTTCGCTGACGATCTTGATCGGCGCCGGCGGCGCGACGCGGGGCTGGAGCACCTGGGCGAGCACCTGCTCCTTCGGGCCGAAGGCCTGCATGCGGCCGTCGCGCAGCACCAGGATCTGGTCGACCGCCTCGACGCCGACCGGCCGGTGCGCCACCACGACCACGATGGCGCCGCGCTCGCGCGAGGCACGGATGGCGCGCGTGAGCGCCTCGTCACCTTCGGTGTCGAGATTGGAATTGGGCTCGTCCAGCACGATCAGGAACGGATTGCCGTAAAGCGCGCGCGCCAGCGCCACGCGCTGCGCCTGGCCCGCCGAGAGCGAGGTGCCCTGCTCGCCGACCTGGGTGTTGTAACCCTCGCGCATCTTGATGATCATCTCGTGCACGCCGGCCTGTTTGGCCGCGGCAATGATGCCGTCAGACGTCGCCTCCGGATCGAAGCGGCTGATGTTCTGCGCGATGGTGCCGCCGAACAACTCGACGTCCTGCGGTAGATATCCGATGTGGCGGCCGAGCGCGTCGGATGACCATTGGTCGAGCGCCGCGCCGTCGAGCCGCACCTTGCCACGCACCGGATGCCAGACGCCGACCAGCGCGCGGATCAGCGACGATTTGCCGGAACCGCTCGGCCCGATCACGCCGAGGCCGTTGCCGGCTTCGAGGGCAAACGTGACGTCCTGCACGATGAGACGCTGGTCGCCAGGCGGCACCATCGCGACGGCTTCGACCGAGAGCCGGCTGGTGGGTGCCTGCAACTGGGTCGGCAGCGCCTGCGCCGGCATCTGCTCCAGGAGGCGGCTGAGGCGATGCCAGCTCTGGCGTGCCGCGACAAAGGACTTCCAGTGCGCGATCGCGAGATCGACCGGCGCCAGCGCGCGGGCGGACAGGATCGACCCCGCGATGATGATGCCGGCAGTCGCTTCCTGGTGGATGACGAGATAGGCGCCGACCGCGAGCACGGCCGATTGCAGCATCATGCGCAGCACTTTTGCCACCGCGCCGAGACCGCCGGCGACGTCGCTCGCACGCTGGTTGCCGGCGAGATATTTTTCGTTGGCCTCGCTCCAGCGCTGATTCAGCCGGCCGGCCATGCCCATCGACACCAGCACTTCGGCATTGCGGCGGCTGGACTGGGCGAGATCGTTTCGCTGGGCGGCAAGGCCCATCGCCTCTTTCGCCGGCTGGCGCGACAGAAACTCGGTGACCACCGTCAGCGCCACCAGGATGACCGCGCCGATCAGCGCGGTGAGGCCGATCATGACGTGGAAGGCGAAGCAGATGGCGAGATACAGCGGCAGCCAGGGCAGATCGAAGAACGCGCTCGGTCCCATGCCGCCGAGGAAGGAGCGGACATTGTCGAGGTCGCGCAGCGGCTGAAGTCCCTCGTTGCGGCTGCCGACGAGCAGCGGCAGGCGCACGATGGTGTCGAACACGCGCTTGTTCAGGGCTTCGTCGAGCGCCGTACCGATCCGTCCCAGGATGCGGTTGCGGATCATGTCGAGCACGCCCTGCGCCATATAGAGGCCGCCGGCGAGGACGATGAGGCCGACCAGCGTCGGGATGCTGCGGCTCGGTAGCACCCGGTCGTAGACTTCGAGCATGAAGATCGACCCGGTCAGATAGAGCAGGTTGATCATGCAGCTCATGAAGCCGAGCCCGATCAGCGCCGTGCGGCAGGCACGCAGCGCATCACCGAGCTCTGAACGGCGGAGGCCGGGAACGGCTGCCATCAGTCTGATCTCTTTCGGATGAGGGGCAAAACCCCCTGATTTCAACGGCACGTCGAGGGCTACTCGCCGCGGATTAATATCGCGTTCTCCGCGTGCAACGCAGTCGGCTGAATCCGGGACCTTGGTCGGCCACGTCTACCCCGGATGGTCTGATGCGCAAGTCCGGTATTCCACAGTCTTTGTGGCTTTTCATAGCAAAAAAACGACGCCTCCCCCCGGCTCGGGGAGAGGCGCAAAGTTCCGATCGACTGGACGTGCGAGCGCTAGAACCGGCCGCCGCCGCGCACCAGCCGCACCACCAGCAGCAGGATGATCGCGCCGATGGCCGAGTAGATGATCTCCGAGACCAGCCCGAGGCCCAAGTGGATGCCGAGCCGCGGGAACAGGAAGCTGGCGATAAACGCGCCGGCGATGCCGATCACGATGTCGCCGATGATGCCGAACCCCGTTCCGCGCACGACCTTGCCGGCGAGCCAGCCGGCAACCAGGCCGACGAACAGGATGATGATGAGGCTTTGGCCAGAAATATACATAAGTTGAAGTCCCTCTCCGTGAACGAGGAGCATGGAACCGCAATCGGGATGAATGGGGTGTGAATACAGGTTCCGGCGCTTTCGGAGGCCCCCGCGCAGGCAAAAATGTCGAAAACAACCCCATGCACAGTAGAACGGGTCTTCGCCGACCGCGCCCGGTGGAGTGTGACAACCCGCTGCTGGTGCGGGGAATTCCCGGGATCAGGCGCGCTCCGGCGAGGGCGCGGCCACCGAGGCTGCCAGCACGCACCGGGCCGCCCTGCCCGGTCCCACCTCGACAGTCGCAGGCAACTGCTCCAGGCAGCGCGGCTGCGCCACGGTGCAGCGCGGGGCGAAGGAGCAATTGTGCGGCCTCTCGGCCAGCGAGGGTGGGGTGCCGGGGATGGTCTCGAGCCGTTGCCCCCGCTTGGCGCCATGGATGGTGGAGGCGAGCAGGCCCTTGGCATAGGGATGCACCGGGGAGCGGACGATGTCGCGAAGGGTCCCCTGCTCCACGATCTGGCCGGCATACATCACCGCGACGCGGTCGCAGATCTCGATCGCAACACCAATGTCGTGGGTGACGAAGATGACGGACATGCCGAACTCGCGCTGAAGCTCGCGCAGGAGCAGCAGGATCTGGATCTGCACGGTGGCGTCGAGCGCCGTGGTCGGCTCGTCCGCGAGCAGGATCTTCGGCCGGCAGGCCAGCGCCAGCGCGATCATGGCGCGTTGGCGCATGCCGCCACTCATTTCGTGCGGATAGGCGTCGAGCCTTCGCTTGGCCGAGGGAATGCGCACGACCTCGAGCATATCGAGCGCCCGCGCGCGGCCCTCCGCGTGCGACTTGCCCTCGTGGCGCACCACGCTCTCGGCGATCTGTGCGCCGATGGTGTAGACCGGATCGAGCGCCAGCGCCGGCTCCTGGAAGATCAGCGACACAGTCTGCCCGCGGAACGACGACAGCTCCTCGTCGTTCATGGCGAGCACGTCACGTCCCATGACATTGACTGCGCCCGAAATCTGCGTGCGCTTCTTCGGCAATAGCCGCATCAGCGCCCGCAGAGTCACGCTCTTGCCCGAACCGGACTCGCCGAGCAGCCCCAGCACTTCGCCGTCGCCGAGCGAGAGGCTGAGATCGTTCACGGCATAGACCGCGCGCTCGCCGGTGAAGCGGATGTTGAGGCCTGAGATCTCGACCAGCTTTGTCATGACGGCAATTTGGGGATCCGGTCGTGATAATCGGTCGCGCGCTGGAACGCGGCGCCGATGGTGAGCAGGGTCGCTTCGTCGAAGGAGCGGCCGATCAGCTGCATGCCGATCGGCAGGCCGCTTTTGGTGAAGCCGGAGGGAACGGTGAGCGACGGCAGGCCGAGATAGTTGACCGGACGGGTGAACAGCGTCAGCCGCTGCAACAGCGCCGGCGCATTCGGTCCGCCACCGACGTCGCTTTCCGCGATCGTCGGCGCCGGCACGGGCGATGCCGGCGCGATCACCGCATCGACGCCGACTGTAGCCGCATTGTGCGCGGCAAGCGCCGGCCCGCGCCAGCGCATCGCCTCGAGATAGGTGATGGCGGGAACGGCAAGGCCGTTCTGAAGCCGCATCAGGACCTGCGGGCCGTAATCCTGCGGCCGCTCGATCATCCAACGCTTGTGGAAGGCGGCGGCTTCGGCCGCGAGCACGAGCTGGCTTGCCGCGGACAATTGCCGCTGGTCAGGCAGCTCGACGGTGACGATGTCGGCGCCCTCGCGCTTGAGCACCGCGATGGTCTCGTCCAGCACGCGCGCGACCTCGCCGTCGAGATCATCGACATAGAAGGAGGCGGGCACGCCGATCTTCAGGCCTTTCAGCGAGCCCCTGGTCGCGGCGACATAATCCGACAGCGGCTCGTGGCTCGCGGTCGAGTCCTCGGGATCGGGGCCGGCCATCACCGCCAACAGTAGCGCGCAATCCTCGGCCGTGCGGGCGAGCGGGCCGACAGTGTCGAGCGATTGCGACAACGGCATCGCACCGGCGCGGCTGACGCGGCTCCAGGTGGTCTTCAGCCCGGTGACGCCGCAGAAATGCGCGGGCATGCGGATCGAGCCGCCGGTATCAGAGCCCAGCGCTGCATAGGTCAAGCGCGCCGCGACCGCCGAGCCGGAGCCGGACGACGAGCCGCCGGTGATATGCGCGACATTCCAGGGATTGCGTACCGGACCATAGTGATGGTTGTGCCCGGTCGGGCCGTAGGCGAATTCAGCCAGATGCAGCGTGCCGAGCCGGACCTGGCCGGCATCCTTCAGCCGCTGCAAGGCGGTCGAGGTCGTGGTCGGCACGAAATCGCGGCGGATCAGCGAGCCGCAGGTCGCGACATGCCCCGCATCGTAATACATGTCCTTGTGCGCGAGCGGCACGCCGTGCAGCGGACCGCGGACGATTCCCTTGGTAAGCCGGGCGTCGGCGGCCACGGCCGCCTTCAGCGCGGCTTCCGATTCGATCGACATGAAGGCGTTGAGATGCGGCTGCCACTGCGCGATGCGATGCAGCAGCGCGCGCGTCACCTCCTGCGAGGAGACCTGCTTCATCGCGATCGCACGCGCGACCTCGGTGAGCGTCATTAAGGCGGGCTCGGTGCTCATTTTGACACCTTCGCGGTCTGCGCGAGCACGTAAGAAGCCGGTTCGAGATCGAACGGCAGCGTTCCGGCGATGGCCGCGAAGCCTTCGAATGCGGGTCCAATGGAATTGGAGATGCGTGTCGCGATCTCGTCGTCCACGGGAATGCCGGCGAGCTGTGCGATCGGCTTGATCTCTTTGGGTGTCGGTCTCGTCATGCGGTCTTCTCCCTGGGCGCGCGGCTATGGCCTGAACCCGGAATCGCCGTGTGGCAGGCGGCCTCGTGGCCCATTGTATCGAGCGCGGTGAGTTTTGGTGTCGCATTTGCGCAGAGCGGCTCCGCAAACGGGCAACGGGTGTGAAAGCGGCAGCCCGGCGGCGGGTCAATCGGATTGGGCGGATCGCCCGTGATCGGCGGCGTCTCGGTACGACGGTCCGGATCGGAGGACGGCATCGCGGCCAGGAGTGCGCGCGTGTAGGGATGCGCAGGCCTGTCCCAGACCTGATCGACCGGGCCGAGCTCGACGACCTCGCCGAGATACATCACCAGCACGCGATCGCTGATGTAGCGGACCACGTTGAGGTCATGGCTGATGAAGAGATAGGTCAGGCCGAACTCGCGCTTGAGATCGGCCAGCAGATTGAGCACCTGCGCCTCGACGGATTTGTCGAGCGCGGACACCGCTTCGTCGAGGATCACCAGCCGCGGCGACAGCGCCAGCGCCCGCGCGATGTTGACGCGCTGGCGCTGGCCGCCGGAAATCTCGTGCGGATAGCGGTTGGCGAAATTCGCCGGGACCAGGCCGACCTTGCCGAGCAGCTCGCGCGCAAGCGCACGCGCCGCGCCATCGGCCATGCCGTGGACCTTGGGGCCGAACGCGATGGATTCCTCGATGGTGAGGCGCGGATTGAGCGAGGCGTAGGAGTCCTGGAACACCATCTGCATGCCGCGGCGAAGTTCGCGCAAGCTCAGCGACGGGCCGACGGCCATGCCGTCATAGATGATGTCGCCGGTATCGCGCGGCATCAGGTGCATGAGCAGCCGCGCGGTGGTCGACTTGCCGCAGCCGGACTCGCCGACGATGCCTACGGTCTCGCCCTTGGCGACCGAGAAGGAGACATTGTCCACCGCGCGCACGGTGCGCTTGGCGGCGAACAGCCCCCCGCGCACCGGAAAATGCTTGGTCAGGCCATTGACCTTGAGCAGCGGCTGCGCGAGACCGCCGCGATCCTCGACGGGCTCCAACATGCTGACCGACTGAGTTACATCAGACATGGCGGCCCCCTTCACCTCTCACCATCGGGGAGAGGTCGGCGCGAAGCGCCGGGTGAGGGGGCGCGGCAAACTCGATGCAGCCTAACCCCTCACCCGGATTGCATCTGGCGATGCAATCCGACCTCTCCCTTCGGGAGAGGTGTGGCACCGAGGCCCTGGCTGTCTGCATCGCTCTCATCATTCTCTAATTCCTGATGTCCATGGCGCTGCGCAGACCGTCCGAGAGCAGATTGAAGCAGATCGAGACTGCGAAAATCATCGCGCCGGGGAGCGCTGCGACCCAGGGATTGACGTAGATGGCGGTCCGCAGCGTGTTGAGCATCAAGCCCCATTCCGGCTCCGGCGGCTTGGTGCCGAGGCCGAGGAAGGAGAGACCGGCCGCCAGAATCATCGAGACCGAAATGAGACTGGTGGCATAGACGAAGATCGAGCCCAGCACGTTGCCGAGGATATGCACGCGCATGATGGTGAAGGGGCCGGCGCCGGAGGCGCGCGCGGCCTCGACGAAATCCATGTTGCGCACGCCGGTGGTGACGCTTTCGGCGACGCGGGTGATCTGCGGCACGAACACGACGGTCAGCGATACGATGGAATTGAGGATGCCGGCGCCGAGCGCGCCGGAGATCGCGATCGCCAGCAGCACGGATGGAAAAGCGTAGAACACGTCGATCGTGCGCATGATCGCGGTGTTGAGCTTGCCGCCGACATAGCCGGCGACGAGGCCGAGCGAGGTGCCGATGCCGAAGGCGAGGATCACGGGCAGGATGCCGATGACCAGCGACAGCCGCCCGCCATAGATCAGCCGGGCCAGCATGTCGCGGCCGAGTTCGTCGGTGCCGAGCGGATAGCCTGATGTGCCGATGTGGCGGAGGCGGCGGATCATCGAGCCCTTGTAGGGATCCTCCAGTCCTAGCCACGGCGCGAGGATCGCGGACAGAAAGATCAACAGCAGCACAAGCGCGCAAGCCATGCTGACCTTGTCGCGGGCGATACGGCGGCCGACAGTCGCCCAATAGCCGCGCGCCCTGGTCGCAGGCGCTGCCTGCAGCGCGGCGTCGGCGGTCACTTGAAGTGGGAGCTCGCTCATCACCGCAACTTCCAACGTCGTCCCGGCGAAGGCCGGGACCCATAACCACGAAAGGTAGTTTGGCGAAGACTCGTGGTTGCCGTCTCGTCCCACAGCCGCTTACTGGGGTTATGGGTCCCGGCCTTCGCCGGGACGACCCTGAATGTGTGCCACCTCATCCCGCTAGCCCCGCTTGATGCGCGGGTCGATCGCGGCTTGGGCGATGTCGACCAGCAGATTGAGGAAGACGAAGAACAGCGCCAGCACCAGGATCGTACCCTGTAACAGCGGCAGATCGCGCTGGAAGATCGCCGAATTGAGCAGGAAGCCCGAGCCCGGCCAAGAGAACACGGTCTCGATCAGGATCGAGCCGCCAAGCATGTAACCCAGTTGCAGCCCCATCACCGCCAGCGCGGTCGGCGCGGCGTTCTTGATGACGTGGCGGAACACGCCGGTTTCGTGCAGGCCTTTTGCCCGCAACGCCTCGACGAAATCCTGCGAGAGGATGTCGCCGGTCAGTGCGCGCACGGTGCGGGTCACGATGCCCATCGGGATCACCGACGTCGTGATCGCCGGCAGCACCAGATATCTCAAATGCGCCCAGTCCCAGGCCCAGGAGCTGGAGCCGTTCGGCCCGGCGCCCACAGCGGGCAGCCAGTTCAGCTCGACCGAGAAGATGATGACGAGCACCATGCCGAGCCAGTAATGCGGCACCGAGACGCCGGCGATGGCAAATGATGTGGCGAGCTTGTCGATCCAGGTCTCACGGAAATAGCCGGCGACCAGGCCGAGCAGGATGCCCATCGTGAAGCCGATGATCCCGGCGGCAATCGCCAGCGTGACGGTGTTGCCGACCGCGCGCATAACTTCGGCGAGCACCGGGCGGCCAGTGGCGATGGAATTGCCGAGATCGCCGTGAAGGGCGCGGAGCAGCCACAGACCGAACTGCAC
Source organism: Bradyrhizobium sp. Kon10 (assembly GCF_055807395.1). Taxonomy (NCBI): domain Bacteria; kingdom Pseudomonadati; phylum Pseudomonadota; class Alphaproteobacteria; order Hyphomicrobiales; family Nitrobacteraceae; genus Bradyrhizobium; species Bradyrhizobium sp. Kon10. The sequence continues at coordinate 52,047 of NZ_JBVVOZ010000008.1, read as the reverse complement.
CGGCAGTGGACGGTCGAAACCGTAAGCGGTACGCAGCTGGGCGGCGAGCTCCTGCGAGGCATCGGCCGGCAGCACCGCGACCAGTGGATCGCCCGGCGTGATATGCACGAGCAGAAAGCACACCAGCGCGACGCTGATGACGATCGGAACGACGTAGACGATGCGTCTGGCGATATAGGCGAGCACGTTTGGGTCTTTCTTCCTTCTTCCCTTGTGGGAGAAGGTGGCGCGGAGCGCCGGATGAGGGGTTCTATCCGCGGATATAGCTTTCAATATAGGAGGAGTCTCTCCGCGGAGAGAACCCCTCACCCGGCTTCGCTTCGCGAAGCCACCCTCTCCCACAAGGGGAGAGGGTGCAGTGTGCGTGTGGCGCGAACTACTGCATCGACACCAGCGAGAAGTCGATGAACCAGCTCTTCGGCTGCACCACGCCCGTGACCTTCGGGCTCATGGCGCGCGGGCCGACGTCGTGGGCGACGTAGAGGAAGGCGGCATCGTCGACGGAGGCTGCGTGCAGCTCGGCGAGCGCGGCGTCGCGCGCGGCAGGATCGAAAGTCTGCCGCGCCTTCTTCACGAGCTCGTCGAACTTGGGATTGTTGATGAACCCCCAATTGTTCGAGACCGGCGGCGCCATGCCCGATTGCAGGAAGCGCACCAGCGCGAAGAACGGGTCCATCGCCGCATAGGTGACATTGGTCGCGTTCGCGCCGTTGGCCGAGGGGTCCTTGGCGCCGCGGCGCCAGTTGGTGAACAGCGTATTCCACTCGATGACGTCGAGCTGCACGTCGAAATAGCATTCGGCCAGCGCCTGCTGGAGATATTCGTTCATCGCCAGCGGCTGCATCTGCCCCGACCCGGACGCGGAGGTCTGGGTCTTGACCGTCAGCTTCTTGTTGGGACCGAAGCCGGCCTCCTGCATCAGCTTCTGCGCGGCCGCCTTGTCATACTTGATCTCGAAAGTCGGTTTTCCCCGCCAGGGATGGCCTGGCTCGAAGGTGCCGGTCGCAGGCACCATCAGCCCCGCGAGCAATCCGTCCTTGAGGCCTTCGCGATCGATGCAGAGGTTTGCCGCCTTGCGCACGCGGATGTCGTTCCAGGGCGAGCCTTCAATACGCGAGAACTGCCAGGGCCAGACATGCGGTTGCTCGTTGGCGTAGAGCTTGAAGCCGCGCTGCTTCAGTTCGGGCAACGCATCCGGCGCCGGCGCCTCGACCCAATCGACCTGTCCGGACAGCAGCGCCGCGGTGCGCGCGTTGGCCTCCGGCATCGGCAGCAGCACCATCTTGTCGACCTTGGGCACACGCGCCTTGTCCCAGTAATTCGCGTTCTTGACCAGTTCGAGCCGCTCGCGCGGCGTGAAGGCCGCCATCTTCCAGGGGCCGGTGCCCGCGGCGTCCTTGGCGAAGGCGGTCCAGGCGGCCTGCGACTTTGCCTTGGCGTCGGCGCCTTCGGCCTTGTCGTAGAAATGCTGCCACTTCGCCGGGCTCGCCATGAAGAGGTTGGTGAGGTTGATCGGCAGGAAGCTGTCGGGCTCCTTGGTGGTGAGCTCGACCGTCATGTCGTCGATCTTCCGGGCAGAAAGGAGCGTCGGCATGCGCGACGCCGTAACGCCGACCTGGCTCGGATCGAACTGCGGGGCGTCCTGCTTCAAGACCTTCTCGACATTCCACACCACCGCATCGGCATTGAACGGCGAGCCGTCATGGAAGCTCACGCCGGGGCGCAGCTTGAAGGTCCATTTGGTCTTGTCGGCATCGTCGACCTTCCACTCGGTGGCAAGCCCGGGGATCACCACGCTGGCCTTGTCCGCGGAAGACAGGTCCCAGCCGGTGAGCGCGTCATACATGGTCAGGCCGGTGAAGCGGTTGCCTTCAAAGCCCTGATCAGGCTGGCCCAGCGTGCGCGGAATATCGGCAGCGGTCATGCCGATGCGCAGCACGGTTTCGGCACTGGCGGCGCGCGGCCATGCGGCGGCCGTCGTCAGCGCCAGCGCCGCAATCAGCGCCGCGCGAGTTGTCTTGATGAGCATGGCCTTGGTCCTTTTCCGGCTTTCGATGATTAATTTTGATGCAAACGTATGCAATGGCTATGCCAATGGGGAAACTTATTCTGCAAATTGCCCCTGCGACGACAAGTCCTTGTGATTAAGCGTTCGCAAAACCGCCTTGCTGCCTATTCTGGCATCAAGCTTGCAAGTTTGGCCCCGAATTTGTCTTGAGTTTTTCCTTGGAGCTTTGCCATGCGTCACCGATTGTCGACCTGTCTCGCCGTGCTTGCGCTGGCGTTGTCCGCAGTCGCGGCGCGCGCCGAAACCGTGGTGCGCTACGGCATCTCGATGGCGGACATTCCGCTGACCACCGGCCAGCCCGATCGCGGCGCCGGCGCCTATCAGTTCACAGCCTATACCATCTACGATCCGCTGGTCGCCTGGGAGATGGACGTCGCCGACCGCCCCGGCAAGCTGGTGCCCGGCCTCGCCACGGAATGGAAGGTCGACGACACCGACAAGACCAAATGGCGCTTCACGCTTCGCAAGGGGGTGAAGTTTCACGACGGCAGCGAGTTCAACGCCGACGCGGTGATCTGGAATCTCGACAAGGTGCTCAACGACAAGGCGCCGCAATTCGACAAGCGCCAGAGTGCGCAAGTGAAGACGCGGCTGCCCTCGGTGGCGAGCTACGCCAAGATCGACGAGTCCACGATCGAGATCACGACCAAGAAGGTCGATTCCTTCTTCCCCTATCAGATGCTGTGGTTCCTGGTGTCGAGCCCCGCGCAGTATGAAAAGCTCGGCAAGGATTGGGACAAGTTCGCAAGCCAGCCCTCGGGCACCGGCCCGTTCAAGCTGACCAAGCTGGTGCCGCGCGAGCTTGCCGAGCTCAGCAAGAATCCGGACTACTGGAACGCCAAGCGCATTCCAAAGGTCGACAAGATCGTGCTGGTGCCGATGCCGGAAGCGCTGACGCGCACTAACGCGCTGCTCGCGGGGCAAGTCGACCTGATCGAGACGCCGGCGCCGGATGCCGTGCCGCAGCTGAAAGCGGCCGGCATCAAGCTCGTCGACAACGTCACGCCGCATGTCTGGAATTATCATCTGAGCGTGCTGCCGGGCTCGCCCTGGACCGACATCCGGCTGCGCAAGGCGCTCAACCTTGCGATCGATCGCGAGGCGGTGGTGGGCCTGATGAACGGGCTTGCCAAGCCCGCCAAGGGCCAGGTCGACCCCTCGAGCCCCTGGTTCGGCAAGCCGAGCTTCGAGCTGAAATATGATCCGGCTGCGGCGAAGAAGCTGGTCGAGGAAGCCGGCTACTCCAGGGACAAGCCGCTGAAGGCGACCTTCATCATCGCACAGGGCGGCACCGGCCAGATGCTGTCGCTGCCGATGAACGAGTTCCTGCAACAGAGCTTCAAGGAGATCGGCATCGACATCGAGTTCAAGGTGGTCGAGCTCGAGACGCTCTATACGCACTGGCGCAAGGGCGCGGCCGACGAGATCAACGCCGGCATCACCGCCAACAACATCGCCTACGTGACATCAGATCCGCTCTACGCCATCGTCCGCTTCTTCGCCTCCGACCAGGTCGCGCCGGTCGGCGTCAACTGGGGCGGCTACAAGAACCCGAACGTCGACGCGCTGATCAACGAAGCCAAGCAGACCTTCGATGTCGCCAAACAGGACGATCTGATCGCGCAGGCGCATGCCCTGATCGTCGACGATGCCGTGCTGGTCTGGGTCGTCCACGACACCAACCCGCACGCGCTGTCGCCGAAGATCAAGCAATTCGTGCAGGCGCAGCACTGGTTCCAGGATCTGACGACGATCGGGGTGGAGTGAGGCGGGCGACGCGGCCGCGTCAAACACCACTGTCGTCCCGGCGAAGGCCGGGACCCATAACCACAAAATTGGATTTGGCGACGACAGCCAACTCCGATCTCGCGCAACTACTTCTGCTGCGGAGTATGGGTCCCCGGCCTTCGCCGGGACGACACCTCGTGTGACGCTTGAGCAGACATCGTAGGCTGGGCAAAGCGACTTGTCCGCCGTAGCTCGCAGAGCGAAGGCGGAAGCGTGCCCACCATTTTGACTCGGTATGAAGCGATAGGGTGGGCACGGCGCAAGAGCGCCTTTGCCCCACCGTGCGAGAGCTCGCAATGACGGGCGTGTCGGCGGCAACCGGGACCACACACCCACGCCTACTTCGTCAGCAGTGCATACGCCCCGGTCCATCCTTCCGGCGGCGGATCAACCTGGAAATCCTTGATGCGCGCTTCATAGAGCCCGAACAGCTTTTCCAGCGTGCCGGCGTCCTCGCTGTTGCGGCCGCGCTCGATGGCGTCGAGGGCACCCTGCCAGTTGCGGCTGCGGTAGCAGCCGAGCATTTCGATGGTGATGTTGCGCAGGCGCTGGAAGGCGGCCGAATGCATCACGTCCGCACGGCCGGCGATGGCGTAGATCACTTCCGGCTCGGTCTTGCCCTTGACCATGATGAAATCGAGCTCGAGGATTGCGAACTTGTCCTTGGCGGCGAGCGCGGTCCTGGAGCCGACGATGATCGGGAAGCCGTATTCTTTGGTCTGGCCTTCGAGGCGCGAGGCCAGGTTGACGCTGTCGCCGAGCACCGAGTAGTTCTTCTTCAGGTCGGAGCCCATGTTGCCGACCACGCCGATGCCGGTGTTGAGGCCGATGCCGACATTGAGCGGGATGTAGACGTGGCCGCCGTCCGCGGCTTCCTGCTCGCGGTCCTTGTTGACCGCGTCGATTTGGTCAAGCATCTGGATCGCGGCCTCGCAGGCGTTGAGCTCATGTTGCGCGTCGTCGAGCGGCGCGTTCCAGAACGCCATGATGGCGTCGCCCATGTATTTGTCGATATAGCCCTTTTGTTCGATGATGACGTCGGTGAGCGGCGTCAGGAAGCGATTCATCAGCGCGATCAGGCCCTGCGGATCGTGCTTGTAGCTCTCCGAGATCGTGGTGAAGCCGCGCACGTCGGAGAACATGATCGTCATCTCGCGCTCCTCGCCGCCGAGCACGAGCTTCTCCGGCGACTGCGCCAGCTGCTCGACCAGCACCGGCGACATGTATTGCGCGAACATGCCGCGGATCTGCACGCGCTGGCGTTGCTCACGCACGAAGCTCGCGAAGATCAGCGTCAGGTAGAGCGCGGTGGTCGACAACAACGGGTAAGTGAAGTCGATCAGGTAGCGGTATTTCCAGTAGAAGAACCAGGACGTGCCGACCAGGACCGCAGCGAACATCGCGCCGGCAATCACCAGCCGCACCGGTCCGAGATTCGGCGTGAAGATGATGACGAGGATGCCGATGATCATCGCGGCAAGCAGCTCGACGCCGAGCGCATAATTCGGCCGCGAGATCGCAGCGCCGCTCAGCACGCTTTCGAGGACCTGGGCGTGGATTTCCACTCCCGGCATGGCGCGCGCCACAGGCGTGGTCTTGATGTCGTTCAGGCCGACGGCGGAGGTGCCGATCAGCACCAGCTTTCCAGCGATCTTGCTCGGCGGCACGGTGTTGTCGAGCACGTCGGCTGCCGAGACATAGATCGAGGGATCGTGACGGGCATAGTGCACCCAGAGCTGGCCATTCTCGTCGGTTGGGATCTCGACACCTTTGAGGCGGACGCCGCGTATGCCGGTCTTGTCGGTGCGCACCAGCAGCGTCGGCGTCCCCGTGACGACCCGCAGGATCTCGAGGCTGAGCGAAGGCATGATGTTGCCCTGCGCGCGCATGATCATCGGCACGCGCCGGATCAGGCCGTCCCGTTCGGTCCTGATCGTGAACAGCCCGCGGCCCGCCGCCACCTTCTCGATCACAGGCACGTTGCGCAGCAGCCCGGGGAATTCGAACAGGAAGCGCTCGGCCTCCGCTTCGCCGACCGTCGCCACACCGGTGAAGGGAAGCGTCTTGTCGATTTCCGACGTGATCGCCGGCTGTCCGGTCTCGCCCAGCACGACGCGGGAGCGCTTGATCGCCTCCGAGAGGATCTGGTCGTTGCTCGGCAAATCGCGCAGCTTGGTGCGTGTGGCGTCGTCCAGATAGCGCATCTGGTTCGCGACCAGATCCGGGTTGAGCCGATCGGGCTCCGAGAACACGACGTCGAAGCCGATCGCCACTGCACCGTTGCTGGTGAGGTTCTGGATCAGGTCCGCGATTCGCGTGCGCGGCCACGGCCACTGGCCGAGCCTGGCGAGGCTCTTGTCGTCGATGTCGACGATCGTGACCGGTCGCACCGCTGCCTTTTCGCGCGGATCTATCAACTGAAATATGTCGAAGTTGCGCAGCCGCAGCTCCTGCACCGGCGGCGGATCCCAGACGCGCAGGGCTGCAAACACGACCAGCAGCGCAAGGCACACCAGCCGCGCAAAGCCGAACTTTCGCGTGAACCACCGCCGCAGGATCTTGAGACGTTTCATGTCAGTCGAGCTTCCTGCCGCGCATCACGCCTTCGGGCCGATCATGGCGGGTCAGCGCGCCAATGGCTATTCCTCAGGCCAAGGATTACCGATTTTTTGCCGTGGTCAAGTTGAGCTTGAGGCGCCGGGAGGGCCGCCGCTCGCCAGCGCCCGCGCGGCATCAGGTGATGTGGAAGATGAAATCGCTGGTCTTGAGCGTGGCGGTCACATTCCTCAACAACAACTGCTCATGCTCCGTGACCGGTGCGCTGTCGGGTTGGTTGACCTGCTGGCACCACGTGACCAGCGTGTCGCCGGACTGCTGGGTGATGTGGAGATTGTCGATGGAGCTGACATCCGAGAACTGCCGCAGGTCGATTTTGTCGCCCGTTGCGAAATCGGTGATGGTGTGGGTGCCGTCATCCCCGCTCTTGCCCGGCGCAAACACGAATTGATCCTTGCCGCCGCCGCCGGTCAGCGTGTCGCCGGTCGTGGTCGCGAAAATGACGTCCTTGCCGCTGGTGCCTTGCAGGGTGATCCCCTGGGAGGTGTCGCCGGCCTCGTCGAAGATGAAGTTGACGGTGTCGTGGAGACCGGTGGTCGTATCTGTCACCGTGAGCGTGATCTGGTCGGTATCGGGTGGTGTTTCGCCGGGATTGTAGGTTATGCCGTGCTGCAAGGCCGTGTTGACGTCGTCGAGCGAGCCGGACGCCGGCGACAAATCGACGCTGCTGTCGGGCGCATGCGCGGTGACTGCGGTGACCGTAAAGCTGTCCGTCGAAGCGCCGGGATCGGTGTCGATGACCGAGAGATGGGTGACGGTGTCGGTGTTGAATTGACGGTCATGCGAGACCCGGAGATGGGTCGTGTCGATGACGGGCCCGCCGTCAGGCGCGGTGACGCTCGTGCTGATCGTGGCGGCCGTGTCCGACACCGGAGCCGTCCCGTCGGTGCTCATCGCCGTGATGTCGGTCGTCGCCGTCAAGGCTGAATTCGTGATGCCGCCGGTATAGGTGTCGTCCAAGGCGTGCACGCCGAGCGGATCCGGTGTGCCCGTATAGCCGTCCGCCGGCACGAAACGGATCAGCGCGTCGGTGCCGAGCACCAGCGCCTGCGTGTCGCTGACCGATCCGATATCGACCCATTGATGGGTGCCGGCGACTTCGTATTGCCAGACGCCCTCGGCGGCCGCGGCAGCGTCCGAAGTGACCGCGATGGCCTTCAGGCTAGCGTTATCATCGGCATCGTGGAACTTGCCCGCGAAGAGATCGCCGACGGTGCTGCCGCCCGGATTGCTGTCGTTGCCGGCGACCGGGCCCAGCGTCGCGTTGTCGAGCGTCGGGGCATCGTTGCTGCCGGCGATGTTGATGGTGATGACGCCGTTGCCGGTGCCGCTCGGCGCATGGCCGTCGTCGGGCCCGATGGTGTATTGCAGCGACAGCGTGTGGCCGGCGGCGAGGAAGTCGAACGCCTCGCTGCCTGAATTGAAGTCCCACGTGAACTGGGAGTGGGTGGCGGTGCCGTTGAGGATGTCGCCGGACTGCACGGACAGATAGTTCAACAGCGTCGCGCTCGAGGGTTCGCCGACATAGTCGGTCTGGAGCACGCCGTCGAGCTTGATGTCGAGATGGTCGACCGCGACCGTCACGTGATCGGTGGCATCGGCATCCGACACCGTCAGCGTGCCCTGTTTCGCCAACGCCGCATTGGTCTCGGACAGGTCCGCGCCGGAATGATCGTTGGTTTCGGCTGTGATCGCGGGCGCGTCGTTCTTGCCGGTGATCGTGACCGTAACCTCGGCCGTATCGGTCTTGCCCTGGTGGTCATCGAGCGTGAGGGTGGACACGACGTTGGCGGTCTGGCCTTCGCCGAGGAAATCCAGCGCGTTGTCGGCGATCGAATAGCTCCAGTCGACCGTGCCATTGTTGGTACCGGTGGTCTGCAGCGCCAGCGCCTGCTCGAGCACGGCGGTCTCGCCGGCCGTCAGGGTCAGATGCGTGGCGTGGTCGGCGTCGAGCCAGGTCACGGTCTGATCCGTAATCGCAACGGTCGCCGTCGGCCGCTCCGTCAGATCGACATCGCTGAACGCGATCGTGCCGGTCGCGGCCGGTGCCGGATCGGCACTTGGTGAACCGGTGGTGTTCTCGAGTTCGCTGAAGCTCGCGCTTTGCGCCGGGCTTCCGGCGAAGTGAGGCGCGTCGTCGATTGCATTGAGCGTGACCAGCGTGCCGCCGTGACCGTCGCTGCCGCCGGCAAAATGCGCGTTGCTGTAGTCCGCGCCGACGAGTTTCACCGTGATGGTGTGGCCGTAGGCATCGCTTACGACGAGGTTGCCGGTCGCGGCGTCATAGATCGCCGAGGTGCCGCCATCATACTTGATCGTCGACAGGTTGAGCTTGTCGGTCGCGGCAAAGCCCGCGACCGATCCGCCGAAGTCCGACGTGTCGATCTGGAGCTCGGCGCCATCGCCGGCGAAGGTGATGGTCTGCGACACCGTGGCATTGAGGTCGAGCGTCGCATCGGCATCGACGGTGACCGAACCCGAACCGGACAGCGACCCGAACAGCGTCAGCGCGCCGTCATGGACCTCGATGGCCCCGGTGTTGGCGATGGTGCCCGAGATCGACGCTGTGCCCCAGCTATCGATGTTCTGGTCATTTTCGATGCTCAGCCTGGCGCCGGAGATCGAGGCACCGTGCAGATCGATGGCGCCATGGTTGACGATCGATGACGCATTGCCGAAGACGCTGGTGCCGGCGACCGTCCAGGTGCCGTCCGCCTGGTTATTGAATGTGGCCGTAGCAACCGAGATGTTGCCGTTGATGTCGCCGGTGTTGTTGATGGTGAGGTGGCGGCCGCTCTCGGCGATTGCGTCGGTTGTCGCGGTTACGCTGCCGGCATCGTCCGGCCCGATCGTGCCGGAATTGTCGATCAGCGCGGTGCCGGTCGTGTTTCCCTGGACGAAGATCGCGTAATGGCCGCTCGCTCCCACGACCGAGCCGTGGTTGGTGATGTGCGTGTCGCCGATTGCGGCCGGACCATTCGTGTCGGCTGTGCCGTTCTGGGTGACGACGATACCAGCCGTTCCCGTGGCGGTAAGTTCGCCGTCATTGAGGATGGTGACGTTGCCCGCGCCGGTCGCCACCACGCCCAGGGCAACCGCCCCCGTGGCGGAGCCTTCATTGGTGACGCTGACATCGCCTCCGCCATGGTCGAAGGCGCCGATCGCGGTGCCCGCGGCCGTGATCGACGACGTCTCCCCGGTCGTGACCGTGACTTTGCCGACGCCCCAGGTGAACGCCTCGATGCCGTAGCCGGCCGCCGCGGTGATCGTCGCATCGCTGGTGACGGTCACGTCGCCGTAGACCTTGTTGGAGAACTGTCCGTTTTGGTCCGGGTTGTAGCCGGCAACGATGCCGCCCGGTGTCGCGCCGCTCAGGTTCGCCGTCGAACCTGAGTGGATGGTGCCGTGGGCGGTGACCTGGATCGTGCTGTGCACGCCGCTCGCGATGACGGAGGCCTCGTTGACGGCGAGGATGCCCGTACTTCCGGACGTGATGGCGTCGCCACCCGACAGCGAGACACTGATATTGCCCTGGTCGAGGCTGTAGGCATCGATGCCATAGCCCGCCGTCCCCGTCACCGATGCGCTGGCACCGAGCGAGACAGTGACATTTCCGGTACCGCCGCTCAGTGCCAGGGCTCTGACGCCCATCTGGGCACCGACCACAGTGGTGCCTGTGTCATCGTTCACCGTGACATCGCCATTGCCGTAGTTGTAGGCATCGATGCCGTGGCCGCCCGTGGCGCTGATGTCGCCATGGTTGTTGACGACGACAGTGCCGTTGACGTCGGTGTTGGCATTGCTTCCCGTCGTCGCGCCGGTGTAGCCGGCCTGAATGCCCGCTGGCGCACTGTTGCTTTGAGTGAGGCTGCTGCCGGAATGAACCGTGCCGTAGTTCTCGACCGTGATGGTGCTTCCGGCCGACTCATCGAGCGAAATCGCGCGATTGACCGCAACGACGCCCGAGCTGCCTGACGTAATCACACTGCCGGCCTCGGTTGTCACGCTCTCGTGCCCGGCGCCATAGCTGCGCGCCCGGATGCCATAAATTGCGCTTCCCGTGACGTTGCCGCCGGCGTCGATATCGATGTCGCCGTCGCCGTGCGTGGTCGCGTCGATACCATAGGCGCCGCCCGCTGCTCCGCCGAGCTGGGTGATCGAGATGTCGCCGGCATTGGCGACATTCAAGTTCTCGACGAAGACGCCGACCGAATTCGCGCCGGTCCCGGTCGCCTTGCCGGTGACATTGTCGATCGTGATATCGCCTGCCCCAGTCACACTGTCACGCAGCGTGATGCCGTTGCCGGCGAGGCCGGTGATGTCCTTTGTCGCCGTCAGCGAGATATCGCCAACGCCGTTCTGGGTGACGAGGACGCCATTGGCCGCACCGGTCAGCGCGCCGGTTGGCGTGAGAACGATATCGGCGGCCTTGGCGAGCGTGCCGCCGCTCGCCGTGAAATCGAGCGCGTCGCCGTTCGACGTCGTGATGTCGGCCGCGCCGGTCACGGTGAAGGTGCCGCCGACCGACGACTGGCCGGTGATGGTGCCGGTAAAGCTCTGGCTGGCCACCTTGTCGAGTTGAAGCGTGTCGGTGCCGCCCGCGAAGCTCACAGTCTGCGCTGTGGCTCCTGCGAGCTCCAGCGTCGCATTGTCGTCGACGATCAACGAGCCGGCGCCGGTGAGACCGCCGGCGAGGTTCAGCGTGCCGGCCTGCACCTCGATGGTGCCGGTGTTGGTGACGGCGGCCGTAATCGCGTTCGAGCCGGACATCCCATAAAGATGACCGGAATTGCCAAGGCTGCCGCCATTGATCGAAACATCAGTCAGGTACAGCTTCGAGGTGCCGTCGATCGTGACCGTGCCGCCGCCGTTGGTGACGGTCAGCGATGCGAGCTTCACGATGCCGCCGCCGATCGCCTTGATATCCGCGGTATTGACGATGAGTTCGCCGGAAATGTCGAGCTCGCCGCCATTCGCCTGGATCAGCTTGTGATTGGTGACGGTGTGGAGCACGGCGGGATCGATCGTCAGCGTGCCGCTGGTGACCGTGATCGTGCCGGTGTTGGTGACGTCGGCTTCGGTGATGGCGCTCGCGGCGGTCGATTCCAAGGTGCCGGCGATGGTCACGGTGCCGCCGTCGATGGTCGCGCCGGCGAGATCGAGCGTCGACGTGCTATCGACCGAGACGACGGCGCTGCTCGCGTTCGTCACCTTGTTCGCGATCAGCTTGAGCGTGCCGCCGTTGATCGCAGCGAGCGTGTCGTTGTTGGCGACGTTCTCGCCATTGATGTCGAGCTCGCCGAGATTGGCCCGAATCGTCCCATCATTGGTGATGGCGGCCGAAGTCGTGGCGACAAGGGCCAGCACGCCGCCGACCGCCTCGATCAGATGGCTGTTGACGATGGCGGTGTTCGTGATCGTGCTGGTACCATAGGAGCTGAGCGTCCCTGAGACGTTGAGCTTGCCGCCGGCGAGACTTGCCCCGCTGAACGACAGGGTGTTGCCGGCGTCGATCTTGACGGCACCCGTGCCATTGGCGGTGATCGCAGTGTCCGAAACCGTCGCTGTGTCCAGCGTCAGCGTCTTCCCGCTCTCCACTATGACGAAGCTGGTGCTCAGCGTCGCGCTGCCGTCGATCGTGCTGTCGCCGGTCATGTCAATCGTGCCGGTGCCGTTGACGGCGCCGCCTGAAATCTCGGTGCCCGACAGCGTCAGTGTCTGGCTGCCGTCGACCTTTACCGTGCCGCCACTAGTCACGACGTCGTTGAGCAACGTCGCCGGACCGGCGATCTCCAGCGTGCCGTTGTTGGTGATCGGGCCGCCCTGGATCTTGGCGCCGCCTTGAAGCTTGACGGTGTTGTCGAGCTCGATGCTGGAATTGTCGGTGACGGTCGAGCCAGACACGGTGACGCCGTCCAGCGTCAGCTTGGCATCGGCAATGACCGCGCTCGTGCTCAGCGTCGCTCCGCCGTCGATCGTGCTGGCCCCGGTGACGTCGATCGTTCCGGTCCCGTTGATGCTGCCGCCCGAAATCTCCGTGCCTGACAGCGTCAAGGTCTGGCTGCCGTCGACCGTCACCGTGCCGCCACTAGTCACGACGTCGTTGAGCAACGTCGCCGGACCGGCGATCTCCAGCGTGCCGTTGTTGGTGATCGGGCCGCCCTGGATCCTGGCGCCACCTTGAAGCTTGACGAGGTTGTCGAGCTCAATGCTGGAATTGTCGGTGATGATCGAGCCCGACACCGTGACACCATCCAGCGTCAGCTTGGCATCGGCAGTGACCGTGCTCGTGCTCAGTGTCGCGCCGCCATCGATCTTGCTGGCGCCGGTGACATCGATCGTGCCGCTGCCGTTGATGCTGCCGCCCGAAATCTCCGTGCCTGACAGCGTCAGGGTCTGACTGCCGTCGACCTTGACCGTGCCGCCGTTGGTCACGACGTCGTTGAGCAGCGTCGCTGCACCGGCGATCTCCAGCGTGCCGTTGTTGGTGACCGGACCGCCCTGGATCTTGGCGCCGCCCTTCAGGGCAACGGTGTCGTCGAGCTCGACACTGCCCTTGTCGGTGATCGTGGTGCCATCGACCGTGATCGCGTCGAGCATCAGGGTCTTGAGGCTCTCGACGGTGACAAAGCTGGTGCTCAGCGTTGCCCCCGCGTCAATCGCGCTAGCTCCGGTGACGTCGATCGTACCGGCGCCGGTTATCGAACCGCCGCGAATCTCGGTGCCCGACAGCGTCAGCGTCTGGCCGGCATCAACCGCCACCGTGCCATGATTGGTGACGACGTCGTCGAGCAGCGTCGCGGGGCCCTCGACCTCCAGCGTGCCGTTATTGACGATCGGGCCACTTCCGCCGACGGAGGGGCCTTCGGAGAATTGGACGGGGCCGATGGCAAAGTCGTTCGGCGAAAATGTCGCCCTGGTCAGCATAAATTCGACCTTGGCGATGTCGGCGCCGCCGCTGATCAGGTCGATGAAGATTGCCGAACCGTCACCGCTGGCGGTGCTCACGCCGTCTTCGCTGACCGTGCCGATCACGTTGCCAGCCAGATCATAGGCGATGATCTCAGCGGTAAAGCTGCCGTAGTAGTCGGCCTGGATCTGCGCACCCGCCGAAGAGACCGGCGCTGCGAATTTGATGGTGATGTCAGGCCCCGCCTGACGATCCCACAGAAGATGGGTTCCAGCGGCGAAATTCCCGCCCCAACCCGAACCTTGATCACGCAGCTCGAAGACGCTGCCGGCGGAAGAGACCGTGCCGCCGCTGCCATCTGCCGCGACGACCTGCTGCGGACTGCCAAGTACGGTGAATGACGTGCCGAGCTGTCCCCAGTTGAACTCCACCGTGGCAGGGCTCCCGCCCTTCGGGGCGGAGACGCTGGACCCGCCCTTGATCACCGCGCCACCGGTGAGCTTCACGGTCCCGTCGACCGTGATGCTGCCCTTGTCCGAGATCGTCGCACCATCGAGCGTGGCGGTATCGAGCGTCAGGGTCGTTCCGGTCTCGACAGTCACTGCGCTGGTGCTCAGCACGGCATTGCCGTCGATCGTGCTGTTGCCGGTGACGTCGATCGAGCCCGCGCCGCTAGTGACGCCACCGCTTATCTCGGTGCCCGACACCGTCAGGGTCTGGCCGGAATCGACGCTGACCGTGCCGTTGTTGGTCACAACGTCGTTGAGCAGCGTGGCAGGACCGGCAATCTCCAGCGCGCCTTCGTTGGTGATTGGACCCTGGGCGTCGATCGATGCACCCTGGATCGTGGCGCCGCCCGTCAGCATGACCGTGCCGTCAAGCACCACTCCGCCGTTGTCGGCAATGGTCGCACCCGACACCGTCACATCGTCGAGCGTCAGCGTCACATCGCTTTCGACCGTGACCGCAGCATTGTTGAGCGTCGTGCCGCCATCGATCGTGCTGTCGCCGGTGACGTCGATCGTGCCCGCGCCGCTAATGACGCCGCCGCTTATCTCGGTGCTCGACACCGTCAGGGTCTGGCCGGAATCGACGCTGACCGTGCCGTTGTTGATCACAACGTCGTCGAGGAGCGTGGCAGGACCGGCAATCTCCAGCGTGCCTTCGTTGGTGATCGGACCCTGGGCGTCGATCGATGCACCCTGGATCGTGGCGCCGCCCTTCAGCATCACCGTGCCGTCAAGCACCAGTCCACCGTGGTCGGTGATGGTCGCACCCGACACCGTCATATCGTCGAGCGTCAGTGTCACATCGCTTTCGACCGTAATTGTGCCCTTGTTGAGCGTCGCGCCGCCATCGATGCTGCTGTTGCCGGTGACGTCGATGCTGCCGCCGAACGTGCTGCTGAAATTATTGATGACGCCGCCGCTGATCTCGGCGTGATCCAGCACCAGCTGGCCATGATCGTCGACGGTCATCACACCCGACGAATTGTCGACCGTGGTCCCGTGGGCCAGCGTCAGCGTCGCGCCGGCATGGACTTCGATCGTCGAATTGTTGGTGACAGTCTCCGTGTCGAAAGCGACAGTCCCCGTAACGTTGACCGTGCCGGAATTGTGCAGCGCGCCGTTCTCGACCAGGCTGATGCCGTCGAGCTCCAGCGTGCCCAGAATGTTGACGGTGCCGCCGTCGATCGTCGCGGCATCGACGATCAGCGTCGTGCCGGCATCGGCCTTCAGCGTGCCACCGGCATTGTGGATCCCGGCCAGCGTCTTCAGCGTGCCGCCGGACAGCTCGATCGTGCCGGAATTGGTGATCGTTATGGCTTTGGCGAAATCGCCACCGCCCGCGAGCGTGAGATAGCCGCCATTGCTGAACACGGCCGTGTCGAGGATCTCGGCCTTGCCGCCGACCGACATCGTACCGGTCGCGGTGTTGTTGAAGATCGAGTCCGCGCTCATGTTGAGCGCGCCGGCGATCGTCAGCGAGCTCTTGTTGATCACTTCCGGCGGCGGGCCGCCGAAATCGTTCATCGTGATCGACTTGGCGTAGGCCGCGGCGTCGATTGTGACGGGATAAGAGGGCGTCAGTCCATGCAACTGATCGGTGATGACAATGACGTCGTCACTGATCGTCGGGACGGTGCCGGTTTCCCAGTTCGCGCCGTCCTTCCAGAAGCCGCCGGCCGGCGTGTTCGTCGCGATCCACACAACGGCAGGAGCGTCGGTGCCGGTGATCGTGACCGTAATGGTCTGGTCCGAGGTCGCACCTTGCGAATCCGTGACCGTCACGGTGTAGGTCAGGGTCAGCACTTGGCCCGCCGGGATGAAGTCGGCGAGATAGACCGGGATGTCCTTCAGCGACCAGTGGATTGATCCCGTGCCGGTCCCGGTGCTGTCGTCGGCGGATGCAATCGAGACCAGCAAGGAGCTCGAGAGGAAGTCGGAGATGCTCTGGGGGACGGTGGCGCCGGGCAAGACCGCGCTGAACTTTGACACCGACACCGTGTGGGTGTCGGTGAGATCGACATCGGTGAAGGTCAGCGTGCCCGAGGTGGGAACGTGCGTCGTGAGCGGCCCGCCCGGCACGCTGGTGCCACCGGCGAAAGTGATGGTTGGAACGCCGGTGGTGATCACCGGCTTGTCGTTGGTGCCGGTGATGGTGATGGTGATCGGGATGGTCGTGATTTCGGGATTGACCGCGAAATTGTTGTTGATGCTGACGAGGTAGGTCACCGTCAGCGTTTCGCCCGCCCCGAGGAAGTCGAACGCGTGATCGGGGATCGTGAAGGTCGCGAGCGCCGATCCGTTGTTGTTGTTGCCGGCGTCAGGGACGACATTGATCTTGATCTGCGTCGCCGCGATATCCAGCTTCTGGAGAGCAGTGAGCGAGCCGGTGACGTCGTGATGGCCCGCGTCCATGTAGACGTAGTTCGGCGCGCCAGCGAGGTCCACCGAGACCGTCGGCAGGTCGCCCAGATTTTGATCGACGAAGTTGACCCGGAAGGTGAACGTGTCGGGACCCACGGTGTCGCCGGTCGTGTCCGCGCGGTCGCCGGTCGCGTTCGGGTGCTCGGTGACGTTGAACGCAGTCTTCAAATTGCCGTTGGCGTCAAGGACGCGCGAATCGGGCGACCCGGGAATACGCGTGCTGGATTGCGTCTCGAGGCCCTGCCCTTGCGTCGCCGGGGGATTGAGGTTGGTGAAAACTGCGGTCGCAGTCGTGGAGCCGGCCTGCGCCTTGATCAGAAATCCGTCAGCGGTCTGGGTGATCGTGTCGGTGGAGTTGTTGGTCAGCTTGGTGTTGGTGCCGTTGTCCGTGAACTTCAGCGTGAACACGTCCGTGATCAGCTTCTGAACGTCGGGGGACATCAGCGCATTGCTGATCGAGACGTTGCCGCCGCTGATCTGGATCATCTGGCCGGCCTGGTTGACCGTCGCGATCGGCAGCAGCGTGACCTTGTCGAACAGGATGTAGGAGCCGGTGGTGCCGTTGGGCTCGACCAGCACCTGGAAGCTCGCCTGCGGCTGCGGATCGCCGCCGCCGGAGGGAACGACGAAATTGATCTGGGTCAGCACGGCTGTACCGCGGATGCCCATGGTCGCAACCGGCGTGTCGACCTTCATGTCGCCGTGCTTGGCGGTCTCGCCGGCGACAAAGGTGATGGTGCCCGCGACCAGGCTGAGCAGCGAGGAATTGTTCGACCCGTTGGGGTCGTACACCATCTCGTTCAGCACCATCCGCGCATTGGAGGACAGGCCGAACACGGTGCCGTCGATGAAGGTGATGCCCAGCGTCGAGTCGCCGCCGGTCGAGACCACGTCGCCCTTTTCGACATTGTCGCCGTTGTTCAAAATGATCGAGACGCCGTTGCGGACGGCGGTCGCGCTGCCGGAGAGCTTGGTGACGTGACCGATGACCGCGGCCGCCGCCGCGCCGGGCGCGGCCTGCGCATATTCGACGTGGCCCGTGAGCGCGTTGACGATGTCGCCGGTGAGGTGGGCGCCATCGGGCGAGGCGATCGCCGCGCGCTTGTCGCCCCTGAAATAATCCTCGACGACGAACTCATGGCCGTCATGGGACAGCACGAGGTCGACACCTGCGCGCTTGAACTCGCCGTTGAAGATCAGGTTGGCGTCGGGAACGACAAAAGCGCCCTCGGGCACATGGCCATGCCCCTTGGCGATAAAGGGCTTGGCGGTGAACGAATCGACATGGTCATGGGCGGGGGAGTGAGAACCCTGGCCATCCAAAAAGAGCGCGGCGTCAAACTTGCCAGCGTAATTCAACCGGTCACCGTAAAAGGGTTAATATTTAAATAAGTATCGACCGCCTAAGCTTGCATATCATTACCAAGTCCTTAGCGAAACCATCCATCGCTTGTGTGATTTCGCGTCACAAGGCCGTTGCCGCTCGTGCCGATCGCCTCGCCTGCGCAGAAGCTGAAGTAATTGCTGGCGTTGCTCTGAGTAATTCCTGGTCTATCTGGCCGCACTGCCCGTCACCCCATGTATTCCATCGTAGAAATCGGACAGTAGATACTTGCGTCGTCTCTGCTTCGTGGTGCCCCGCAACATCCTGCGGCAAATACGGAACTAAATCTGTGACCCAACTAACAGAACCCGTGAAATAGCGGGTCATTAGCCATAAGCCGCAGAACCGGCCCTCCTGCAACTTCTACCTGCAATTGGCTCTATTTCGCGGCGGACGAGGCACTCCTAGCCTTCGAATCGTAAAATTTTACCCAAACTGGCCAGTCCAGCTTCAGCCTGCTTCGCGGTTTTGGGACCTCTGCCGGGCGCCTTAAGCAGAACAAAACGGCCCGCCTCGCATGATCTGCCCGAAAGCAACAAAGCCGGCACGTCGAGGTCGAGGGGGACCTGGCGAAGCCGGAAGGGGATGTCAGATGGAAACCGCTGCTCATACGCGCGCCTGGCGTGCGATCCTTGTCTTGTGCGGATTGATCCTGTTCGGATCGGCCGCCGATCTTCGTGCCGGCACCCTGCTATCGCCGGGACCGGGCGTTCTCGTACGCAAATCCGCCGAGCCGTTCGGCGTGTTCGCCTTCGCCATTTCGACCGGCGGCCTGCGGCAGAAATGGTTCGCGCTGAAAGACCAGCTCGACGACGACATGGTGCAGCTCGCGCTGTGCGACGGCGACCGCGACAATTGTGCCTCGCCCGCGGCGCTCAAGCTGCTCGCCATTGTCGACCAGGCCCGCACTCGCGACGGCCGCGCACGGCTGGGCGAGACCAACCGCGCCATCAATCTCGCCATCCGCGCCGTCAATGACGGTGCCGACGACATCTGGAGCTCGCCGCTTGCGACCTTCCAGCGCGGCGCCGGCGACTGCGAGGATTACGCCATCGCTAAACTGGCCGCACTGCGGCTTGCCGGCGTCGCCGCCGAGGACCTCCGCATCGTCGTCGTGCGCGATGCCAAGGCCGGCGAAGCGCATGCGGTCGCGGCTGCACGGCTCGACGGGCACTGGCTGATGCTCGACAACCGCCGCATGGCGATGGTCGAGGATGAGAACGCGCGCGGCTACCAGCCGCTGTTCGTGCTCTACCAATCCGCCGTGCTGAAATATGTCGGCGAGCCCATGCAGTTCTCCGGACTCGATAGCCCGCCTCTGTCGCTGGTCGCCGAGACGCGCTGATCTGAATTCCAGTTTCGTAGCCCGGATGGAGCGCAGCGAAATCCCGGGAGCTCTATCGCGTCTTGCGCCGGCGCCGGCTTGCGCTCCGCTCCATCCGGGCTACCGCCGCTTGCATAAACCGAGCGCCACAAGCCCATTTCGTCTTGCAGTCTGGAACTGCTAGCATGGCGCCAAACATGCTAGGGACGACTGGATGCGGTTCATCGTATTGTCTGTGCTTGCGCTGCTGGCCCTGCCCGCAGCACCAAGCTCCGCCCAATCCGGCGCGTCCGACCGCTCCATCGCCGACAAGCTGCCGCTGTTTGCAAAGAACAATTGCCGGCAGAACCGTGACCCCGCCAACCAGTTGTTCTGCGGTGACCCAGAACTTGCCGCCGCGGCCGAGAGACTGAGCGCCGCGATCGAGGCGCGGCTCGCGCGGCTGCCCGATCGCCTGCCCGCCATCGAGGAGAATGCGATCTGGATCCGGCAGCGCAGCCTGGGCTGCGGAATCGTCGGCCAGGCCGCGATCCGCTATGACGAGGTCGACCAGATCAGGGCCTGCCTGCTCAAGGTCACCGAGGAGCGCGCTGCTGTGCTGCGCGACCCCGATTTCGACTGCCTCGCGGCCAACACCGCGGCTGGTGCGCTGATCTGCGCGGACCCGTCGCTGGCGCTTGCCGAGACCGAGCTCAACGGCGAGGTGCTCGGCTTGATCGGCAAGCTCGACCCGAACGCGGCACGCTTTGCCTTCGCCGAATACGGTCGATGGACGCGGGAGCGCGACCGCAAATGCAATCTGGTCGGCAAGGAGAACGTGCCGCTTGCCGAGCTGTCGTCCGAGGAAGGTTGTCTCGCCGACTCTTTGCGGCGCCGGACCGACGTGATCGCCGCGGCCAAAGGCGATCCGAAGAAGGTGTTCGGCCGGCAGGTCGCGGCCAAATCGCCCGACACCGACGCCGTCGACTTCTGCGCGGCGCGGATTCACGCCGCCAATTCCTGCGGCAATTTCGTCCGCATCAACCGCGTCTATGCGCTCGACAGCCAGGTTAGCGACGAGGAGGCGCAGGTCACCGGCGAGATCGAGATGGTCGTGCTGGCGCCCTTCACCGCTTGTAGCAAGGTCGCGTCCACCTGCACGGGCACGTGTTGGGATTTGCGGACAGGCCGTCCGCAGCCGGCAGCCGCAAACAGAGAGCGCGCCGCAGAGGCCTTCAACGTCACACGCAGCGTGAGAATCCAGCGCACCTTCGCCTTCGTGAAGGCCAATGACGGCTGGCGATGCCGCGAGGACGAACTGGCGCCGGTGAATTCAGGTGTCTCGAGCGGCGGGTCGTGACCTCTTCCTTCTCCCCTTGTGGGAGAAGGTGGCGCGAAGCGCCGGATGAGGGGTCTGCTTCAGCGAATTCCACAACAAGAGAATCGCGCGCGGAGAGAACCCCTCACCCGGCTTCGCTTTCGCGAAGCCACCCTCTCCCGCAAGGGGCGAGGGTGCACCGTCATCGCGGCGAGAAATCAAAACATCAGATTGTCCTTCACCAGCACCCAGCGGCCGGCCTTGACCTGCTGTACCTGGGTGATGGTGTTGGCGAGGTGGTCGGTCTTGGAAAACTTCGTCGGCGGCGAGTTGAAGATGTCGAGGAACTTGTCGCCGGATTCCAGCGCGTCCAGCATCTTCTGGCCAGTCAAATCCTTGCCCGCCTTGTTCGCGTAGAACGCGAACGTCATCACCGCGTTGTAGCCGATGATCGCCTGCGTGTTGGCATCGGTGCCAAACATCTTCTTGTAATTGATGAGCCAATCGTGGACCTTGCCCTTGGCGGTGTCCTCATAGGGAATCTCGAAGCCGGACGCGGCATAGAGCCCTTCGACCGCCTCCTTGCCCAGCGTCGGCACTTCCAGCACGTTGGTCGGCGTGGCGCCGAGGAAGGTAACGTCCCAGCCGAGCTTCCTGGCTTCCGTCATCGCGCCGATGGTCTCGCGGATCACGGTGCCGAGCACGACGAGGTCGCAGCCGTCGGACTTCATCTTGGCGACCTGCGCGCTGAAATCGGAGGCACCGCGCTTGTAGCTTGTCACCGAGGCCGGCTGCAGCTTCATGGCGGTGAGCTGCTGGTTGAAGCCGTCGAGCACGTTCTTTCCGTACTCGTCATCCTGATGCATGATGCAGGGCTTCTGGAAATTCTTCCACTCCACCATGTATTTCAACGCCGCGCGCGTGCTCTCGACGTAGGGCAGGAGGTTGTTGAACTTCAGCCGCTCCTGCGGCTTGGCCGGATCGAACTTGAAGGTGAACTCGGCGGCCGTCAGCGGAAACAGCTGGAGCACGCCGGCGTCGAACAGGATGTCCTGCGCCGCAAGCACCGTCGGCGAGCCCATCGGGCCGATCATCGCAAAGATCTTGTCGCGCTCGACCATCTTCTGCGAGGCCAGCACCGCCTTCTTCGGATCGTAGCCATTGTCCTCCAGAATCATCCTGATCTTGCGCCCCTGGATGCCGCCGGCCGCATTGATCTCCTCGACCGCCATCTTCATGCCGTTGGAGACCGGCACGCCCCACACCTTGATCGGGCCCGACAGGTCCTGATGGGTGCCGATGACAATCTCGTTGGCCGAGACGCCTTCATTGGTGACCTTGGTTTGCGCCGCGGCCGGCAGACAGGTGAGCGCCATTGCACCCACCGCAAGGCCGAACGCTTTCAACGATCTCGACATTGACGTCTCCTCCTTAGGCCCGTGTTGTACAAAGGGCGAGGGCCATCGCTCCTTCGTTGTTGACGAACAGGTCGTTCAAGCCACCGCGCGCTGGGGATACATCGCATCGATCTCGGCGGCATAGCGCTTGTTCACAAAGTTGCGCTTCAGCTTCATGGTTGGCGTCAGCTCCTCGTCTTCCGGGGTAAGCTGGCGTTCGATCAGGTAAAACTTCTTGATGGTCTCGACGCGGGCGAAATTGCCATTGACCGCCTCGATCTCGCGCCAGATCAGATCCTGGATCTGCATCGCGCGGCACAAGCTGGCGTAATTGGTGAAGGGGATGTCGTGGTCCTGGGCGAACTTCTCGACATTCTCCTGGTCGATCATCACGAGGCAGGTGAGATACGGCCGCTTGTCACCGATCACCACGGCGTCCGAGATATAGGGCGAGAATTTGAGCTGGTTCTCGATCTCGGACGGCGTGATGTTCTTGCCGCCGGCGGTGATGATGATGTCCCTCATCCGATCGGTGATTTTGATGAAGCCTTCGTTGTCGATGGCGCCGACGTCCCCGGTGTGCAGCCAGCCGCGCGCATCGATCGTCTCCGCGGTCTTTTCCGGCTGGTTGAGATAGCCCACGAACAGGAAGTCGCCCCTGATCAGGATCTCGCCGTCGGGAGAGAGCGCGACCTCGCCCCAGGGCACGGCCGTACCGACCGAGCCGAGCTTGATGCGCTCGGCCGGCATCATGGTCGCGACCCCGCAATTCTCGGTCTGACCATAGACTTCGTGGATGTCGATGCCGAGCGCGAGAAACCAGCGGATCAACTCCGGCGCGATCGGCGCGGCTCCGGTGAAGGCGATGCGGCAGCGGTCGAGCCCCATCATGCGGCGGATGTTGCGAAATGCAAGCCGGTAGGCGAGATGGCTGGCCAAGCGAAGCGAAAGCGGCGGCGTGTTGCCCTCGATCCGGCAATCGACCATGCGATAGCCGATTGAGATCGCACACCGGTACACCCATTGCTGCAACGGCGTCGCATCCTTCAGAGCGATGGTGATGGACGAATAGAACTTTTCCCAGATGCGCGGCACCGCCAGGAACACCGTCGGCTGCACCTCGCGCAGATTGTCCGGCACCGTCTCGGGGCTCTCGGCAAAGTTCATCACCGAGCCGAGCGCGACCGAGATGTAATAGCCTCCGACGCGTTCGGCGACGTGACAAAGCGGCAGGAAGATCAGACGGTCATCGTCTTCCCGCGCCGGGATGAAGTCGGTGGCGTGCCGCATCTGGTGCGTGACGCTGCGATTGGCGTGCATCGCGCCCTTCGGCGGCCCCGTGGTGCCGGAGGTGTAAACGAGAACGGCAAGATCGCCGGCGCTGCGGCTGTCGATCATCTCCTGCCACAGCGCCTCGCGGCCGACCATGTGGTTACGCCCGAGCGCCCGAAATTCGTCGAGCGACATCACCATGTCGTCGGAGAAGCCGCTCAGGCCCTCCATGTCGAACACGACGATGCTTTGCAAGCTCTCGCAATGCACACGGCAGGCCAGGATCTTGTCGAGTTGCTCTTCGTCCTCGGCGAAGATCACGCGCGTCGCGGAATCCTTCAGGAGATATTCGATCTGGGCCGCCGCGTCGGTCGGATAGATGCCGGAGGAGACACCGCCGGCGCAGAGGATGCCCATATCGGCATAGACCCATTCGGGTACTGCGTTGGCGACGATGGAAGCAACGTCGCCAGGCTTGAACCCGGTCGCGTGCAGGGCATAGGCGATCTCCTTTGAGATTTGCAGCCATTCGCGCCAGCTCGTCGGCTGCCAGATGCCGAATTGCTTCTCGCGGATCGCGGGCCTGTTCCCACGCAGCTCTGCTGCGCGCAAAAAACTCCTCGCGATCGTGTCGGCGACCGTCAGCACCGCCGGTCCGGCCATGCGCGTTTCCTCCTTGTCGCTTTCCCCTCCGTTGCCTGCCTTGCCGGCGGTCTGTTGCGGATGGGCCGGTTCATTTAACGCCAAATCTTGCTCTAACGCCAAGTTTTCTTCTTTTTCCAGCGCCGCTCGCCGCGCGCGCCGGCTTCCTTCGCACCAAGATAGAATTCCTGGATGTCCTTCGAATGCATCAGGCGGTCGCAGCTGTCGTTCATCACGATGCGGCCGATCTCCAGCACGTAGCCGTAGTGCGCGGTCTCCAGCGCCACCTTGGCGTTCTGCTCGACCAGCAGGATCGACATGCCCTGCTCCTCGTTGACGCGGCGGATGATCGTGAAAATCTCCTTCACCAGGATCGGCGACAGGCCGAGCGACGGCTCATCGAGCAACAGAAGCGCCGGCCGGTTCATCAACGCGCGACCGATCGCGAGCATCTGCTGCTCGCCGCCGGAAAGCTGGCCGGCCGGCTGGTTGATGCGCTCCTTCAGCCGCGGGAAATAGCCGTAGACCCGCTCCAAATCGTCCGCCACGCCGCCGCGATCACGGCGCGGATAGGCGCCTATCATCAAATTCTCGCGCACCGACAGGAACGGGAATACCTCGCGTCCCTCCGGCACATGGCTGAGCCCAAGGCGCACGATCTTGTCGGCCTCCATGCGCTGGATCGGCTTGCCCATGAACTCGATCGAGCCCTTCTGCGGATCGAGAATGCCGGAGATCGTCTTCAGCACCGTGGTCTTGCCGGCACCGTTGGCGCCCAGCAGCGTGACGATGCGTCCGCGCGGCACTTCCAGCGAGATGCCGCGGATCGCCATGATCGGCCCGTAATAGCTCTCGATGTTGGAAAGCTTCAGGATGATCTCGGGAGTGACGCCGGCATCCATCGCGTCAGGCTCCCAGATACGCGGCGACGACGTCGGGATGCTGCTGCACCTCGGCGGGCGAGCCCATCGCCAGCACCCGGCCGTAGTTCAGCGCGATCACGCGATCGGAGACGCGGTTGACCAGTGACATGTCGTGCTCGACCATCAGCACGGTGACGCCGAGCTCGCTCTTCATGTCGCGAATCCAGAACGACATGTCGTCGGTCTCTTCGACATTCAGCCCGGACGACGGCTCGTCGAGCAGGATCAGCTTCGGCTCCGAGCAGAGCGCGCGCGCCAGCTCGATCACCTTGCGCACGCCGTAGGGAAGGCCCGAGATCAGCTTGTCGCGATAGGGCTCGAGATCGAGGAATTCGATGACCTGCTCGACCCTGCGGCGATGCAGCTTCTCGTTGGCCCGCACGCTCGGCAGGAACAGCAGTTCCTGCCAGAGCTGCGTGGTCGAATGCCGGTGGCGGCCGACCAGCAGGTTCGACAGCACGGTGGCATTCTCGAACAGCTCGATGTTCTGGAAGGTGCGGGCGATACCGAGTCTCGCAATGTCGTAAGGCGGCTGTTCCGTGATGTCCTGGTCCTCGAAGAAGATGCGGCCCGAGGTCGGCCGGTAGATCCGCGAGATCAGGTTAAAGATCGAGCTCTTGCCGGCGCCGTTCGGCCCGATGATCGAGAGGATTTCGCCCTTCTCGAGCGCAAACGACACAGCATCGACTGCTTTGAGCCCACCGAAATGCAGCGATAGATTCTCGGCGCGGAAATAGCTCATCGGTTCCGCTCCGACTTCACGTAGATCTTCTGCCGCTTGAAGGTGGCGCGCTTGTAGAGCGGGAACAGCTGGAAGAAGAGCTTTATCTTGAGCCAGCGGCCGTAGAGCCCGAGCGGCTCGAACAGCACGAAAAGCACGATGATGATGCCGTAGATCGCGCCCTTCAACCCGTTGAGCGAGGCGAAGGCCGCGACCTTCGACTGGACGTTGGCGGCAGTTTGCGTGCCGGCCCCGAACGTGGCGGCGATGGCCGCGATGATGCCGGGCATGTCGTCCTTGAGGTAGGTCAGGAATGGGTCGATCATCACGATGAAGATCGCGCCCAGCACCGCACCGTGCAGGCTGAAGGTGCCGCCGATCAGGATCACGATGATGAACTCGATCGAGAGCTGAAGGGTGAACATCTCCGGCGAGATGAAGGAGAGCTTGTGCGCGAACAGCACGCCGGCAAAGCCGGTGATCGCCGCCGAGATCGCAAACGACTTCACCTTGTAGAGCGCGACGTTGATGCCCATGCTGCGGGCCGCCGTCTCGGAGTCACGGATCGCGACGAAGGCGCGGCCGGTCGGCGAACGCAGCAGATTGAGCGTGCCGACGATGGTCAGCACCAGCACCGCGAGGCAGATGAAATAGAACGTCGGGCTGTCGCGCGAGACCGTGACGCCGAGCAGCGACGGCGCCTTGATCCGCATGCCCTCATTGCCGTTGGTGACGCTCTCCCAGCGCGCCAGAATCTCCTCGACGATGAAGGCGAAGGAGATGGTGGCGATCACGAGATAGATGCCCTGGAGCCGCAGCGCGGGAAAGCCGACCAGCGCGCCGATGCAGCCGGTCAGCACGCCCGCAGCGACGAAGTAGACCGGGAACGGCACATTGTATTTCTGCAGATAGGCCGCGGTGTAGGCGCCGATCGCAAGAAATGCCGCGTGCCCGAGCGAGGCCTGTCCCGTGAAGCCGGTCAGGATCAAGAGCGCCACGCCGACGGTCGCATAGATGCAGACGAAGACGAGCTGGCTCATCAGGTAGCTCGAGAGCACGTAAGGCGCGATCAAGAGCACCGCGAGCAGAAGTCCGTAGGAGACAAAATAGCCAGAATGCGGAAATAGCCTGATATCGTCGTCATAATCGGTCTTGAACAGGAAGCGCATGGCGTTCAGACCTTCTTGCGCATGTGAAGGCCGAACAGGCCTTCGGGCTTGAGCAAGAGCACGGCGAGCAGCACGATGTAGGGCGCGACGTCCTTCCAGCCCTCCGCCAGGTAAAAGCCGGCCATGCTCTCGATCACCCCGATCAGCACGCCGCCGACGACCGCGCCGGGAATCGAGCCGAAGCCGCCGAGCACGGCGGCCGGAAACGCCTTGAGGCCGAGCACGAGGCCGACATTGGAATGGATGAAGGTGATCGGCGCCAGCAGCACGCCGGCGCAGGTCGCGACGGCCGCGCTGATCGCCCACACGACCGACACTACGCGCTTGACCGGGATGCCCATGTAATAGGCCGCCAGCATGTTCTCGGAGCTGGCGCGCATCGCGGTGCCGAGCGTGGTCTTGTTGAAGAAGAGATAGAGCAGCGCACAGAGGATCACCGTCGCCGCGATCACCGACAGCTTATCATGGGCGAGCACCAGCGAACCGATGCGCAGCACGCCCTGACTGAACGGCGTGTCGATCTTGAAATCGTCGGTGCCCCAGATCATGCCGGCAACCGAGCGCAGGAAATAGCCGAGCCCGATGGTCGCCATGATGATGGAGAATTGCGGATAACCGAGGATCGGCCGCACCACGATCCGTTCCGCCAGCATGCCGAACAGCGCCATCGCGGCCACCGCAGCGGCAAAGCCGATCCAGTAGTTCAGGCCCATCATGCCGATGAAGGTGAAGGCGAAGAAGCCACCCAGCATCATCAGATCGCCCTGGGCGAAATTAACGACCTCGGTGGCCTTGTAGACAAGCACGAAGCCGAGTGCGATCAGGCCGTAGACGCAGCCGAGCGCAACACCGCTGACCAGCTGCTGAACGAAATCCAGCATTGCCGCGCTTCCTCCCGACACAACCAGCGGTTCTTCCTGACCGCCTTGCCGCGTCTTGTGTCCAGCCGCTACGCAGTCGTTTCGCTGCGTCAGCGCGTTTTGTCCCGGCGCCAATTCAGCCTGAACC
Source organism: Bradyrhizobium sp. Kon10 (assembly GCF_055807395.1). Lineage (NCBI taxonomy): Bacteria > Pseudomonadati > Pseudomonadota > Alphaproteobacteria > Hyphomicrobiales > Nitrobacteraceae > Bradyrhizobium > Bradyrhizobium sp. Kon10. The sequence continues at coordinate 24,598 of NZ_JBVVOZ010000008.1, read as the reverse complement.
GCCAAGCGCTGTCAACAAACGGTGACTTGCCTTTAGTCCAAGCCCTGGTCCAAGGCGGATGCCGGAATTTGCAGCAGCGCGATTCACCCTGCCGAAACATCTTCAGGCCATGGTCGCGGGCAACGCAAAACCGGATGGTGTGGCCGTCATGAAGCCCGACAGCTCGGCGCTCGAAGTCCGAGGGTTAACGAAGCGTTTTGACCGTTTGGCGGTCGATAGCCTCGATCTCACCATTCACGCCGGTGAATTCTATGCTCTTGTCGGCCCCAATGGCGCCGGCAAGACCACCACCCTGCGCATGGTCGCCGGCCTGCTCCGGCCCGATGCCGGCGGAGTCTCGATCTTCGGCATCGATGCGCTCGCAAATCCCGTCGCGGCCAAGCAGGTGATGGCGTGGGTCTCCGACGAGCCGATGATCTACGACAAGCTGACGCCGCTCGAATATCTCGAATTCGTTGCCGGCCTCTGGGGCATCGCGCCGTCGATCTCGGAACCGGTCGCGCAGGACCTGCTGAGCTCGCTCGGGCTCGAGCCGCACCGGCACGAACGCTGCGAAGGCTTTTCCAAGGGCATGCGCCAGAAGGTGGCGCTGGCCGGCGCGCTAGTGCACGATCCCCGGCTCATCATCCTCGACGAGCCGCTAACCGGGTTGGATGCCGTCTCCGCCCGACATGTGAAGGGTCTCCTGAGCGAGCGCGTGCGTGCAGGTTGCACCGTCATCATGACCACGCATATTCTGGAGGTGGCCGAGCGCATGGCCGACCGCATCGGCGTGATCGCGTCGGGCCGTCTTGTCGCTGAAGGGACTCTCGCCGAACTGCGCCAGCAGAACGGCCATTCCGACACCAGCCTGGAGGATCTCTTCATCGCGCTGGTGACGCTCCAGGAAGCCGCGTGACCTCCGCGACGGCGCTCTCCTGGTTCGCGCGCCACGAACTCCGGCTCGCCTGGCGCGAATGGATCGCCATGATGACCGGCGGCCGGCGCCGGCGGACGCGCGTCGCAATCATCGGCCTGCTCTCCTTTGCGGCATTGCTGCATGTACCGGCCTGGGCGGTGATCGGCCGCTTTGCCCATCTGCAACTGCCGCTCGACAAGTCGTCGTTGATCGTGATCTCGGCGACAATTTTCCTCGCCTGGACGCTGATGCTGTCGCAGGCGATCGAATCGGTGACCCGGGTGTTTTATGCCCGCGCCGACCTTGACCTCATCATGTCGTCGCCGGCAACGCTGGCGAACCTGTTCTCGGTGCGCATCGCCGCGATCGCACTGACCGTCACGGCGATGGCACTGTTGTTCTCGACGCCGTTCATCGACGTGCTGGTGATCGGGGGCGGCGCGCGATGGCTCGCCGCCTTCGGTGTCGTGGTCGCGATGGGCCTGTCGGCGGCCGCGATCGCGATTGCCGTCACCATTCTGTTGTTTCGCCTGATCGGCCCGGCGCGGACGCGCTTGGTGGCGCAAATCGTCGCCGCGATCATCGGCGCAGGCTTCGTGATCGCACTTCAGGTCGCGGCGATCATCTCCTATGGCACGCTGTCGCGCTTCACCATCCTGACCTCCGGTACAGTGGCCGACCATGCTCCGGATATCGACAGCGTGTGGTGGTGGCCCGCGCGGGCGACGATGGGCGACAGCGAGGCGCTGCTGTTGCTTCTCGCTCTCGGGCTCGTGCTGCTTGGAAGCGTGATGGCGATGTTCTCGGGTCGCTTTGCCGATACCGCGATCGACGCCGCTGCCTACGGCGTGTCCAGTCGCCAAAGCGCGAAGGAACGGCCGTTCCGCCGCGGATCGCGGCAGCAGGCGTTGCGACGCAAGGAATTCATTCTGCTGTGGCGCGACCCGTGGCTGATCTCGCAGACCCTGATGCAGCTGCTCTATCTGGTGCCGCCGGCGCTGCTGCTGTGGCGCAGCTTTGCCGACAGCTCCGCGGCGCTGACGCTGATCTCGCCCGTCATGGTGATGGCGGCGGGACAGCTCGCCGGAGGGCTCGCCTGGCTGACGATTTCGGGCGAGGACGCGCCCGATCTGGTCGCGACCGCACCGCTGACGCCGTCCGGCATCACCCGCGTCAAGATCGAGGTGGTGCTGATCGCGATCGCCGTCATCTTCTGCCCGCTGGTCATGGTGCTGGCCTTCGCGTCGCCGTTCCAGGCCGCCATCACTGCGGCTGCAATCATCATCAGCGCGGCCTCCGCCACCGCGATCCAGCTCTGGTTCCGGGTCCAGGCCCGGCGCAGTCAATTCCGCCGCCGCCAGACCTCGTCGCGGCTTGCCACCTTCGCGGAGGCCTTCTCCTCGATCGGCTGGGCCGCCACGGCCGCGCTGCTGCTCGCTCTCCCCATCGCCGGCCTCGTCAGCGGCCTGATCACCGCCGGCCTCGTCGCCATCACCTGGAAGTTCAGTCCGCGGCGGGAGTGAGGGCGCTTTCGCCTTGGTCTACTCCTCTTGAAAGTAAGGCTAGATTGCCTTACTTATTGGAGATCGCGAGGAGGATCGCATGGGCACGCTCACTGTCACGGCGAAGGGACAGGTTACGCTGCGGAAGGACCTCCTGGAGCACCTCGGTGTGCATCCGGGCGACAAAATCTCGATAGAAAAGCTTCCTGGGGGGCGAGTTGAGGTGAAAGCGGTTCGGCCGACCGGAAAGATTTCGGATGCCTTCGGCTTCCTGAAGGGAAAAACGAACGGTCGATCGCTGTCGATCGAAGAGATGAATGAGATTATTGCTGACGGCTGGGCCGGCAAGCGATGAAGATAACAGCCGACACCAACGTCCTGATACGGGTTCTGGTCGGGGACAATGCCGAACAGAGCAAGGCGGCGGAAGCCGTTCTCAAGAAGGCAGAGGTAGTCGCTATCTCGATCTCCGCATTGTGCGAATTAGTCTGGGTCCTCTCGCGAGGCTACCGAACTTCCACTGTGAATATCGCGGCTTCGATCCGGCACTTGATCAGTGCCTCCAATGCGGTCGTCGACCGGCCGGCAGCCGAAGCAGGATTGGCGCTCCTCGATGCCGGAGGCGATTTCGCCGATGGCGTCATCGCCCACGAAGGCAACTGGCTAGGAGCCGATACCTTCGTGTCCTTCGACAAGAAGGCCGTGAAACTGATCGAGGCAAGCGGCGGATTGGCTCGGGTGGCTGGCACCACATGACGCGAGGATAATTCGTAGATACACTCAGCAGATCGTCGATGAACGGCGGACGGTTCTGCATGTTTCGATCATTGCTGACAGCTTTTGCATTTTTCGGCTGGCTGACTACGCCTGCCCTCACCCAGCAGCCACCTCAGCGCAGCGAATGCCTGGCGATGGCGAATGCCGCACCCCGCGCCATGCCGGCCGCCTTCCGGCAGGCGGCGAATGCGGCCGAGGTCGAGATCACCTATGCCGGCCACTCGACCTATTTCATCGACACACCGGGCGGCGTGCGGATCGCGACAGATTATAGCGGGGCATATCAGGTTGGGCGGTTGCCCGACGTCGTCACCATGAACCGTGCCCATAGCACCCACTACTCTCTGTCTCCGGACAAGCGGATTGCCCATGTGCTGCATGGCTGGGGCGAAGACGGCAAGCCCGCCGTCGTTTCGGAACGCATCGGCGACACCTTCATCCGCAACGTCACGACCGACATCCGCCGCTATTTCGGCGACGATTCCGGCACCGACATGATCCGCGACGGCAACTCCATCTTCATCTTCGAGGTCGCGGGCCTCTGCATCGGCCATCTCGGCCATCTCCACCACAAACTCGACGACAGCCATTTCGCCCAGATCGGGCGGCTCGATATCGTGATGGTGCCGATCGATGGCACGTATACAATGTCGCTCGACGGCGTCTCGGAAATCACAAAACGGCTGCGCGCCTCGATAGTGCTGCCGATGCACCGCTTCGCCACCCCGCTCGACGAATTCATGCGCCTGATCGGCCAGCAGTTCGAGATCGACCGCCGCACCGAGCGCAGTTTCCGCATATCGCGCGACGCGCTGCCGACGACGCCGACGGTGATCATCCTCGACGGCGTGTGATCCAGACGAGACCGGAACCCAAGACCATTCGCAGACTTGATTGCTTCGATTGTCGTCTGGATCGGAGCAATCATGAGTAGAAAACTCCTGGTCATTGGTTCGTTCGCGGCCATTTACCTGCTGTGGGGTTCCACCTACCTCGCGATCGCGTTGGGCCTGAAATCCATTCCGCCCTTTATCCTGATGGCACTTCGCTCGTTCTGCGGCGGCATCGTCTTGCTCGCCGTCAGCGGGCGCGAGATCGCGAGCGCCTCGTTGGGGACGTGGTTGCAGGCGGGCCTGTGCGGATTGTTGTTCTTCGTCGGCTGCCATGGCGTACTCGCTTTCGCCCAGCAATCGGTTCCGTCCGGCGTGGCAGCCATCGTCCTGGCAACCATCCCGTTCTGGATTCTGCTGATCGATCTCGTGTTCCCAACCGTCCGGCGTCCGAAGCCCATTGCATTGTTCGCGCTGGTGCCCGGCTTCTTCGGTGTCGGCCTGGTCGCCTGGCAAAACGTCAAGCTGGCCGGCATTAGTATCCTTCCCATCATCTGGCTGCTCGCCTCAGCCTTGTCGTGGTCGATCGGCACCGTCCTGTCCCGACGGATGTCGGACCAGGCTCCGCCGACGCTGCTTTCAGGTATGCAGCTGTCGATCGGCGGCGTCGTCTTGTTCGCGCTCAGTTGGCTGACAGGTGAGTTCGACAGCTTCAGGCCCGGCGATGTCTCGATGATTTCAATTGCAGCCGCGCTGTGGCTCATCATCTTCGGCAGCGTGATCGGGTTTACGGCCTACAATTGGCTGCTGGAGAACGTTTCGACATCGCTGGTGTCGACCTATACCTTCGTCAATCCGGTCATTGCCGTGATGCTCGGAACTCTTCTGCTCGGCGAGCCGTTTTCACGGGCCAGCTTGCTTGGCGCAGGCCTGGTGATCGTATCCGTCATCGTGATTTGGCGCGCTGAACGGTCGAGCGATTCGCGCGCGCACGAGGCGGTCGACCGAGGCACGAGGCATTTGTCATTGCACAAAACCTGACAGCAATTGACGGCAATTTTCTCCAAGACGGCCGCGGCCGACCGGTGCTGATCTTCCCTCGACAATGGAGATTGGCATGACAGGCTTTGCGAAATTGCTGCACGCGGACGGACCGAATCCCGAGCATGCGCAGGCATTGCAGCTTTACGGCCGTTTCATCGGCGACTGGGATGCCGAGATCACGGCTCACGGACCTGACGGGACGAAGCACATCGCCCCCGGCGAAATCCATTTCGGCTGGGTGCTGGAAGGCCGCGCCGTCCAGGATGTCTGGATCATCCCGCGCACCGCCGGCGCTCCGGCTTTTCCGCTCGCCGGCAACTGGTACGGCACGACGTTGCGGGTCTACGACCCGGCCATCAATGCGTGGCGAATATCCTGGTTCGATCCTGGTCGCAGCGTGTTCCGCCAGCAGATCGGCCGTCCGCGTGGCCAGGATATCGTGCAGGAAGGGACGACCGAATCCGGCGACCTGACGCGCTGGAGCTTTACCGAGATCACCGACGGCTTCTTCCATTGGCTTGGCGAGCTCAAGCCGGCCGCTGCAACCGATTGGCGGCTGGTGGTCGATGTGCAGGCGAAACGGTACGAAACCTGACCCTCGCTCCCGTGTGCTCGGGGTGACAGGCGCCGTTGCACAGAGCGCGCTGCTGCGCGCGACGACAAGATGTTAGGCTCCCTTCACAAAGAACATGAGGGGAGCGAACGCCAATGGCTGCAAGCGGTCTGCCTGGCAACGCTTGGCGGCCCTATGTCGAGACCTGCATCGAGGCGTTCGGACCGACGCGGGCGATGTTCGAGAGCAACTTCCCGCCGGACAAGGGCCAGTGCAGCTATCAGGTGATCTTCAACGCCTTCAAGCGCATCGCCACTCCTCTGCGTGAAGCGGAGAAGACGGCGCTTTTCTCGCAGACCGCCATCAATGTCTACCGGCTCGAGCTCCCGTCTTGACGCGAAACAGGGGCCGGGACGTTAGTCCCGCCCCCTCTTCCGTCGTGGCCGCTGGGAAGCGTCCTGGAAATGGCTAGCCGGCACCCATCAGCGTCGCGGGACGGCGCTCGCCGGGCGAGAGGAACATCCGCTTGAGCTTGTTGACGACGCGGACCATGAAGCCGATCAGCGCCGGGTTGGTCTTGCGGCAGAAAGCGATCTTCTTGACGTGGCCCTCGACATGCCATTTGGCGTGCGCGCCATCGCGGAAGAAGATCACGTCGCCGACGCCGTAGCGCTTCGGCGCCATACCGTCGCTTTCGAGCACGATCGATCCTTCCAGGATCATGATGGTCTCGTCGAAATCATAGTACCAGTTGAAGCGGCCTTCGGTGCAGGACCAGATGATGGTCGAGGCGGTGCCGTCGGCGCTGGTCGAGAGGATGTGCGAGCGCGAGACCGGGTTACCCTCGATGACCCAGGCCGGCTCGATCGGCCGCAGCTCCAGATCCACATTGCAACTGGCGATTTCAATCAATGAGCGCGACATCTGCTTCCCCAGGACAGGATAAAACACGGTCGGGCGGGGCCCGGATTATTTCAAAAGATGTGCGGAACCGTAGTAGCCGGTTTTTAATTCTTTCTTACGCTGGGCTGCGAAAATCAGCCGCAAGTTGCATGTAGCGACGGCCTAACGCTGCGATTTGCCTCAGATTCCTGCATATGAACCCATCTTTTCCGGGGTGCGACAAAATGCACGAAGCAACCAGGAAGGCCGCGCCGATGCCCCTTAGCCCGGAGAGCCTGAGCGCCTGAGCGCCAACAGCGAGGTCGTCGCATGGCTTGGGACCTTCGATCTCTCCTTCGAGCCGGATGAAGAGCCCTGGTTTGCCATCGACGGCATCGAAAAGCCTCGCCAGATCGCCAGCGACGCCTCCGGCGGCGCCTTCGTGCTGCGCCCGGCGCTGGATGTTCTCTACGTCTCGTCGGAAGGCCGCGCCGGGGTCATCGCCGAGGATTTCGAAGCGTTCATCCAGCTCGTCGTCGCCTGCCCCTATTGGCTGGACATCCTTAAATTCTCCGCGGGCGGCGACCTGGCCGAGATGCGGCGCGCGGCCCGCGCGCTGGAGGCGACGCTTGATGACCAGGATGAGGTCAACCAAGCCCGCGAGGAAATCCGCGGTGCGCTCAACCTGCCGGAGCCGGACGATCCGGTTGGCGCGCTCTATGAGGCGGTCGCGGCGTCCGACGCCATCGTGCGGACCACCGACGGCAGCCCGTTCACGACGCTATTCAACCGCTTCAGCATCGACAGCAATCCGATGCTGCGCAACGCGGCGGCATGAAGGCGACACGCTGGAGCAAATGTCTAGGAAAGACTGTCGCCGGATGCTTACCTCTCCCTACGGGAGAGGTGAAGGAAGTTACTTCGCCCACTCGCCCTTGCGGAACACCGGCTCCTTGCTGCCGTCGGCCAAAATGCCGTCGATGTCGGTCTCGACCGAACCGATCATCCAGTCGATGTGGATCAGGCTCTGGTTGCCGCCCTGCGCCGCGATCTGCTGCGGCGTGAGCTGCGCGCCGTTGACGAAGCACTTCGAATAGCACTGGCCGAGCGCGACGTGGGACGCCGCATTCTCATCGAACAGCGTGTTATAGAACAACAGCCCGCTCTGCGAGATCGGCGAGGAATGCGGCACCAGCGCCACTTCGCCGAGACGCCGCGAACCCTCATCGGTGTCGAGCACCTTGTTCAGCACCTCGGCGCCGCGGGACGCCTTGGCGTCGACGATCCTGCCGTCCTCGAAGCGCACCGCGATGTTGTCGATCAGCGTGCCCTGGTAGGACAGCGGCTTCGAGCTCACGACGTGACCTTCGACGCGCCGGCAATGCGGCGTGGTGAAGACCTCTTCGGTCGGGATATTGGCGTTGCAGCTGATGCCGTTCTTCGACAACGAGGCGCCGCCCTCCCATTCATGGCCGTCAGCGAGTCCGATGGTGAGATTGGTGCGTGGACCGGTGTAATGCAGCGCGCGGAAGCGCTTGCCGTTCAGCCAATTGGTGCGCTCACGCAGCACCGCGTTGTGGCTGGCCCAATTGCCCATCGCATCCTCGCGGTCGACGCGGGACGCCGCGAAGATCGCATCCGCGAGCTTGCCGATTGCGACCTCTTCGGAATCGTCGGGGAATACCTGCTTGGCCCAGGACGGGCTCGGATAGGCGATGATGTTCCAGTTGGTGTCGAAATTGACGATCTTTTCCAGCGCCGGCTGATAGGCCATGGAATTGGCCTTGCTCGCGCGCGCCACCTTCGAGGGATCCTCGTTCGACAGCAGCATTGGATTGTCGCCGACGATCGCAAGCCGCGCCGTGTTCTCCGAGAACGCCTTCGCCATGCCCTCGTAGAGCCAGCCGGCGGCGCGATCGAAGCTGTTGTCGTGACCGTGGCGGTAACGCGCCAGCGTCATTTCCTCGTCGGAGAGGATCGGGGTCACAATGCCGGCGCCGGCCTTGTAGGCGTGCGCGGCGATCCGGCGCACCAAAGGCAGCGCAATCGCCGGTGCCGTCAAAAGAAGGTCCTGTCCCGGCCGCAAGCCCAGTCCCACCTTCACCGCCACTTCGGCCAGCCGGTCGAGCTTCACGGGATCGATGGGAGTTGCGGAATTGCGTTGCTCGGTCATGCCGGGTCCTTTGTCGAAAATCTCTCGTTCAATCTAAGTCTAGCATCCCACGGCGCAAGTACGCGAGCACCTTGAGATGTGCAGAAGCTACGCGGTTTCACGCATTTTGGTTTTCAACGCGTTGCCGATTTCAGCACCCGGTCGACCATGGCGGGCGCAAGGCCAAGGTAATTTTTCGGTGAAGTCAGCGCCTCGATCCCTGCGCGATCGATTCTGGCGGTGACGCGCGGATCGGCCGACAGCGCATCGGCAAGGCTCATGCCCTTCTCATTGGCGAGCCGGCAGGCGTCATAGACCACGTCATGGGCTTCCTGCCGCCCGATCTGCGGCGCAAGTCCCATCATGACCGCTTCGGCCACAATCAGGCCGCGGCTGACGGCGAGATTGTCATTCATCTTGGTCTCGTCCACGATCAGCCCGCCAAGCGCGAACTTGGCCTGGTGCAGGGAGCCTGCGGTCAGCACGAAACTTTCGGGGATCGCCATCCATTCGGCGTGCCATGGGCCGGTGGCGCGCTCGAAATCCTGCACCATGGCGTCCAGCATGAGGCCGGCGTGCTGGCGCACCGCCTTGGACGCGGCCAGCATCAGCTCCGAGGAGATCGGGTTGCGCTTCTGCGGCATGGTCGAGGAGGCGCCGCGGCCCTTGACGAAGGGCTCGTAGACCTCGGCGAATTCGGTCGAGGCCATGATCATGATATCGAGCGCGATCTTACCGAGCGAGCCGGTGACGAGCGCGAGGAAGTTCACCGCCTCGGCAAAGCCGTCCCGCGCGACATGCCAAGTCGAGGCGGGAACGCCGAGCTTCAGTTCGGCGCAGAGCGCCTCCTGCACCTCAAACCCCTTGTCGCCGAGCGAAGCCAGCGTGCCCGCCGCGCCAGCGAACTGGCCGACCAGGACGCGCGGCTTCAATTGCGCCAGCCGCTCGGCGTGGCGGTCGAACATCGTGAGCCAGATCGCGGTCTTGTAGCCGAACGTCACCGGCAATGCCTGCTGGAGATGGGTGCGGCCGGCCATCGGCGTGTCGCGATGGCGCCTGGAGAGGTCAGCCAGGATGTTGCGGAGCTCGGCGAGATCCTTCTCGATGATTTCGAACGCTGCGCGCAGCTGCAGGACCACGGCGGTGTCCATGATGTCCTGCGTGGTCGCGCCCCAATGCACGTAGCGGCCGGCCTCGCCGCATTGCTTCACCATCTGGTGCACCAGCGGCAGGATCGGATAGCCGACAACGTCGGTCTCCTGCCGCAACAGCTCGAAATCGAATGCGCTCACGTCAGTCCGCGCCGCGATCTGCTCGGCGGCGTCCCGCGGGATCACGCCGCATCGAGCCTCCGCCTTCGCCAGTGCCACTTCGACCTCGGCGTAACGTGCCACCAAAGCGACGTCGGAAAACACCTCGCGCATCTGCGGCGTGCCGAAGGCGTCGCGGAACAGAATGGAATCGAGCACGGTGGTCGAAGCGGAAAAGGCGGGCATGGGCGTTTCTTCGTGGTTAGAGCTTTGCGGAGGATGCAGATTACGCGAGATGTCCGGCGGAGCAATCAACAACCACCTATCGCCACATATGCTTCGCTTCGCCGCTTGCTCACAATGACGGAGAGGGGCAGCTCGTTGGCAATCCAACCGAAACGGCGGCCGATATCCGTGCTGGCGGCGAGCCACATGTTCAGCGTGCATCTCGGCATCTCGAAGGGTTTCGGCGGGCAGGGATGGCGTAATCGGCGCCGCGCGCGCTATTTGGCTTTGGCCTGCATCGGTTTCACTAGCGGCACTTGTGCCTATTCCTTGTCGGCGCGGGGGCCATTGAGATCGCCGGTCAGGCCGACGAGCTGGCCGGGCTGGGCGTCGAGGGTCTGCTGCCATGTCTGGGTCTGGCGTAGCAGCTTGATCAGGCAGCCCTTGAGCTTGAGGCGATCGCCGGATTCCCGCCACAGTGCATGACGCCGCCCTTGCTGAGACCGCTCTCGCGCGCGATGGCATCGAGCGTCAGCCGGCCGGGTCCGTCGCGCGCAATGACCCTGATCGCGGCTTCGAGCGCGGCGTTGCGCGAGCGTTCGGAGCGCGTGGCATTGTCCATGGCGGACTTGTCTCCATCACGGGACAATGAATCAAGTGAAAACAGGACGCGCTGTACATTTTTTGTGCGAACACTGTCGAGACTTTCATCTTGCGGCGCAGAACGAGACCATGTGAGCCTCGATGCTGGATGGAGACTGGGATGGGCCGGCCGTCGCTTCGCGCGCGAGGACGTTGCGAAGCGGTTACGGCTGGTCTCGCTTGAGAAAGATACGACATGCCGAAACGAGTGTTGCTTGGTGTCCTTCTGGCTTGCGGCGTCACCGCCTCGGCGCTGGCGCAAGAGCCGAAAATGGGAGGCGCGATCAACGCCGTGATCCAGCCCGAGCCGCCGAGCCTGATGCTTGCGATGGTCCAGAACGGCCCGATCCAGATGGTATCGGGCAACATCTTCGAAGGCCTGCTGCGCTACAGCCCCAAGCTCGAGCCGCAGCCGGAACTCGCGGAGAGCTGGAGCATCAGCGAGGACGCCAAGACCTACACGTTCAAGCTCAGGAAGGGCGTGACCTGGCACGACGGCAAACCCTTCACATCCGCCGACGTGCTGTTCTCGATCGAGATGCTGAAGCAGACCCACGCGCGTGCCCGCAACAATCTGGTGCAGGTCGACAAGGTCGAGGCACCCGACGATTACACCGTGGTGTTCACGCTGAAGCAGCCATTCGGGCCGTTCCTCGGCATCTTCGAGGTCGGCTCGATGCCGATGGTGCCGAAACATCTCTATGAGGGCACCGACTGGAAGACCAACCCCTACAACAACGCGCCGGTCGGCACCGGCCCCTTCATGTTCAAGGAATGGCAGAAGGGCTCGTTCATCCGCCTGGTCAAGAATCCGAACTACTACGAGAAGGGAAAGCCCTATCTCGACGATATCTACTGGCAGGTCATCCCCGACGCCGCCGCGCGCTCGGTGGCTTACGAGACCGGCAAGGTCGACGTGCTGCCCGGCGGCTCGGTCGAGAATTTCGACGTGCCGCGGCTCTCGAAGCTGAAGGACACCTGCGTCACCGGCGCGGGCTGGGAGTTCTTCTCGCCGCTGGCCTGGCTGTGGCTCAACAATCGCCAGGGTCCGCTCGCGGACAAGCGGGTGCGACAGGCGGTGATGTACGCGATCGACCGCGATTTCGCCAAGGACGTGATCTGGAACGGGCTCGGCAAGGTCGCGACGGGCCCGTCGGCCTCGACCATCAAATACTACACCGACGACGTGCCGAAATATCCCTACGATCCCGCGAAGGCCAAGGCGCTGCTGAAGGAAGCCGGCTACAAGGGCGAGAAGATCCGCATCTTGCCGCTCGCTTACGGCGAGACCTGGCAGCGCTGGGGCGAGGCCGTGAAGCAGAATCTCATGGATGTCGGCATGAACATCGAGACGATCTCGACCGACGTTGCCGGCGGCAACCAGAAGATCGGCGATTGGGACTACGACATCGCCTTCACCTATCTCTACCAATATGGCGATCCAGCCCTCGGCGTCGGCCGCAACTACGTCTCCAGCGCCATCGCCAAGGGCCAGGTCTTCAACAATGTCGAGGGCTACTCCAATCCCGAGATCGACAAGTTGTTCGCCGACGGCGCGGTCGCAACGCCGGATTCCAAGCGCAAGGAGATCTACGAGAAGGCGCAAAAGATCCTGGTCGAGGACGTGCCGGTGGCCTGGATGCTGGAGCTGCAATTCCCGACCATCATGCGTTGCAACGTCAAGAACCTGATCACCACGGGGATCGGGGTCAATGACGGCTTCAAGGACGCATGGCTCGAGAAGTGAGGGCGTGCGCTCCGAACTCCCCTTACCCCTCCCGCTTGCGGGAGAGGTCGCTTCGCTCGAAGAGCGTAGCGGGTGAGGGTTCTCTCCTCCTGGCAATCCCTCTGCGGAAGCACCCCCTCCCCTGCCCTCCCCCGCAAGCGGGAGAGGGAGCGCACCGTCGCCGCGGCCGCGACCACCCCGACTTCATCCCTATTTGATCATGCTCTCCTTCGTCGCTCAACGTGTCGTGAAAGGCGTGATCGTGCTGCTCGCGATCGTCGTTCTCAATTTCTTCCTGATCCGGCTGGCGCCCGGTGACCCCGCCGTCGTGATGGCCGGCGAGGCCGGCGCCAGTGACCAAGTCTTCGTCCAGCAATTGCGGGAAAAGTTCGGCCTCGACAAGCCGCTGCCCGAGCAGCTCTTCATCTATATCAAGGGCATCGCTAATCTCGACCTCGGCTTCTCGTTCCGCCAGCAGGCGCCGGTGTCGAAGCTGATCATGGAACGGCTGCCGGCGACGCTGCTGTTGACGCTCACGGCATTCGCGATTTCGCTCGTCCTCGGCGTCCTCTTCGGCACCTTCGCCGCGCGTTTTGCCGGAACTTTCCTCGACACCGCCATCACCGTGTTTGCACTGATCTTCTACGCCATGCCGATCTTCTGGGTGGCGCTGATGGGAATCCTGCTGTTTTCGGTCACGGTCGATTGGCTGCCGAGCTTCGGCTACGAGACCGTCGGCGCCAACCTCACCGGCCTTGCCCATATCATCGACGTCGCCAAGCATCTGATCATGCCCGCGATGACGCTCGGCCTGTTCTTCATGGCGACCTACACCCGCATGACGCGTGCCTCGATGCTGCAGGTGCAGCGGCTCGACTTCGTCAAGACCGCGCGCGCCAAGGGCCTCTCCGACGCCGTGATCCAGCGCCGCCACGTGCTGCGCAACGCGCTGCTCCCCGTCGTGACGCTTGCCGGCGTGCATGCCGGCACGCTGATCGGCGGCGCCGTCATCACCGAAACCGTGTTCGCCTGGCCCGGCATCGGGCGTCTGATGTACGACGCGCTGTTGCAGCGGGATTACAATCTGCTGCTCGGCGTGTTCGTGACCTGCTCGGTCATGGTCCTGATCTTCAACCTCATCACCGACCTGGTCTATCGACTGGTCGATCCGCGCATCGAATACGCCACATGAAACATTTCTGGAAATCGATGCTGAAGAGTCCGAGCGGTGTCATCGGCCTCGTCATCCTGCTGCTCGCGATATCAGTCGCGGTGTTCGGGCCGCTGCTGTTCCCGAACTCACCCTGGCGGATGGTGCAGCGGCCTTTCCTGCCGCCCTTCACGCTCTCGACCGTGCCGCTCGGCACCGACGCGCTCGGCCGCGACATCTTTGCCGGCATGATCTTCGGTGCGCGGGTGTCGCTGCTGGTCGGCCTCATCTCGACGTTGGTGGCGCTGATCGTCGGCGTACCGATCGGCGCGATGGCCGGCTATTTCGGCGGCCGGGTCGACGACGCCCTGATGCGCTTCACCGAATTCTTCCAGACCATTCCGAGCTTCGCGCTCGCGATCGTGCTGGTCGCGATCCTGCAGCCCTCGATCTATTCGATCGTGACCTCGATCGCGGTGGTGAGCTGGCCGCCGGTCGCCCGCCTCGTCCGTGGCGAAGTGCTGTCGCTGCGGACGCGGGAATATGTCCAGGCGGCCGTGGTGACCGGCCAGAGTAACAGCTGGATCATCCTGCGCGAGATCCTGCCCAATGCGCTGTCGCCGGTGATCGTGCTGGCCTCGCTGATGGTCGCGACCGCGATCCTGCTGGAATCCTCGCTGTCGTTCCTCGGCCTCGGCGATCCCAATCTGATCTCCTGGGGCTACATGGTCGGCGCCGGCCGCACCGTGGTCCGCCAGGCCTGGTGGATCACCGTGTTTCCCGGCGTCGCCATCCTGATCTCGGTGCTCGGCCTGAACCTGATCGGCGAAGGCCTCAACGACGCGCTCAATCCGCGGCTGTCGCGGGAGGGGCGCTGATCATGACCGCGCCGCCCGCCGTTTCCATCACGAACTTGCGGATCGCACTGCCCAAAGGCGCCGAACGTCCTTTCGCGGTCGACGGCGTCTCGCTGGATCTGCGACCGGGCAAAATCGTCTGCGTCGTTGGCGAGTCCGGCTCCGGCAAATCGATGTGCGCGCATGCGCTGATGGGCCTGCTGCCTGATACGGTCGACATCGCCTCCGGCGAGATCCAGTTCGAAGGCCGCGACCTGCTCAAGCTCGATGACAACGGCTGGCGCGATTTGCGCGGCCGCCGGCTCGCGATGATCTTCCAGGAGCCGATGACCGCACTCAATCCGTTGATGCGGATCGGCGACCAGATGGCCGAGATGTTCGAGGCCCACGGCCTGCTCACGCCGAAGGAGCGCCGCGCCAAGGCCCTGTCGCTGGCACGCGAGGTCGGCCTGCCCGACCCCGAGCGCATCGTGCGCGCTTATCCGCACCAGCTCTCCGGCGGCCAGCGCCAGCGTGCCATGATCGCAATGGCGCTCGCGCTCGAACCGGCCGTGCTGGTCGCAGACGAGCCGACCACCGCGCTCGATGTCACGACGCAGGCGCAGATCCTCAAGCTGATCCGCAACCTTCAGCGCAACCGCAACATGGCGGTGATGTTCATCACCCACGATTTCGGCGTGGTCGCCGACATCGCCGACCAGGTCGTGGTGCTCAGGCACGGCAAGGTCGTCGAGGAAGGCCCGGCCAGCGCCGTCTTCAACAATCCGCAGCACGACTACACCAAGGCGCTGCTCGCCGCCGTGCCGACCATGGACCCGCCGGCGCGCGCGCCGCTCGACGATCGGGCCAAGGCCGTCGAGGTGATCGGGCTGGACAAGACCTACGTCACCTCCGGCGGCTGGTTTCGCGAGGACCGCCGCGTCGATGCCGCACGCGAAGTCAATTTCACGATCCTCAAGGGTGAGACGCTCGGCCTGGTCGGTGAATCCGGCTCCGGCAAATCGTCGGTGGCCCGTCTCGTCATGCGGCTGATCGAAGCCGACCGCGGTACGGTGCGGATCGGCGACACCGATCTCACCCGGCTCGCGGGCAAGGCGCTGCGAGCCGAGCGCCATCGCATCCAGATGATCTTTCAGGATCCGTTCGCCTCGCTCAATCCGCGCCGCAAGATCGGCCACATCATTGCCGACGGCCCGATCGCGGCCGGTACAGATCCAAGAATGGCGTTCGAGCGCGCCCGCGATCTCCTCAAGATGGTCGGGCTGGACGCCGGCGCGCTCGACCGCTATCCGCATGAATTCTCCGGCGGCCAGCGCCAGCGCGTCGGCATCGCACGCGCACTCGCGCTGGAGCCCGAGATCATCGTCGCCGACGAAGCCGTCTCCGCGCTCGACGTCTCCGTACAGGCACAGGTCTTGAGGCTGCTCGAAGACCTCAAGGCACGCCTCGGCCTCTCGATGCTGTTCATCACCCATGATCTTCGCGTGGCGGCGCAAATCTGCGACCGCATCGCGGTCATGCAGCGTGGCGTTATTGTCGAGATGAAGCCGACGGCTCAGCTCTTCGCAATGCCCGAGCATCCCTATACACGCGAGCTGCTGGCAGCGGTGCCGGGACAGAAGGAACGCGCGCCGGCAGCGTAGGTCAGCTGGTCGCGGCTCTACTTGGTCCGAGGATTCGTGTTGTTCCAGGTCGGGACTGAATTGGTCACACCGACGGAGGGCTGATTGGACGTTCCGACCGACGGCGCCGTCACCGTCCCGACAGTCTGCCCAGAACTTCCAAACGTCCCTTGCTGTACCGGTGCTCCGGTGCGCCCGCTGGTGCTGCTCTGTGCAGGCGTCCCCGACGTTTGCGCGTTCACAGCGGACGGTGCAGCAGCGAATCCGAGCGCGACGAGTGCCGCAATGGAGCGTTTCGTTCTTGTCATGGCTGATCCTCTCGGGTGCGATCTCTCAATCGCGACGGCCGTTCGTCAAGGCGAACCACTCGTGCACTGAGTAAACTGACAACTCCACCCGCGCGAAAATGTGCCCCCATGCCGCCCCGACGTGGGGCTCAACACTTCATCACGATGCTGCGAAGCGCGTCCGGGCGGATAGATGATCGGCACATCGTCAAGGTATCCCGCTCCGCCCCAGGAACGGAATAGTCACGAGCTTTTTATCCCTCGTGACCGCCTGCGCGGCTGCGCGGCCCGAGCCGGCACCCCACATACGAATAGAATGATTTCCATCATCTCATGATGGATCGAGGATTTATTGGAGCCGACATGGGCCAGATTATTCAGTTTGTCTCGAAATCCGAGCGCGAGCGCATTCGCCTCATTCAGGAAGCGCGTGCGATTTATGACAGCATTTTCCCGTCGACTGATCCGGCCGGCGAGCAGCCGGGCGGAGCCAGTGCGCGCCAGAACGACAGGGGCAACCTCGCGTGATCAAGATCATTGCCGTGCTCTGCAATCTTGCCTCACCGGCGAGTTGTCACGAGCAGATCGTCACCACGTCGGACTTCGCCGATGTCTCGATGCAGTCCTGCCTGATGGGCGCGCCGCAGTTCGCGGAGTGGATGACCCAGTATCCAGCCGAACGGCTGGCTGGATGGGGCTGCGTGATGGGTCAGCAGGGCGGCCGAGGCGCCTGAGGTGAGAGACCGCGGGTCTCTCCTCATCTGACGGGCGGGTTGGTGTTGCTCCAGGTCGGGACTGAGTTGGTCACGCCGACAGATGGCCAGTTATAAGTTCCGATCGAAGGTGCCGTAACCGTCCCGACCGACTGGCCCGACGACCCGTAGGCGCCGGGCTGCGGCGCGGTCACTCCGGGGCTTCTATAGGTTGGGGCCACGACGGTCGTCGTCGAATGCCTGCTGGATCTGTGCCGCTTGGCTTCAGCCGCAAAGGGGGCCACCACCAGCCCGATGGTGATGCACGCCGCGATGGCGAGCCTGGTTGCCGTCATGGCTCATCCTTTCCTGATGCGAGGCGTCCATTGGCCGGACAGCCTCCGTAGACGCCGAGCTTACAACGCCATCTGTGCGGAAATGTGCCGAATGCCGACAAGCCGAGCATCACTGCCGCTTCGGATAAATGGATTGAACGACATCTCCCGACAGGGGCAGCTTGAACACGGGCCTGCGATTTCCTTCGCTGACGCTCGACCGGCGCGGACACACTAGCACGATCATGTCTGCCTTCGGATCGACCCGAATCAGCGTTACTGCATTCACCTCGACGACGTCGCGTATCGAGGTGAGATGACGGGCACTGAACTGAAGCAATTGCGGGCCGACCTGTCCGAGGTGCTCGGCCGGGAGCTCACGGTCGCCGACATGGCAAAGCTGTGTGGCCTGCCGGCGGCGACCGGCGCCGTCACGATCAGGCGCTGGGAAGTGAGCGGTCCGACCGTGGCGGCGACCAAAGTGCTTCAAGTGCTCGCGATGGCGAGCGAGCGCTATCCGATCATGGAGAAATTCGACGTCTTCGACCGCCACGACGTGCGCGAGGAAGACCGGCCCGCAAAGCGCGCGGCGTTCCGCGAGCAGATGCGCGACGAGGCGCGGCGGCGTCTTGGTTAATGAAAGCCGCGCGCAGGTTACGCGACGCCTCTCGAATTAAGTCTTCCTTCAGCATTTCTTAAGCGGCCATTAAGCACAAAAAGCATTTGCAGCCCAACAAGTTAGGTTGGGGGCCGCCGTGCCATGGATGTGACAGCATTTTCGTCAAAAGCGAGCTATCTGCAAAACCAACGACGGCGCTGAAAGCGCGCCTGCCGGGGACAAAGTGTTGGAGTTCAAGACTATGAAGAAGATTCTGTTTGCGACCGCGGCGCTGCTCGTGCTGGGCGCGGCTGCGCCGGCCGTCGGCGCCGATCTCGGTGCCCGGCCCTATTACAACAAGGCTGCGCCGGCCTATGCCGCGCCGATCTACAACTGGACCGGATTCTATATCGGTGCGCATGTCGGCGGCGCGTTCTCCAGCGACAACAATTTCAACGGCCTCTCCACCGGCAACAACGGCAACGGCCGTTTCCTCGGCGGCTTGCAGGCCGGCGCGGACTGGCAGCTCAACCCGAACTTCGTGGTGGGCGCCGAAGCCCAGTATTCCTGGCTCTCCGGCAATGTCGGCGCGGTGTTCCCGGGCGGTGTCGCCTACACCAACGACCAGCGCGGCCTCGGCTCGATCACCGGCCGGGTCGGCTACACCTGGGGTCCGGGCCTGCTCTACGTGAAGGGCGGCTACGCCTATTCCGACAACAACGAGAAGGTGACCGTCGGCGGCGTGCCGGCCGCCTTCGTCATCACTGGCGATCACCGCAACGGCTACACCGTCGGCGCCGGCCTCGAGTACATGTTCGCCCCGAGCTGGTCGGCCAAGGCCGAGTACCAGTATTACAATTTCGGCGACGCGCACTTCACGGGCGGCCCGCTGGCAGGCACCGGCAACTTCACCACCGACGACCACACCATCAAGGCGGGCGTCAACTACCGCTTCAACTGGGCAAACTCGACCGTCGCGCGCTACTGATCGCGCGTCACGATCTGTTCACCATCAAGGGCCGGCCCCGTTTGCCGGCCCTTTCTTTTTTCGTTGTGCTTTTTTCGTTCTGCGGAACTGGCACAAGCAATTGGGCAACTTGCGATTTTTTAACCCGCCCCGGACATACTCCGCGCCGAAAACAAGAGAGTGCGGGTGTGGGGGAATTTCGATGGCGATCCGTCTGAGCCTTGGTCGTTTCAAGCCTCGTTTCAAAATGCCGAAAATGGGCCTGCGCGGTAGCCTGTTCGCGGCCTTCGCGGTGATCGCGGGTATGGCCCTGGTGATCGCAGCCGGCGCCGGCCTGGTGTTCAACCATCTGGGCTCGACCATGATGGATCTGAGCGGCCGCGACATTCCGCGGCTCTCCGCAAGCCTTCAACTCGCCTCGCAAAGCGCAACGCTCGCCGCGCAGGGTCCGGGCGTGCTGGCGTCGCCCACCGACGAGGCGCTGAACGAGCGCACCAAGAAGGTGCAGGAGATCCAGCAGCTCGCCATGGCCAAGCTCGGCGAGATCATCGAGCTCGGCGCCGACAAGCAGATCGCGACCGCGCTCCGCGACAACGCCAAGAGCATCGACGAGGCGACGCAGAGCCTGGTATCGGCCGCACGCGAGCGGCTCGACACCGGCGCACTGCACGACAAGCAGTATGAAGCGCTGCGCAAGGCGCAGCTCGCCTTCGTCGGCGCGGCCGGCCCCGCGATGCTGGATACGCAGACGCGGCTGAACGCCATCCTCGGCGCCGTCGACCTCGCCGCGGACGATGCCACCGAAGCGGCCCGCACGGTCGCCCAGATCTCGACGGTCTCGGCCAACGGCAATCTGATGGCCGCCGACATGATGGCGGCGCTTTCGGCCAACAACAGCGACACGCTGGAGGCGATCGAGAAGGAGTTCAAGACGACGCGCGATCGCGTCAAGTCGAACCTCGAGGACCTGCCGAACATCCCTTCGATGCAGGCGGTGCGCGATACCATCCAGAAACTGTTCGCCTTCGGCGAGGGCAAGACCGGCGTGTTCAAGATCCGGCAGAAGGAGCTCGACTCGATCGACTACGGCCAGACCATTCTGGACGAGACCCGCAAGCTCAATGTCGGCCTCGGCATCAGCGTGCAGCAGCTCGTCGACGGCGTGCAGAAGGAGACCAACGCGTCGACCTTCCAGGCACGGCAGGAGATATCGCTCGCGACCACGGCAATGCTGGCGCTGGGTGCGCTGACGCTGGTGGGCTCGGCGCTGTTCGTCTGGCTCTATGTCGGCCGCAGCATCCTGCGGCGGATCCGCGAGCTCCAGCGCGCGATGCAATTGCTCTCGGCCGGCGACCTCGACACCGAGATCGTCCGCTCCAGGCAAAATGACGAGATCGGCGCGATGAAGGAGACGCTGACCGTGTTCCGCGACAGCATGATCGAGGCCCGGGCGCTTGCGAGCGAGCAGGACAAGGATCGTGTCGCCAAGGCCGAGCGGGCCGCGCATATGGAGGCGAAAATCGCCGAGTTCGAGGGCGCGATGCGGTCCGCACTCGACAATCTCGCGCAGTCGGCCAACTCGATGCAGTCGACCGCACAGAGCATGTCGACCACAGCCGACCAGTCCAACGCGCTGGTGAATGCGGTGGCTTCGGCCGCCGAGGAGACCTCGGTCAACGTGCAGACCGTCTCATCCGGCACCGAGCAGCTGTCGTCCTCGATCGAGGAGATCAGCAAGCAGGTGGTGACCTCGGCCGCGATCGCCAGGAAGGCGGTCGACGAGGCCGGCGCCACCGACGCCACGATGCAGACGCTTGCCGACAGCGCGAGCCGCATCAGCGTCGTGGTCGACCTGATCCAGACCATCGCGTCGCAGACCAATCTGCTCGCGCTCAACGCCACCATCGAGGCGGCGCGCGCGGGCGAAGCCGGCCGCGGTTTCGCGGTGGTCGCCTCCGAGGTGAAGAGCCTCGCCAGCCAGACCGCCAAGGCGACGGAGGAAATCCGTACCCAGATCGCCAGCATGCAGCAGGTCACGACCTCTGCCGTCGGCGCCATCCAGGGCATCGGCCGCATCATCGGCGAGATCAACGACGTGACCACGACGATTGCAGCGGCCGTCGAGGAACAGGGCGCGGCCACCCGGGAGATCGCCCGCAACATCCAGCATGCGGCCGGCGGCACCAGCGAGGTCTCGAGCAACATCGTCGGCGTCTCGACGGCCTCGGCCGAAGCGGGTGCTGCGGCCAGCGAGGTGCTGGGCGCATCAGATGCGCTCCGCCGCGAGGCCGACATGCTGCGCGGGGAGATCGACGCGTTCCTCAACAACATGCGGGCGGCGTAAGCGCCGTTCCGCAGCCCGGATTGCGCTACGAAGCGTAATCCGGACTGAGGACATCAGAACAGGAAAAGCCCGAGAACACCGAAGTTGATCCGCGGGCTCCCTCCCTCCTTTGCCGGGCCGGGAGCCGCCCTTCTGCAAAAAAATCGAAAACAACCCCATGCACAGTAGCCGGGGCACTGAACTCATTGGACTAATGCTCCTCGGCCGGCGACACGCATCGGCTGCGCGCGTGCGTCGTTGACTCGTCGGGCAAAACACTGGCAGAATGGCAAAATCGAAAGTTCGTCACACCCGCGCGGAGCAGTCCGCCGCGGGTTTTTTTATGTCGGAGCACAGATTGCCATGATCAAAGTATCGCCGTCATCCACCGCAGTCAGCAACACCACCCTAGCAGTGAAACCAGGATCGGATTTGGATAGCTGGCCCCGCTGGATTCGTGAGGCGCTTGCAATCCAGCTTGGGAGCACAGCGATCGCACACCCCGATGTCGAAACGGCGCCAGCGCGCGTCGATCCTGGGAGCGTACGAATTCTAAGTCGCGCGCCGTCCTCACCTAGCAGGCCTTGATTAGGAAAAGCTTCTGTCGATTGTTGCGCGCACTGTCGCTGCAACCCGTCTCTCACTTACGGGGTGCAGTCCAGTAGTGTTGCTAGGATACCCGCTAGAATTACGGAATTACGGTGACAGTGCACTTAATTACCGCCAGAGCTCAATCGTCCTCCGGTGCCGACGGCTTGGGCCCGCGCTTGGCCGGCTTGAGGAGACGCCCGGTCTGGCGCTCGATGCGGGCGATGAAGCGGCTGTCTCCCAGCGGTCGGCCGATGCTCTCTGCGGCACGCAGTGCGCCGAACAGATCCGCCTCCGGTTCGGTTGCCAGCAGATCGGCGAAGTCCGGGAAGCGATCGCGGATCGGCGCCAGCGCGGTCAGGCCATCGTCCTTGCCGCGCAGATGCGCGCGCGCGCTCGACCAGCGCCAATCCTGCGCCCGCGCGACCAGCCGCGCCCGCACCGGGTTGAGCGACACGTAGCGTAGCGCCGCCGCGAGATGCTGTTCGTCCATGGCGACGGCGCCGAACCGCCCTTGCCAGAAATGTCCGCTGCGCTTGCGTCGCGCCTGGATGGTTCCGGCATAGCTGCGATGCACGCGGGCCAGCGCACGGCGCAGCCCGTCGGGATCGGATGGCACCAGGATGAGATGCACGTGGTTGGGCATCAGGCACCAGGCCCACACCTCGACCCCGGCGCCTTTGCAATTTTCGGCAAGCAGCTCGCGATACAGCGCATAGTCGCCGTCCTCAAAGAACGTGCGCGCCCGGCCATTGCCGCGCTGGGTGACATGGTGGGGATGGCCGGGGATGACGACACGAGCAAGACGAGCCATGCCGCATCATGCCAGCCGAACCGGGCCGGCGTCAATTTAGTGCACTGTCACCGTAATACGCCTGGATGGTTCCGGCATAGCTGCGATGCACGCGGGCCAGCGCACGGCGCAGCCCGTCGGGATCGGATGGCACCAGGATGAGATGCACGTGGTTGGGCATCAGGCACCAGGCCCACACCTCGACCCCGGCGCCTTTGCAATTTTCGGCAAGCAGCTCGCGATACAGCGCATAGTCGCCGTCCTCAAAGAACGTGCGCGCCCGGCCATTGCCGCGCTGGGTGACATGGTGGGGATGGCCGGGGATGACGACACGAGCAAGACGAGCCATGCCGCATCATGCCAGCCGAACCGGGCCGGCGTCAATTTAGTGCACTGTCACCGTAATAGTAATAAATTCTGACGGGAGATTTCAACAAGCACACCACGACGTCAGCACAGATCCGTTGGCGCGCGTACGGGACGACCGGATCTCCAGATATTTCCATCTATACCTACGGCTGGATCGATCACCGCGGTCGAGACCAGTGAGGTTCAGCCTCGACCGCCGCTTAACCACGATATCGGACCTGTAGCCGGGAATGGAGCGCGGCGAAATCCGGGCTACGGAAAACTGCCGGAATGACGGCTATGCGGGCCGCTTTAGCGTCCTTTTTCGGCTGGCGCGCCGTGGCGAGCGGGTTTAAGCCGGTGGCATGAACGCAAAAACCGATATCGCGCAGTCCTCCGCCGAGGCCCTGCGCTACCCTTGGGAGCAGCATCCCGGTCCCGAAGAGGTCGTGGAGGTGCGGCCCGGCGTGTTGTGGGCGCGGCTGAAGCTGCCGTTCCGCCTCAACCACGTGAACATCTACCTGCTCGCCGACGGCGACGGCTACGCGATGGTCGATGCCGGCTTCGGCAACGAAGAGTCGATCGAGGCCTGGACAAAACTGTTCGACGGTCCGCTGAAGGGCGTTCACATCACGCGGCTGATCGTGACGCATTCGCATCCCGACCATGTCGGCCTCGCGGGCTGGATCGTCGAGCGGTTCAATTGCCCGTTGGTGATGTCGCAGGTCGAGTATCTGCAATCGGTCTATCACCAGAACCGCGGCACCGAGGAACGGCGCGAGGCGCAGCGGCTGTTCTTCCGCCGCCACGGCATGGACGAGTCGCTCACCGAAAAACTGCTGGGCCGCGGCCAGGATTATCTCAAGCGGGTCTCCGTGTTGCCGCCATCCTACCGCCGCATCTCGCATGGCAACGAGGTCGTGATCGGCGCGCGTCGCTTCAAGGTGATCACCGGCGGCGGGCACGCGCTCGACCAGGTGATGCTGTATTGCGCCGACGACAAGCTGTTCCTCTCCGCCGACCAGGTGCTGAGCAAGATCTCGCCCAATGTCAGCGTCTGGGCAGTCGAGCCCGACCAGAATTCGCTCGGCGAATATCTGGCCTCGCTTGCGAGCCTCACCACGACGCTGCCCTATGATTTGCTGGTCCTGCCCGGACATGGGGTCCCGTTTTACGGGCTGAAGACCCGCATCAAGCAGCTCGCCGATCACCACGAGGAGCGCTGCCGCCTGATCGCGGAAGCCTGCCGCGAGGTGCCGCAGACCTCGCGCGCATTGGTGCCGGTGGTGTTCAACAAGCATGTGCTGGACGAACACCAGATGGGCTTTGCCGCCGGCGAACTGGTCGCACACGTCAACTACATGATCGTCGAGGGCAGGCTCACAGCCGAGACACAGGACGGCGTGCTGCGCTTCAGGACGACGTGAGGGCTCACTTCACCTCGCTTGCGGGGCAGGGCAGTCGCATGTGGCATTTTGGACGGTGTGAGCGCGCGCCTCGTCCTTCGAGACGACCGCTTCGCGGTCTCCTCAGGATGAGGCTAAGCGGCAATCGGAG